>CAYSZB010000022.1:21695-33962 GCA_964435475.1 uncultured Anaerolineaceae bacterium | reverse complement strand
CGCTCACGTGACTGCCTGGTCACCTTCCACGGTGTTGCTGGCGTTGCGTTGGTCGGGACGTCCACTTTGAGCACATCCACGTCAAAGGGCAGGCGGGTTTTAAGCATCTTTTCAGCAAATAGCCCGGTGAAATAGGCGGCGGTGGTGAAATCCACCTCGGGGGAGAGCGAAAAATGGTCCTTGGGCAGGGTCTGCAGGGACATGGCCAGCGCCGGGATGCCGAGGGTGGCGGCTTCGAGCGCCGCACCGATGGTGCCCGAGACGGTCACGCCCGAGGCGACGTTCTCACCGTAGTTGATACCCGAGACGACCAGGGCCGGCTTGGCTTTGATGATCTCCAGCACGCCGTGCAGGACGGTCTGGGCGGGTGAGCCACCCACGGCATAGACGGTCCACTGTTTGCCCTTGACGATCAGGGTGCGCGGCTCGATGATGCCGTCCGAGGTGTGCGGCAGGCTGCGCCCGGTGCTGGTGTACTGTTCGCGCGGCGCTACCACATGCACGAAACCCAGCGTTTCAAGCACCTCCGCCGCGGCCCACAGCCCGGGGGAGTGGATGCCATCGTCGTTGGTGAGTAAGATTTGCGGTTTTTGTGTGTTTTCCATGGGGCTTATTGTAACGGGGATGGGGGAATTGGGCAAATGGAGGAAAAGACCCGGTTGTCGTATCTTTCCTAAAACATAGTCTCTCTTTTGACCACTGTCAGCTGTTAAATCACCAAAGTGATAATAAGGCCAGTCCTTATTTACACTTTAGGCTTAAAGTGATAATATAGATCTAATTTATTATCACAAGGCACCAAAATGGACCCTAAGAACTTCTCAAATAAGGCTCCCGGGCGGGTAATTTACACACCAAATGGCTATTGGGCATTCGTGCCCGACCCGCTCCCACCCGCCATTCATTGGTCTGGTGAGATGCTCAACGCATTGAGCGAAGCCGAGCGGCAGTTGGGTTACCTTGCCAGCCTTGCGGACACCCTGCCATCACCATATATCCTTATTCAGCCATTCATCCACCGCGAGGCTGTGCTTTCTTCGCGCATTGAAGGCACGCGGGCTTCCCTGGAGGACCTGTACCACTTTGAAGCAAGGCAACTGTCTTTCCTTGAAGATGCCACGGATGTCAGGGAAGTGCAGAACTACTCCAAGACGCTGAACTACGGGCTTGAGAGGCTTAGTACCCTGCCGATCAGCCTGCGTTTGATGCGGGAAATACACGGAAAACTCATGGAAGGCGTTCGTGGGGAGTACCTGACACCAGGTGAGTTCCGACGCAGTCAAAACTGGATCGGTCCGGCAGGCAGCACGATCAACAGCGCCACACTGGTTCCTCCACCAGTCGATGAGATGCATATTGCCCTGGCAGAACTGGAAAATTTTATCCATTCAGCTTCAGATCTACCAAAACTGGTCCAGGCAGGCTTGATCCACTACCAGTTTGAGGCGATCCACCCCTTCCTGGATGGCAATGGTCGTTTGGGCCGTCTGCTGGTCACCTTGCTGCTCATTGAATGGGGTTTGATATCCCACCCCCTGCTCTATTTGAGCGCTTTCTTTGAAACTCACCGCCTGGAGTATTATGATAACCTGCTGGCAGTCAGTCAACAGGGTGCTTGGGAAAAGTGGCTGCGTTTCTTTTTAAGGGGGGTCAGCAGCCAATCGATGGATGCGACCAGGCGTATCGAGCGGTTGGGCACATTGAGGAACCATTATAGAGAACTTCTCAGCAGTGAAAGGGCAGGGGGTCGCCTACTGGAAGCCCTGGACGCCCTGTTTGAACGACCCATCCTGACCATACACCAATTGGAAAGTGCTCTTGGGGTGCCCTACCTCTCAGCCAGGCGTTATATCGAAAAGCTGATCAAAAAGGGGATCATCAGGGAAATCACCGGTCATACCCGAAATCGGGTCTACCGGGCGGATGACATCCTGGAAGCACTAACGTCAACCGAATAAGATCATGCCTTCGGGCGGTAGCTGTTCAATAAATCCTGGGTGGGGAAGAGGAGGGCATGCGGTTCGCAGACGCTCTTGCAGAAGCAACAGCCCACAATGCACAGGAAAGGCTCGACGACGATCACCTTGCCGTCCTCACCTTTGGCATACACTTCGTGGGCGCACAGGTCAAAGCATTTGCCGCAGCCATTGCACAGTTCGGACGATACCGTGGGGAACCAGGGGATGCTTTCGCGCTTGTGACCCTGCCACATCCCGTAATCGCGTGCCACCACCGCCCGGCCGGCTTTTTTGGCGCTGTAGTACTTGAGATACTCGGCCTTCAGGGCTGCCAGGTAGTCGGGGATGGCTGGTTTGGGGACGAAATTGTGCTTTTTGACGCCCCTGACCAGGCGTTCGTCCAGATCAACGCCCTGGGGGGTCAGGCCTTCAGTATACAGTTCAGAAAAAAGCTCCTCCAGCCCCAAAAGCCCAGCCGGGGCGCCGCCGATGAAGAGCATGCGGTAACTGAGGTCGGTCATGCGGGTTCTGCAGTCCCTGCACAGTCGTTCGCCGCCTTGCGCAGGTGTTCGAGCATGGACATCAGCCCGTTGTTGCGGCTGGAGGAGAGGTTCTTCCACATGCCGATGGTGTCAATGAAGGAGAGATCCGCCTCACGCACCAGGCTGGCGGGTTGGTTTGAAAAGACGCTGACCAGCAGGGCGGCTATGCCCTTGACGATCATGGCGTCACTGTCGGCATCCAGGTGGAAGATGCCATCCCGGCAGGTGCTGTGGAACCAGACATTCGACTGGCAGCCGCGCACGAGGTTCTCTTCGGTCTTCAGTTCAGGCGGCATTTCGGGCATGGCCTGACCCAATTCGATGAGGTAGGCATATTTTTCATCCCATTCACCCAACAGGGCGAAGTCGTCGATGATCTGTTGTTGTTTTTCCTGGATGCTTGTCATGGTTAAACCTTAAGTAGTTTCTTGATGCGTAAGAGCCCATTGACCAGGGCGTCGATATCATCTTTGGTGTTGTAAAGCGCCAGGGAGGCACGCACCGTGCCGCTGATGCCCAACTGGTCCATGATGGGTTGGGTGCAGTGCTGCCCGGTGCGGACGGCGATGCCGTAGGTGTCGAGCATGGTGCCGACATCGAAGTGGTGCACGCCCTGCAGGTTGAAGGGCAGGATCGCCGAGCGGCGCCCGGGGTTGCCGTAGAGGGTCAGCCCGGGAATGGACCCCAGGCGTTCGACGCCATAGTCCAGAAGTTCGTCTTCGTATGCCATCAGTTCTGCGGGATCGAACTGGTTGAGGTAGTCGATGGCTGCCGCCAGGCCGATGGGTCCCTCAATGTTGGGGGTGCCGGCTTCGAATTTGAAGGGCAGGGTGTTGAAGGTGGTCTTTTCTGCTGTGACCTGCTCGATCATCTCGCCACCGGACTGGTAGGGTGGCATCTTCTGCAGCCAGCTCTCTTTACCGTATAGAACGCCGATGCCGGTCGGGCCATACATCTTATGCCCGGAGAAGGCATAGAAGTCACAGTCCAGCGCCTGCACGTCGTGCGCAATGTGCTGCACAGACTGGGCGGCATCCACCAGCACTGCTGCGCCAGCAGCGTGTGCCATGGGGATGATCTTTTCGAGCGGGTTGACCGTGCCCAGCGAATTGGAGACGTGGTTGAGAGCGACGATGCGCGTCCGGTTGGTGAGCAGGCGGGCAAAGGCGTCCAGGTCCAGCTCGCCGTTGCTGTCAAATGGCAGCACTTTGAAGGTGGCACCCCGGCGCTGGCACATCAACTGCCAGGGGACAAAGTTGGAGTGGTGTTCGAGCTGGGAGACGATGACCTCGTCGCCCGGTTGAACGAATGCTTCGCCGAAGGAAAAGGCAACCAGGTTGATCGACTCAGTGGTGCCGCGGGTGAAGATGATCTCGTGGTCATGGGCAGCGTTGATGAAGGCCTGCACCTTTTTGCGCGCGCTCTCATGCATCCCGGTCGCCAGCATGGAAAGCGAGTGGTTGCCGCGGTGGATGTTACTGTTGACACGGGTGTAGTAGTCCACCAGTGCATCGATCACGACTTGCGGCTTTTGCGAGGTGGCGCCGTTATCCAGGTAGACCAGCGGGTGGTTGTTGACGGTCGTCTGCAGGATGGGAAAATCAGCGCGGGCTGAGGAAATTGGTCGAGTCATGGAACTCCGGTGGTATTTGTCATATGTGGTGTATTTTACTATAAGCGTACACCTGTCAATTCAACAACCTGTTATGTGCAGCATTACCCCGGGAGAGCAGTTCTTTCACAGCAATCGTGACACAAGAATTTTAGGAGAGAGACGTTAAGAAGGGGGGGGCAGGTTTCCTGGCGACCGCCATCACTGTCAAACCGAAGGGCAGGGAAACTCTTTTTCTTCAATGTTCATGACATCCACCCGCAGTTCAGGGTTGCCAGCGTTTAATAGTCTCACAAACCCGCGTCACCTCGCCCGGTTGCAGTTGCGGGTAAATGGGAAGGCTGAGAATGCGCTTGACTAACCTTTCGGTGACCGGCAGGCCCTGGCACCCGGTCAGCCTGTCCTTATAGGCAGGCTGCTGGTGGACCGCCTGCGGGTAATGGATGCCTGAGCCGATACCGTTTTCAGATAAATACTGCTGCAGCAGGTCACGCCTGTCGTGCTCCACGACAAAGAGGTGCATGACATGCCTGGTATTGGCGACCTGCCCAGGCAATGACAAGGACGAGCCTGTCAACTCCCGGCGATAGTGATCGGCAATTGCGATGCGGCGGTCATTATCCGCATCCAGGTATTTGAGTTTGACCTTGAGTACTGCCGATTGAAGTTCATCAAGGCGCGTGTTCATGCCGGGGAAATGGCTGATATAGCGTTCCTTCCAACCGTATTCCCTGAGCCAACTTAATCGATCAGCCAGATCGAGTGAATTTGTCACAACCGCCCCCCCATCGCCAATTGCGCCCAGGTTCTTGGTGGGATAAAAACTGAAACAGCCAATATCCCCGAAGGTGCCCACCTTTTTACCGTCGATCGCTGCGCCGTGTGCCTGGGCACAGTCTTCAATGACCCGGAGGTGGTTTTTCCTGGCGATGGATAAGATCGCGGCCATGTCTGCCGGTTGTCCATATAGATGAACCGGGATGATGGCTTTTGTTCTTCCAGTAATCAAAGATGATAAGCAGGCCGGGTCCATACAGCGGGTTATGGGGTCAACATCCGCCAGAACCGGGGTTGCACCGGCCAGTTCAATGGCGGCGACGGTTGCTACCGCAGTGTGCGATACCGTGATGACCTCATCACCCGGGCCTATTCCCAGTGCCTTGAGTGCCAGGATCAGCGCATCTGTGCCGCTGTTGACGCCGATGCAGGCGGCAGTGCCTATATACCCGGCAAACGCTTCCTCAAATTCACGCACACTCTGGCCCAGGATGTAGCGCCCACCGTCCAGGACATCATTCATGGCACGCTGGATTTCCGGCTGGTGTGCCTGGTACTGCGCCAGGGGGTTGGCAAAAGGTATAAATGAAGTATCCATGGGTATCCTACCAGTAGTTTTGGTGAAATGCCCGGTAATAGGCTATCGTTGCCCGGAGGCCTTGCTCCAGAGAGACCTTTGGTGACCAGCCCAGGTGCCGGTTGATCTTCTGGTATGTGCCACAATAATCCCCGATGTCAATGACCTTACGGTTCTCCGGGAATGGTATATACTGAAAACTTCCCTCCCCTGCCAGTTTGAGCATGGTCTCAGCTGTTGCGGTAAGCGTATGGGTTTCATCCGAGCCCAGGTTATAGATCTCACCGTTGGCTTTCTCAGATAGTGCCGCCAGCAAGAGTGCGTCAACCACGTCGTCGATATAGTTGTAATCGCGGATCTGGCTGCCATCGCCGAAGATGGTGATCGGTTGGCCTTCCAACAAACGACGGAGCCAGATGCCCAGGAAGGTCTGGCGGGAATCCTTGACGCGCATGCGGGGACCGTAGGTATTGGTCAGGCGCAAAATGGAAGCGCGGACGCCGTAGACATTGTTATAGACCAGGTGGTACTGTTCACCGGCCAGTTTATTGATGCCATTGATGTCGATGGGGTTGACCGGGTGTATCTCGTCCACCGGGATGTAAGCCGGTTTGCCATAAACCTGGCGTGTACTGGCAAATACCAGCTTGATTGTAGGGTTGTAGTGGCGGCAGACCTCCAGTATTTTTAACTGGGCATGGGCATTGATCTCCAGGTCAGCTTCGGGGTCTTCCATTGAATCAAGGTGGCTCGTCTGACCAGCCAGGTTGAACATATAATCCTGTCCCTCGACCAGGTACTTCATTGAATACTGATCCCTGACATCAGAGATATTGACTTTGACCTTGTCTTTAATGGGCTCAATATTCCAGAGGTTGCCGCCGTATTGGGGGATCAGGCTGTCGACCAGGGTCACATCAGCACCCAGGGAGACCAGGCGGATGGCCAGATTGGAGCCGATGAAACCAAGCCCGCCAGTGATGAGCACCTTTTTATGTTGGAAAGCTGATTTATTGAACATGATTCTCCAAAATTCTGTCGGGTTGATCCTTTGGCGCAGAAAGCTCTGCGAACCAACCCTCAAGGATTAAATCATACCATTGAATTAATTTTCGCGACCCGTTTGAGCGGGAGCATTTTGACATCAAACAATTGCATGGACACAACCGACCTCGGCTCTCCGCGAAATTGATTGATGATAAAATGATTCTGACCGGGAAGCACCTGGATGAATTCACCTGGCAAAGGTGACGAGGGAGATGAACCTTTCTCTTTGTGGGATCACCTTCAATAAAAAATTTTGACCACCGGGTATTATTAATGAAGACAAAAATTAGCTTTTCTGACACCATATTATTGCTGCTGCTATTGGTAATCGTATGCCTGGCGGCACTATATTTTTACCCGTATGCAATGGAGATCCCGCACCGCGATTCAGGCATATACCTGTACCTGGGTTCCGAACTGGTCAAGGGCAAAACAATCTATGTTGATGTTTGGGAGCATAAGCCGCCTTTCATCTTCTTCGTTAACGCACTGGGATTACTGCTGGGCGGCGGATCACCCTGGGGGGTGTGGGGACTGGAAGTCGCCTTCCTGTTCCTCACCCTGCTGCTGGGCTACCTGACTGCCAGGCGGGCATTGAAACCCCTGCCAGGTTTCCTGGTCACTGCCGCAGCTTTCCTGGCGACCTTTCAATTCATCAGCGGGAATTTTACCGAAGAGTACATGCTTCTGTTTCAAGCCCTGATGGTATTCCTGTTCCTGGGAAGACGCAAGTGGAAGGATCACTGGTTTTTGTACTGCCTGATCGGGATATCAGCCGGCTTTTCATTCAATTTTAAACAGACTTACATTGACGTGGCAGCAGCGATTTCCATTTTCCTGATTTTCGAGGCTCTCCTGAAGAAAAAACGGGAAAATTGGCTGTATCTTTTATGGATGGCTTGCGGTTTCCTGGCAACGAACCTGCTGGTGGTTGTTGTGATGGCCATATCCGGGGCTCTCGAAGCATGGTGGAATACCGCCTACGGATTTAACTTTGCCTATTCCGATATCGGTATGACAGAAAGGCTTTATTCTCTTTTTGAAGGCATCAAGAACAACCTGCAATACCCTTTTTTTGGGCTTCTTCTATTAGCCTGGGTATGTGGGCTGTTTCTTCTGGTGATTCTTAACTGGGCAAAGTTGGGCAGGTTCTTCAAGACCAAATTCGCACGGTACCTGGTGCTTGCGCTGGCAGTCAGCTTTCTTGGTTTGCTGGTTGTCGAACAGTTCCTGCCGATGAACAACCCCGGGCTGGGATTGGTTGAAAGCGCAGTTTTGATCCTGGCAATGTTATGTTTCCTTCTCTTCCTCTTTTTGCTGCCAGCGGTCCGGGGAAGGATCGGTCGCTTGGGAATGAAGACGGAAGCAGACCGGCAGAAAGAAATAAAAGCCGATCACGGGCAGCTACCGGAGGCATTCATTTTAGGGATCATCAACCTGCCGATCGCCCTGGTGTTGATCTCCACTTCAGGGCGCAATTATCCCCATTACTTCATCACACTCTTCCCGGCGATATTCCTCTTATTCCTGGGCACCTGTACACTGTTGGTTGGGCGGTTCACCGGGAAAACAGGGAAGATAATCACCGCAATCATCCTCATTGGGCTGTTCACCTGGGCCGCGATCAAACCGGTGCAAAAGATCGCCAGGGGCGTGGGCGGGCCTTATGCATACAACCCGTACCGCGAGGCTATTCAATATATCAAGGATAATTCAACAGGGGAAGATACCCTGGTGGTTTGGTCCATGGAATCGGGGATCAATTACCTGGCCGGGCTTTCCGCCCCCTCACGCTTCTCATACGTGGACCCTTTGTACTTTACCTCACCTTTCAAAGCAGAAGCCCAGGAGATCTTTTACCGTGACATAACCACCAAACCGCCATTATTCATTTTAGACCTGGACAACCCTGATTATCCTTTCATTGATGGCAGGAACAAGACGGAGTGCCTGGCTGAGTATCCCGAGGATGGATCATATTTGAACAAAACGATCCGCCATATTTGCGAAAATTATGCCCTGGTCGACCAAAAAGACGGGATTGACATATACCGGTTGCAGAAACAGGCTATACATTGAAGCGGAAAGGCTTAATACCCCGGGACGATTGCTCTTTGATCAGCCACGGAAAAGTAGCCAGTAATATGATAATATCCTAACCGTGAAAATCACCCGGCAAGATCAATCAACAGGCACCCAAGACATGACAACGGGGCTGCAAGGTAAAAATTTGCCACTCCTTAAACGGTTGGCAGCCTGGATTCAGCGTGCCTGGTCCATCCGTTTCATCCGCTTCCTGTTCATTGGTGCAATCAATACCCTGTTCAGCTTTGTCCTGTACTCAGTCCTGATCCTCGTTGGCGTCCATTACGCGATCGCTGTCACCATCTCCACCATTCTGGGCATCATCTTTAACTTCTTCACGACAGGAAGGATCGTATTCAACAGCAAAGACAATAAACTGATCTTCCGCTTCTTCATGGTCTATGGGATCACCTACCTGGTCAACCTGCTTGGCTTGCGGGGTTTCGAGTTGCTGAAGTTGGACATGGTGCTGGCGGGAGCCATCACCACCGTGCCGGTTGCCCTGCTGTCTTATGTGCTCAACTCGATATTTGTGTTCAAGACAATGCGCTTTTCCGGGAAAAAGGATGACTCACAGGTCATAGAATAATAACAACGGCAGGCAAGAACCGATCACGATCGAAATGGATGAAAAGTATGGAGCAAAAAAGAAAAGTCACTAGTATCAGCGCTGTGTTCCCGGCATACAACGATGGCGGCACCATTCCATCGATGGTCATCACGGCACTGCTGGCATTGCAGCAGGTGACGGATGACTATGAAGTCATTGTTACCAACGACGGCAGCAAGGATTTCACCGGTGCGGTACTGGATGAGATGGCAAGCCGATACCCGGAGTTGCACGTCATCCACCATGAAAAGAACCAGGGCTATGGATGTGCGTTGCGCAGTGGGTTTTCTGCGGCGAGCAAGGATTGGGTATTTTACACCGATGGCGATGGACAATACAACCCGCTTGAGCTGGTCCAGCTTGTCAACGCGTTGACCGAGGGCGTGGATGTGGTCAACGGGTACAAGATCACCCGCCACGACCCGCTCTTCCGCGTGATCATCGGGCGCATCTATCACTATTTCGTCAAATTTGCCTTTGGTTTTAAGTTAAAGGATGTGGATTGCGATTTCAGGCTGATCCGGCGGGACATTTTTAACCAGGTCAAACTGGAAAGCAAAAGCGGTACGATCTGTCTTGAGATGGTCAAGAAATTCCAGGATGCCGGCTTTGTTTTTGCAGAAGTCCCAGTAAACCATTATCACCGCTCTTACGGAAAATCGCAGTTCTTCAACTTTAAACACCTGTGGAAGACCGCCAGGCAATTGGCGCGCCTGTGGTGGGAGTTGGTCCCCCGGAAAAAGCAGGCTCTGACCAAAGAATAACCGGATCATCAGACCTCTCCCCGGGTGACTGCGGCAATTGGCGGCTCATCATGGTAAACTCGTAAACATGCAGAAAAAAATTGTTACAATTTCTGTTTTCCTGATCCTTGTCACCGCTTTTGTCCTTTTTGGTTTTCCCAACGCCAGGGCGTCCGATGACATTGCCATGGTGTCGATGTTCGAGCCGGACGAGGGCATTGCCGTGCCGATCGCCCAACGCATGATCAGCCCCAAAGAGGACCTGAAGTGGTTCGTGGCGGGGTTTGTTTTTTACGGGTACTACTATTACGGTTTCCCCTTCTTTGCACCTTCCGCCCTGGTGTTGGCACCGTTGGAGTGGGCTGAGCAGATCGGGAACCTGCCGCTGGTGATGCTCACCCTCAGGCAGATGATCAGTGTGCTGCCAATGCTGATCAGCATCCTGATCCTGGTCAAGATGCAGGACGGCTTTCGCACCTACCGCTCGATCATCCTGGCTCTCTTCCTGGTGGTTGTCCCGGCGGTGGTGCGCAACGGTTTCTGGTGGCACCCGGATGGGCTGGTACTGCTGCTTTCCACGCTGGTCATCTACTTCCTGTGGAAGGATGACCGTCATTTTGGTTGGCGCTTTTTGTTCGCCGCCGCGCTGTGCGGACTGCTGGCTGCGACCAAGATCGTCGGGGTATATTTCTTCCTGGCGGTGGGCATGACGCTGATCTGGGGACTGGTCGAGAAGAAATTGACCTGGAAAAAGGCAATATGGATCTCGCTGCTGTTCATTGCCATCATGGCAGCCTCATTTTTTATCTCCAACCCGTTCCTTTTTTCGCCGGGGACCAGGCAAAAGTATTTCGAGATCGTCAAACTGCAATCCGACCTGCTCTCCGGGGGATATGAGATCCGGTATGACAAGGGACTGCTCGCCTCCTGGCCGACCATGCATGAGTTCTACGGTGAGGCCGTTTTCCTTCTGGCGGCCATCGGTGTGACGATTTGGGGGATTGTCAAAAGCGAAAGACGCTTCCTGCATGCCCTGACGCTGGCATGGTTCATCCCACTGACCTTTACCCTGCTGACCTTCTCGCATTTCAAGTTCCAGTACTGGCTGCCGGTCGCCATCCCCCTCTTCTCAAATATCGCCTGGATATTGCCAGAAAAGTGGAAAGATATCAAGTGGTCGCGCGGTCAATGGGCCATTCGGGTGTTGTTACTGGTCATATTTGGCGGGCAACTGGTATTATTTGGCGCTCAATCCATCAAGATGGGATACGATCAATACTTCCGCAAAGAGAACCACCCATCGATCGTCTTTTATGAACAGGCGATGGAGGTTCTGGCACCGGTCGTGCCGCAGGCGATGCATGTCTATTACGACTACCGGCTGTACCTGCCGGAAACGGAAGGCTGGTATAAGGAAACGCTGTTTGAAATGCTGAGCTACCCGTATATTGAAGAGGGTAATTACCAGGTCTTAGTGCTGCTCGAACAGCGCATCCGTGACTATTTGAACCCCAACGCGGTGGGCAATGACCCCGAACAGTTCGCCCTCAGCCAGGCCTTCTATCGCGATGCCGATGCCGGTACGATCGCAGGATACCACCTGCTGTACCGAGACCAGACCGGGCTGATCTATGTGCAGGACGGGACCTGCCAGGCGTATTTTGAGCCTGCCCAATGCCAGTAGGAAAGTGCACCAGGGAGAAGATCAATACCCCGGGTACTTCTGCCACCAGTCATGCCCCTCGCGGTAGTTCACCAGCAGGTCATCCGCCAGTTCGGTGATGACCTCGCGCAGTTCCAGCTTTGCCAGCCAATCTCCCGGGATGGCCCCCACCCCCAGGTACGCACCCAGGATGTTGCCGGTGATGGCGCCGGTGCTGTCGCTGTCGCCATCGTGGTTGACCGCAGCGATCAAGGCCTTTGACAGGTCGTGCGGGTATTTCATGGCACAATACACGGCGATCGCCAGGGCTTCTTCGCCCACCCAGCCCTCGCCGATCTGCTGGATCGCCCGCTGGTCGGGTAGGTCACTTTCCAAGAGGCTGAGCGCCTTTTCTAAAACGGCGGTGCACTCCTCGTGGTCCTTGTGCATTGCCAGTTCCTGCATGGCATCCTCTATCGCGGCGGATAGCTCATAACCCTCGACGAGGTTGAAAACGATCATGGCCAAAGTGCCAGCGGAAAGGTAACCGGAGGGGTGCCCATGGGTTAGGGCGGCGAACTCCGCCGCCATCAGGAACACCCTGTCCCTGGATAATGCCAGCCCGGCGGGTGCCATACGCATCACCCCACCGCAGCCCTTGCTGTTGTTGAGCG
>CAYSZB010000022.1:0-21595 GCA_964435475.1 uncultured Anaerolineaceae bacterium | reverse complement strand
GCCCGCAGGATGCCCTCGGCGGTGAAGAGTGTCATCTGGGTGTCATCGGTGATCAGCGCCAGCCCGTTAGCGCCGGGCTGCAGATCACGGATGCCACCCGGACCATACTCCTGGATGATCTGGTGATAGCGCAGAAACTCCACCGGCGCTCCCAATGCATCGCCAACCGCCCCTGCCAACAGACAACCCCTGAAATGATCCTGATCGCGTCTCATTTTGTATCCTTTCTTCCCAATGATACCCGGAAATTCATGTTTTCACAAAACACTCACTTGACTTTTGTGAAATTGCGTGCTATTGTCTTTATTACATCATTACTTCTTAATGCTTTCTCATCTTTTTATCATAATTGCCGCCAACGCAGGAGAAAGATCGGTCGAACGGCGCTTATCCGGATTGCGGGAAGGGCCGTACTATTTGATCTTCTTAGCAAGATCGGAGGGATATTATGTTCAAACACAAGACTTTATTTATTGTTGGTGCGATTCTCCTGTTTTTGTATGGATTGTTGTGGTTCATCATCCCCGGTGTCGGACTGAACATGCACGGGCATGATGTCACCGCCACCGACCTGGCCAGCGTCATTGCACGCTTCTGGGGTTCTGCATTCCTGGGCATCGGGGTGATCCTGTGGCTGGCGCGCAAAGGCGATGACGATTCGTATGGCGTGCGTGCCATCATCTGGGGCGGTTTGGTGATGTGCGTCACCGGCCTGGTGGCAGCGATCATTGACATGCTGGTCGCCAGCCCCAATGCCATGATCTGGGTTTCCATTGTGCTGTACGCCCTGTTCAGCATATGGTTTGCCATCCTTGCCTTCAGGAAACCGGCAGCTTAACGTTTAAGAACAGCCTGGTAATTTAAAACAAAACCCCTCCAGGCGCAGGCTCCCACCTGAAGTAGCTGGAGGGGTTCACCTGGAGGTTGGTTTTATGCATGCCCACCAGTTGGGGTTCCTGGTGGGCTGCTTACAATTGTCCCTGACAGGTCGACCGGCGCACTGATCACTCTGCGCAGACCTTCCCATACGTCATCTTTGGTGATCTTCTTCCATAGCTTAAGAAAGTCATCATACGCCTTGCCGCGCATCAGCCGGCGTGAGACCAAAAAGGCCTGCAGTCCCGGCAGCAGGCGCTTGTCCTGACCAATACTGCCAAAATAAGCCCGGATTCGTTCGCGTTCCTCAAGGATAAACTGCGGGATCCAGGCGATCCACACATCCAGGTCATGTACCGCCCCCAGTGCGTCCTGCAGAGCGCGCATCGTGTTCAGGGTGTCCTTGACCTGGCCGGAATAGAGCGCCTCAAAGTTTTCCAGGGTGTAGCGCAGGCGCTTGGCGCTGATGCGCATGGCGTGCAGCTGGGTGATGTTGGCGGGGTCATGGATGAACGGCTCGTATGCCAGCATCTCATCCAGCCGGGACTTGATGGCGTCGAATGCCAGGGCATAAAGGGCAGGAGCATGCAGGTCGATCTCATTGGCCTGGTCTACCAGGGGTTGTAGTTTTTCGCGCGCCGCTGGCAGCACGTCCCTCTCTGCAAGTTCTTCCACAGCACGTACCACATCGCCTTGCGCTGCCTGGCGTCTCTGGGAGAGGCGCAGCAACAGGCGGCGGATGCCCGGCGAGAGGCGCGGGTCAGAGAAATCCTTAAGCACCGATTTGAGCAATTCGATCTGCACGTCGGTATCGCGGGCTTCGCCCAGGCTGCGCGTCACCTTGCGCATCTCTTTTTCAAGCGCTGCATGGTCTTTTTTGGAGAAACAGGTGCTGAACATGGCCAGTGCCGCCCGCATACGCCTGGAGGCGACGCGGCAGCGGTGCACATACTCGATATCCCCCCCGCTGATCACCCCTTCCAATTCTGCTTCCATGGCTTTCAAATGCTTCAAGAGCACCTGGGCGCCATAGACACTCACAGGATCGATCGTGACAGGTCCCATTTTTCCTCGCTATTCACTTTTGGGGACGACCCGCAGCGCCTGGTTTAACAGACCGGGCCGCCTGGCTTACTTCGGCCGCTTGGTCTTCGGCTGGCGGTTATACAGGAGCATCTTGATATGCTCCTTCAGGTCTTCAAAGATCCGGTCAGGCGGTTGGTTGGCATCCACCGTGACGAAGTTATACTCCTGGGCCAGTTTGTCAAACTCTTCGATCACACAGGATTGATATTTAACAAAGGAATCATAAAGGTTATTGGACAGGTGCAGGTCCATGCCGGCTTCCCAGTAGTTCAAACCGCGCCCCTGGATCAGGCGCTTGGCCAACTCCTTGACATCTGCTTTCATGTAAAGCACCAGGTCCGGTTTGAGGGCAATGCCATACAGGTTGCGCACCCACTCCGGGCGGCATCCGCGCAGTGTATCGCGGGCCATGGTGGAGTAGAAGTAGCGATCGGACAGGACAACAAAGCCCGCCTGCAGCGCCGGGATGATCTGGTTTTCCAGGCGGTCGGCAAAATCGGCGGCATAGAAAAGGCTCATCGTGATCGGGGAAAGGGTGTGCCCCTTTTTGGCCTCGTCCAACCCCGCCTGGGTCAATACTGAACGCCTGAGACCGGTATCGGAGACGGCATAACCTTCCTCTTCCAGCCAGCGCCGTAAAAGCTTGACCTGGGTCGAGCGTCCAACGCCATCCGTGCCTTCCAGGACGATCAGTTTGCCGCTCAGACCCTCAAATTTGCGGTAAGGAAACCCTGCCCCATAAAAGATCGGTTCTTTCATTTCTTATCTCCTTTGCCCTTACCGGCATCGTGTTTGGTAATGTTAAGGTTCTGCACCCCGATGTCTTTCTTATCCGGGTTGGGCAGGCCTTCCCAGCCCTTGAGGACCTTTTTGACAATACTGCGCACGATCTTTTGTTGTGCCTGGACGGACTGGGTGCCATCGATGACAGTCAAGCCAAATTCGTCGACCATCTTGTTGTATTCATCCAGTATCTTGCCCTGGAAGATCTTAAAACTCTCGACGATATTGTCTGAAAAGCCAATGTCCATGCCGGCTTCGTAGTATTTCAGCTCAGCACGTGCCCCCAGGATGCGCCCGACAGCCACTTCCAATGGCACACGGAAGAAGAGCGCCGCATCGGGCTTGATGGCAAAGGAGTACATGCTGCGAACCCAAGCCGGGTCCACCCCACGGGCCACATCGCGCGCAAAGGCGGTGTAGGCATAGCGGTCCGCCAGGACGATCACACCGGCCTTGAGCAGCGGGTAGATGCTGTTCTCCCAGCGGTCAGCAAAATCGGTGCATGCCAGCACGCTGAAGGTGGTGGGGGTGAAAGTTTTAGCCTTTTTGGCTGCCTTGGTGGTGCTTTTTACCAGCTCAGAAGAGTTCCATTCGGAAAAGTAGACCGACCGCCCCTGGGATTGCAGCCACTTGAACAGCAGGTCGATCTGGGTCGATTTACCGCTGCCATCGATGCCTTCCACGATGATCAGCTTGCCTTGAGTGTCATTTGGTCTTAACACAGCAACCTCTCATAAATCAGTAGTATTGATAATTAAACCCGTTTGTGAAAAGGTGAGCGCGGGCTTATTGGGGTATTATACCTGAAGAAACAGCCATGCCATTTAATGAACAATTCGCCGTTTCCGGGTAACCGGTTGAACTGGTCTTATAATTCATACAGACAGACATCAACCACCTGAGGAGCGCTTATGACACACCCATGGACAGAACAATTCCCCGCTGCCATCACCGTTTGTGACCGGCAGGGCATCATCATCGAGATGAATGAGAGGTCCAGGCAGACTTTTGCCGATGAGGGCGGCGGTGCTTTGATCGGCAGCAGCCTGATGGACTGTCACAACCCCCATTCGCAAGGGATGATCCAGCAGATGCTCGAAAAAGGCACCAGCAACATCTACACGATCGAGAAGAAAGGCAAACACAAGTTGATCTACCAGGCCCCCTGGTTTGAGAACGGGGAATGCATGGGGCTGGTGGAGATGAGTTTTGAGATCCCGGCGGATATGCCCCACTTCATCCGTTCATAATTCACATTATTTGATCAAAAAAGGAGAACATCATGACCGAAAGTGCACAACAAGCTTTGGCGATCTTAAGGGACGTCACCCAGTTCAAGTGGTATGTCATCCCGCTGCTGGCATTATTGTTTTATATCTACACCGTCGAGGTGGAAAAGAAGAACTGGAACCTGGTTCTGGCAGGCCTGGCATTCTGGGGCATGGACTGGATCAACGAGATCTGGAACGCGGTGGCGTTCCATTTCAACGGCTACGCCCCAGTGTGGGGTGCGCCGGCTGGAACGGCATACCTCATCCTGATCGGCCTGAACATCGAAATATGTTTTATGTTCGCCATCAGCGGCATCATCTGGGGCAAAATGCTGCTGCCCGAAAAGAAAGCGAAGATCCTCGGGCTGCCCAACCGCTGGTTCTTTGCCATCGCCGGCTCGATCTTCTGCGTGGTGATCGAGATCATTCTCAACAAGATTGGGGCCTTGACCTGGGAATTCCCCTGGTGGAACGCAAGGGTGCCCTGGTTGATCTTCCTGATCGGTTACCTGCACTTCTTTGCCATGTCGTTCTGGGTGTATGACATGAAGACCATGAAGAGCAAACTGATCGCGGTGGGCATCATCTGGGCGATCGTCATTGTCTCGCTGATCGTCTTCATCCCGATCCTGCAGTGGATATAATAAGCTAAAAGGAAAAAGCTGAAAGCTGAAAGCTAACAAAGTCGAAAGCTGAAAGGGCCAGGCTTAAAGCGGGCAATTTCTAAAGATTAAAGGCCCAAGCATAAAGCCGCTATTATTCTTTTTATCTTTTAGATTAAAGATTTATACTTCTTTTGCCTGATACTTTTAGCTTTAAACTTTTAAACTATATTACTGGTAGGTTATATGTATAAAACACTATTTACAGCACCACAAAAACCGCTCGTCGCACTGGTCAGGTGCAAAACGTATGACCCGGCTGAACTGGACGCAGCGGTTGCCCGCGGACTGGCGCTTTTGGGCGGCGCGCAAGCCTTCTTTAAGCCCGGTGAGAGCCTGCTGATCAAGCCCAATGTGTTGATCGGTGACCCGCCAGGCAAGAACACCACCACCCACCATGCCGTGTTCAGCGCGGTTGGGCGGGCTTTCCTTTCGGCTGGAGCAAAGCTGACCTACGGCGACTCGCCTGCCTTCGGCCCACCGATCGCCTCGATGCTCACCTGCGGCATGGCAGGTGCGGCGGATGAACTGGGCGTCCCGCTGGCGGATTTCGTGCATGGCGAGACGGTGCTTAACCCTGAAGGAACGCTGATCAAGCAGTTTCTGATTGCCAAAGGCGTGATCGAAACGGACGGGGTGATCGACCTGGCGAAGTTCAAAACACACGCCCTGACCCACCTGACCGGGGCGGTCAAAAACCTCTTTGGCTGCATCCCGGGGCTGGTCAAAAGCGAACTGCACGCCACCCTCAATGACATGTACCAGTTCGGGCGCATGCTGTTCGACCTGGCAAGCCTGGTCAACCCGCGCCTGTGCATCACCGATGCGGTGGTGGGCATGGAAGGCAACGGTCCGCGCAATGGCAGCCCGCGCAAGGTGGGTTTGCTGATCTTTGCCACCGACCCGACCGCCAACGATGCGGTCATGGCACGCCTGATGAACCTGGACCCGTTGCTGGTGCCCACGTTAAGAGCCGCCGAGGAGCGCCAGCCCGGTGCGATCCAAAATTACACCCTGCTGGGTGACCCGATCGAAGAATTTATTATCGAAAACTACGAGGTCAACCGCAGCCCCAACAACCTCAGGCAGAACTTTGGCATCTTTGAAAAATTCATGCACAAATACACCTCACCCCGCCCGGTGATCGACGCGGAAAAGTGTACCACCTGCGGAACCTGCGTTAAAATGTGCCCGGTGACGCCCAAGGCATTGTCTTTTGCACCCCGCCGGCGGGGTGAACCCCCGGTTTACAACTATGACCGCTGCATCCGCTGCTACTGCTGCCAGGAAACCTGCCCTTACGATGCCATCTCGGTCAAGGTGCCGCTGCTGGGAAAAATAATGCACTGAAAAGGTATAATCTCATTAGTGAGCGTTTGTAACCCAAAGGAAGAAGAATGAATTCTTACATTCAACATGTCATGCATCCCGAGAACTACCATGAGGGCTGGATAAAGACACCCTTCTTTGAGGGCTGGTATTTCAAGCTGGTCACAGCAGACCGCCAGGCTGCTTATGCCTTCATCGTGGGGGTGTTCCGCAAACCCTCGCGGGCAGAAAGCCATGCCTTCATCCAGGTGCTGGACGGCAATACGGGCGACGTTAAGGTCTTCGATTTTCCGCACGAAGCGTTCTATTTTAACCGCGAAACATTTGAGATCCGGATCGGCAACAATCAATTCACCCGCCAGGCCATGACCCTGGACCTCAGTGACGACAGCTACCACCTGGCGGGCAAGGTGAGCTTTGGCCCCGGGGAGGGTTGGCCGGTGCGCTGGTTTGCCCCCGGCATCATGGGCTTTTTTGGCTGGCTCAACACAATGGAGTGTTACCACGGGTTGTTGAGCTTTGACCACAGCCTGGATGGCAGGCTGGAGATCAACGGGCAGAACCTGGACTTCACGGGTGGGCGCGGTTATATTGAAAAGGATTGGGGCAAAGCCTTCCCCCACAGCTGGTTATGGCTGCAAACGAATAGTTTTTCACTCCCCGGCACCAGCCTGTCCGCCTCGGTGGCGATCATCCCCTGGCTGGGCACGCGCTTCAAGGGCACCATCGTCGGCCTGTGGCATGCCGGCAGGCTGTATGCCTTCACCACCTACAACCTGGCTAAGACGCGTCTCTTTGAACTGGGTGAAGACCACGCCGTCCTGCACATGCAGCGCGGCGCATATAACCTGGAGATCGAAGCCCATAAAGCCCATGGCGGTGTTCTGCAAGCCCCGGTGCCCGGAGGCATGGACCGCCGCATCACCGAGAGCCTGATGAGCACGGCGCATGTGGTGTTGAAAAAGCACGGCAAGGTGATCTTTGAGGATACCGGAGTCAGGGCCGGCATGGAGATCGTTGGCGATATTCAGCTCTTAATGAATATGCGCTGATCTACTCCTCATACAGTATCTCGTCCACTCTAACAATCCGGTAAACCCCTTCAGTTGATCGGATCAGCAAACCGTCCTCGCCAACTGCGATCACCAGGTCGCCGGTGTTTGGTGTAAACACGGCATCATAGAAGGCAGTGCCCTGGTCGGTGGCATGGTCCAGGGCATATGACACAGCGCTATCCATCGAAACATAAACCCCCTTGCCCTGCATGAACATATACGACAGTCCCGGTTGGGTGGGGTGGTTGATATCAAAGGCGCTGGCGCTGTCATTGCACTGGTAAACCAGGTCTTTCAACATGATGCCGTTGGCGGGTATATCCGCATCGCTGCTGTCCTTATCAAACTTGCCATAATCCTGCCAGGTTTTGGCGTCATCATACGAGATGTAGACATCGCGACCCTTGTTGCTACCAGCCATGGTGTTTTCGGCTGAAAAAAGGACCACTGCATTGCCCTCGACCGCCAGGCAGGCAAAAACCCGCTCACGCGGCAGGGGAGCATCCGCCAGCAGGGCAAACACAAGCAACCCTGCTGCGGCATAGCGCCAGGCAGGTTTCTTTGAGGTGGGTTCCTGCCGGTGAATGAGGATGGGGATGAGCAGGGCAGGCAAAACCAGCAGGTCGGAGGGGTCGAGTGCCAGTTTCAGCGGCAGACCAAATACTGCCATGAAAGATTGGCGGGCAAAGAGGTTGACCTGCGGGCTGAGCTTTAACAAGGTAAACAGCAGGCCAACCAGGAAAGCCGAGAGGATCGGGGTGAGGCGGGTTTTGCGGAACAAGGGGATGAGCGAAAGCAGGCAGCTCAACACAAGCGGCAGAACGATCATCCAACCCAGGGCGCCCAATTTGCCGCTCAGCCATGAGGGGTGGTAAACCTGCAGAAAAAGGGCGTTAAAGAGGATCATACAGGTGGCAAGCCAAAAGAGCGGCTTTGCCAGGCAGGCAAATGCCTGATTACCAGTTATTTGGTTCTTCATGGTTCACCTCCCGGGATCACCAATGGAAATCTTTATATATTTTATATCAATAATTCATTTTTTTGACGACTATTTTCAGGCGGGTACATCGTTTTTTTGAGTAACCTCTTTAAAAAAGCCGGGTTAAGCATATGGGTCAATTTGACCTGTTTTTGCATAGCCCGGCTATGACATAAAAGATTGATGGAGATGTTATGAACCAGACTTTGGCAGTCAATGAAACAAAACCAACCCGCAAATCGCGTTGGTCCTGGTATTTTTATGATTTTGGCAACTCCGCCTATGCCTCAGTGATCCTGCTGGCAGTCTATTCGACCTATTTCAAGAATGCTGTGGTGGGCGGTGCCGAGGGCACCCGCCTGTGGGGTATCTCAGTGGGCATTGCTGCCATCCTGGTGGCGATCATTTCGCCCATATTGGGCACGATTGCTGATTTCTCCCGTTCCAAGAAGAAACTGCTGATCATTTTCTCCGCCATCGCCATTATTTTTACAGGCTTGCTGTTCTTTGTACGAAGCGACAATACCTTCTTTGATCGTAATACAAATATATTCCTTGGCATGCTTTTCTTCATCCTTGCTGATATCGGGTACCGCGGTGCGCAGGTTTTCTATGATGCCCTGCTGGTGGACGTTTCGACCCCCAAGACAATTGGCTCAGTTTCAGGCAAGGGCTGGGCGGTCGGGATGATCGGCGGGATCATCGTCCTGCTGATCGTGTTGCTTCCCATCCTGAAAATTGGTAACAGTTTCATTCCCTTCGCCTTCCTGATCACCGCCGCTTTCTACCTGCTCTCTTCACTGCCCTGCTTTTTCTGGGTCAAGGAACACAGCGAACCTGAGCCTCGACCAGAAGGTGTTTCGACCCTCAAACTGGCCTTCCAGAAACTGGCCCAGACCTTCAGGGATGTCAAGAAATACAAAGAATTCATTAAATACACCATCTCCTTCCTGATCTACAACGACGGCATCATGATGCTGATGGATTTTGCTGCCATCATCGGTGCCACCCTTTTTGGTATGCAGCCTACTCAATTGATTATCTTTGTGATCGTCATCCAGGTCGCAGGCACGATTGGCGCATTACTCTTCGGGCGCATCTCTGACCGCCGCACCTCCAAGACCGCCATCATCATCTCGCTGATCATTCTCAGCCTTTCGATCACCGCCCTGTTCTTCATCACCAACCTGACCTGGTTCTTTGTCGTCGGTTTTGTGGCGGGTTTCTCGCTCTCCGGCGCCCAGGCAGTCAGCCGCACCATGGTTACCCAGTTGGCACCCGCCTCCAAAACCACCGAGTTTTTTGGCTTTCTGTCGGTTGCCGGGCGTACCTCGACATTTGTTGGCCCGCTGGTGTTCGGCACGCTGTCATACCGCATGCATAATTTCTACGTGAACCAGGGTGTGGAAAGCAAGTTGGCCGAAAACTACGGCCTTTACTGGGCGATCGGCTCGATCATCCTCTTCCTGCTGGTCGGCATGTTCTTCCTGCTGTTTGTCAAGCATGTCAAGGAAACAGACCTGCCGGCTGAATTGAGATAACTTAAGATACACGACCGCCAGTTACCCTGGCGGTCGTTGCTTTTAAGCACAAAGCAAGGCGCAGTAGTAGAATAGTTTTATAAACAAAGCCCGGGAGGACCTGTCAGGAACATGGCTAAAAAACTCACCACTTGGACAAAGATCATTTACGGCACGGGTGATTTTGGATACTCGCTGAACAACTCGATCATTGCAGCGTTTTTCCCGATCTTTATGATGGACGTGGTGGGCATGCCCGCCGGGTTGGCTGCCGCCGCCCTGTTCATCGGACGCAGCTGGGACTACATCAACGACCCGATCATCGGCTACCTCTCGGACCGCACGCGCACCCGCTGGGGTCGGCGGCGCCCCTGGCTGCTGTTTGGCGCACTGCCCTTTGCCCTGACCTTCATCCTGTTGTGGATCAAACCCTCATTTGCCACCAACCACACTGCCCTGCTGATCTTCTATGCCGCAGTCTACCTGATCTATGAAGCCAGCGCCACCACCGTCTACATGCCGTATTTCGCCCTGACCCCTGAACTGACCCAGGATTACGACGAGCGCACCCAGCTGACCAGTTTTCGCATGATGTTCAACATCATCGGCGGGCTGGTGGCATACACTCTGCCGATGATGGTGATCGGTTCGATGGTACCCGAGAATGCCAACCGCGTGGTGCTGATGG
This sequence comes from uncultured Anaerolineaceae bacterium, assembly GCA_964435475.1. Taxonomy (GTDB): domain Bacteria; phylum Chloroflexota; class Anaerolineae; order Anaerolineales; family Anaerolineaceae; genus CAYSZB01. The sequence goes on along the minus strand of CAYSZB010000022.1, from coordinate 11,346 downwards.
GTGCGATATTTGGCGCGGTCGCCGCCCTGCCCTACCTGCTGGTCTTCTTTGGTGTGCGCGAGAACAAGGAATACATGCAGCAGGAACAGCCGCGGCTCAAGGAATCGCTGCAGGCAGCCCGCAGGAACAAACCGTTTATCTTTGCGGCATTCATTTACCTCTTCACCTGGATCGTGATCATCCTGCTTGAAACCAATTTCATGTTCTATATTAAATATGTCGTGAAAAGACCCACCCAGAGCTCGCTTATCATGGGTGTCTTTTTCATCTCAGCCATCCTGGCACTACCGCTGTGGAATTGGCTCTCCAAAAGAGGCAACAAGCGCAAAGCCTATATCATTGGTGTGGCTTTTTGGGCAACGATCATGTGCGCGCTGACTTTTGTGCGACCTGAAACGCCATTGTGGGTGCTGCTGATCATGTGCGTGCTGGCAGGGATCGGTTTGAGCGCCGGGCAGGTTTTGCCCTGGGCGATCATCCCGGATGCGATCGAGTGGGACGAGTACCAGACCGGTGAGCGCCATGAGGGCATTTTCTACAGCCTGATCACCCTGCTGGGCAAGATCGCCAACTCGGTGGCGGTGCCGCTATCCCTGTTGTTGCTGCAGTTCACCGGTTATGTATCTAATGCCCCTGAACAGCCCCAAAGCGCCCTGCTGGGATTAAAGATCGTCATCGGTCCCATCCCGGCAGCGCTGCTGATCGCCGGGATCATCTTCGCGGTCTTCTATCCCCTCAGCCGCGAGAAGTATGCCCATGTGGTGACTGAACTGAACAAACGCCGGGAGGAAAAGCGGCTTTTGCGAGAGCATAAGCGCCACCCCGAGGTCGGCAGTGACCCCGCCGGTAAGTAAGTCCGCCAGTACTTTCCCATGACCGACTCTTGGGGTTGTTGAAAGGAAAACAGATGCCCGGGATTGAGATCTACCGCGTAAAAAACTGGTGGCAGCGCCGCCAATTCATCACCTTTGCCTGGCGGGTATACCGCCATGACCCGCTGTGGGTGCCGCCGCTGGTGCCTGAGCGCATGAAGCAGCTTAACCCCAAAAAATCCCTCTTTTTCAAACATTCAAGCGCTGAATTCTTTATGGCTTATAAAAATGGCCGGCCTGCCGGCACGATCATGGCGGCTGATGATGTCTCGTCCAACCGCCTGCGCCAGATCAAAGAATGCATGATCGGATTTTTCGAGTGCATCAATGACCAGGAAGTCGCCAACGCTTTGTTCAATGCCGCCGTGGTCTGGGGACGCGAACGCAACCTGGAGCGCCTGTCGGGACCGTTCCACATGGATTATGACTCGGCCTACGGGGTGTTGATCAAAGGCCGTGAGCGCCCGCCGGTGGTCAACTGCGGGCATACGCCGGAGTATTACCTGGGCCTGTTCGAGAATTACGGCTTCACCCCCCTGCGCCCGGACAACCTGGCTTTTGCGCTTGACCTGCGCGAGGAAAGCGAGCAGATCAAATTGCTGCACCGCCTGGCAGACAAGGCGCGAGAAAAAGGCACCATCACCCTGCGCGAAGCCCGCCTGGATGAGTGGGACAAGGAAGCCGACCGCGTGAACCTGCTGCTCAACAGGTCCCTGGCACACCTGTCTGATTTTGTGGGCTGGGATCGTGCTGCCCTGGATGACTCGCTGGAGCCTTTCCGCAAGTATGCCGACCCGTCGCTGATCCTCTTCACCGATGTGGCTGGCGAAACGGTGGGCTTTTTCCCGGGCATTCCCAACCTCAACGAGGTATTGCACAAGCTCAACGGCCTGCGCTACCCCTGGGACTACCTGCGCTACTTGAAACACGCCAAGGATAAGCCGAAATGCCTGGCGATCAAGAGCGTCCTGGTGCTGCCCGAGCATTGGGGCAGCGGGGCAAGCCTGATCCTCTTCGACGAGATGTGGAAGCGTGCCCGCGAGCGGGGTTATGAGTGGATCGACCTGTCATTGACCTCGGCGGACAACCCCAAGACGCCCATGCTGGCGGAACGCATGGGTGCGGTGGAATATAAGCGCTACCGCGTGTTTCAATATCCCTTATAAAACCCATCCCATCCCGGGGACCTGTCAAATTATTGTATAATGGCAGGGCATTTAACAAACAACCCCGTTTGCGCGGGGACGAGGAGCAACACATGAAAGTTCTGATCACTGGCGGGGCAGGCTACATTGGCAGTACGATCGCTTCGGTATTGAAGGATAACGGGCATACCCCGATCATCCTTGATTCGCTGGTCACCGGGCGCAAAGAATTCACTAGGGATCACATCTTTTACCATGCCGACATTGCCGACAGGCAGGCAGTGGCGCGGGTTTTCCGCGATCACCCGGATATCTTCGCGACCATCCACTGCGCCGCCCTGATCATCGTTCCCGAGTCAGTTGCCCGACCTTATGATTATTACCACGAGAACGTGGTCAAATCGATGGACTTTTTCAAGCAGTTGTCCGAACTGGGCTTCCCGCGGGTCGTGTTCAGCTCTTCCGCCGCCCTGTATGACGTGGTGCCTGGCTTCATGGTGACCGAGGAGTCACCGCTCAAGCCGCTGAGCCCCTATGCACGTACCAAGTACATGATGGAGATGGTGCTCAAGGACTTCTGCCATGTTTACAACCTGCAGGGCATTGCCCTGCGCTACTTCAACCCGATCGGCGCAGACCCGCAGATGCGCAGCGGCATCCACATCAAGAATCCCTCGCACATCCTCGGTCAATTGGTGGCAACCGCCCGCGGTGAACGCGAAGAATTCCTGCTTACCGGGGTGGATTGGCCCACCCGCGACGGTTCCGGCATCCGTGACTACCTGCACGTCTGGGACCTGGCCAAAGCGCACCTCAAGGCGGTGGAAAAGTTTGACGAGGTGATCGCCAAAGCCAGCCAGGAGGACGTGCCTTACGTGGTGATCAACCTGGGCAATGGACAGGGGGTGACCGTCAGGGAGTTCGTCACAGCCTTTGAAAATGTGTGGGGCAAGCCGATCGCCAAGCGCGAGACCGGTCCGCGACCAGGGGATGTGGCCGGGGCGTATGCCAACGCCGACAAGGCCTTGAAGTTGTTGGGTTGGAAAGCCGAACTGAGCATCGAGCAGGGCATCGCCGATGCGCTTAAGTGGGGGGAAGTCAGGGAAAAGATCTTACAGTGGTAAGAAAAGATTAGTATAAAAGTATTGATCAATTTCAGCCATTTAGCCTGGGTTCAGGCTAGATGGCTGTTTTATTTTGGTCAAGCAATTCCCTCAATCTTGGGTGTTCGGCATACACGCCGCGGTAAGACTCGGGCAGCAGCACGGCAATGCGGCACATGATCTCGGCGGTGCACTTTTCAAGCCATTCCTTGTGGTCCATCTCGCCCATTTCGGGCAGGTGATAAGCCCGCCCATAGCGGATGGTGATGTGGTTGCGCTTGAAATGCAACAGGTTCTGCAAAAGGTACGGGGTGCCCCAGATGCCCACCGGTACGATCGGTACCCTGGCACGCTGTGCCAGCAGAACGGCGCCGGGCTTGCCGGGCAGCATCTGTTGCTGTTTGCTGCGGGTGCCTTCGGGGGCAATGCCCACCACCCAACCCTCGTTCAGGTAGTGCACCGCTTCGCGGAAGGCCTTGAAGTCCCACTGCTCACGGTCCATCCAGATCGCCCCCAGGCCTTTCATCAACGGCCCGATCAGCTTTTTGTCCTGGTAATTACTGGCAACGATCCCCACCACATCCTTGCGCGGTGAGGAAAACATCAGAAAGGGGGTGTCCAGGCGGCTGATGTGGTTGGTGGTCAAGAGGAAGGCGCCGCTTTGAGGTATCTTGTCGTAATCGATGACCTCTGTCCTGGTGAGCAATTTTGCCAGGAAGCGGATGACGACAAATACGAAACGACTTCTTTTAGCATCCCCGGGGACCTTTAGTTTTTCCATTTTAGTTTCCAATTTCCACAGTTGAAAGCTCAACTGCATCCGAAATGCCATATCTACCCTTCAAGCGCAAGGTGAAGAGGATGAATATGACCAGCACGGCAATGCCCAGCAGGATGGTCGGCAGGTAGAACAACAAAGACAGCCCGGCGGTCAGGGACAGATCCGGGAAGGCGATCATCGGCAGGAAGGCTGCGCTTAAAGCCAGCGCATTCCACAAGCCATGAATAATGAAGGCACCCAGGAAAGCCCCCAGGTATTTAACGAACTTGCCGGAGCGCCAGGTTTCCGCCAGTCCCCAACCGATCAAGCCACCGGTGAATATGTGTAACAGGCTGCCGCCCGCCCGACCGATCACCAGGCCGACCCAATCCCCCGGGGTTGCTGCGTTTGCCAGGTTAAACATGCCTTCCACCAGGGCAAAACCGGCGCCACAGATCATACCGGCAACATAACCTTCAGTGGGTGAAAGTTTGCGTTTCACAAACAGCCACACACCCAGGGTTTTCAATACTTCTTCTATCAGGGGGGTGATCACCGATATGGCGATCAGTATCCAGAAGATCACCGCCGGTTTGCGCAAATATGGCAGAAGAACACGGACGATCGCGTCCACATCGCCCCCGGCCTGGGACAGGCGGTTTTGGATATCCATTACGAGGTCATACATCTCGACATTAAAGGATAACCAGATGATCGCCACGATCAAGCCCGCCAGGATAGCCAACACTTCGACCAGCACAATAAGAGCGGTGGTCACCGTGAAACTGAAGCCCAGCAGACCCCATTTGCGCTGCGGCGAACCGCCCTCCAGTCCATGCTGACCAAAGCTGACCAGGCACAGGATGGGGATGCAGACGCCGAGAACACCGGCGATCGGGAGCAGGAAGGTTGAAAGCATCTCAGAGCGAGACACCAGCCAGCCCATAATGATCACCACGGGTAAAAGGATCATGGCAATGATGAACAAGCCCCGCTTTGGGTTTATTCCGAAAGCCAGCCAGCGGGGTGCGGGCTTGCCTCTCAGCTGGAAAATGGCGCTGAGACCAGATGGGATGAGCAGGAGGCCCAGAACGGTGGATACAACGCCCAGGGTGACCCGCATACCCGGGTCGATATCTGCAAAACCGGGCATGGGGGTGTCAAAAACACCCAGAAAAATGGTAATAATTCCCTGCCCAATGGTCAAGGCCGCTGCCAGCAGGCTGAAAACAGCCTGCAGCACCGAGCGCCAATCCCTGGCGTTCGAAACAGGCCTGGCAACGGGCAGAGGGTCCGAGGTCACTTTTCCTCGATGGTAATGGTGATGATCTGATCACCTGGCGGTAAAGCCGGGTTTGTAGAGGCATCCCGCTCGGCAATATTTTTCAAAACATCCATCCCGGAGGTTACCTTGCCAAAAATGGTGTAACCACCGTTGAGGTCAGGTGCTGCCGCGTAGGTAATGAAGAATTGGCTGCCATTGGATACTTCGGCGCCGGTGTTGGCCATGCCAAGAATGCCTTCGGAATCAAAGGTCAGGTCGGCATTGATCTCGTTGCGGAACTTATAGCCCGGCCCGGAGACGCCTGTGCCGCTGGGGTCACCCGCCTGGGCTACAAAATCGTGCATCACACGGTGGAAGGTCACGCCGTCGAAATAACCGGTCTGCGCCAGGTGTACAAAGGAGTTGACCGCCAGGGGGGCTTTGTCGGCATACAAGTCGATCACGATATCGCCTTTTTCGGTCTCGATGGTCGCGGTGTAGGTCTTTTCCGTATCGATCACCCACGGCGGACACCCGGGTACCATATCCTGTTCGAATTTAACCACATCCAGGATGATGGACATGGTGGCGGCATCGCGTGAATACTGCCAGTACCAGCCGTTGAAGAAGAGCGATGGGGTGCTGTTCAATCCACTGGCAACTGCACTTTCCATGCTGGTCGACACTTTTTGGTAAATGGCGTCACTGGTCAGGTCGGTTTCAAACTGTTTCACGTCCAGTTCAAATGTTCCCGCCTTTTCAGATAGCCAGGCTTTGAAATCCTCTTCGCTCATGCCGGTCCAGGTCGCATTTTCACTGAACAGGGCATCATACATCTCCCAGAATTTACCCTGCAGGCCAGCTGCTTCGGCTGCCTGGGATGCCAGGTGGGCTTTGTCGTGGATGCTGGTGAGGGGGAAGTGGCGATACACAAAGCGCACTTCGTCCGTATGCTCATCCAGCCAGGCGTCCATGGCAGTATAGGTGCTGACGCAGGCCGGGCATTGGAAATCGCTGTATTCAATGATCGTCAAAACGGCATCTTCCGGGCCGATCACCCAGTCATCTTCCGTGACTGCAGGTATGGACGCCTCTTCAGCCGGGATCTGGGGCAGCATGCCTGAATATGTAGCACAGGACATCAGGCCATCTTCGGTAAAGAGCGGCAATGCCTCGGTCGGCTCAATGCTGACCGGTTCGGTTGCTTCGGGCGCTTCGGTGGGCTCAACGGTCGGGGTTGGTGTTGGTTCAAAGGACTTGATCTTGCACCCTGCAAGTGCCAGGATGGCGATCAAGCTGACAAAAATGATACTTTTAATAGACTTCATTGTATTCCTTTCAATACCGCCCACCATACCCTGCGGGTCAGCAGTGCGGTCAGTAAATTTCTATTTCTTTTCCAGGCGTTCCAGGATCACCCGGCGCATGGCTTGCTGGACAATTTCCTTGGGTTGGCTGGCATCGATCACCGCCCAGCGCTGTGGTTCCTCTGCGATCAGGTGATGATAGCCCTGCCTGACCCGTTGATGAAAGGCCACTTCATACGCATCCAGGCGGTTCCATTCATCCACCTTTTTCTTGCGCATCAAGCCCGTTTCCACATCCAGGTCAAGCAAGATGGTCAGGTCGGGCTTGAGCCCGCCGGTGGCAAACGCCAGCAAGTGGCGCAGCACCTCAAGGTCGGTCTGGTGGCCGTAGCCCTGGTAAGCCAGGGTGGAGTCGCCATAGCGATCACAGAGGACGATCTTACCCCCGGAAAGTGCCGGTTTGATCAGCTGGTCCACCAGTTGGGCGCGCGCTGCCAGAAAGAGCAGGATCTCGGTGCGCGGGGTCAGGGCGGTGTTTTCCATGTTGATCAACACGCCGCGGATCTGGTCGCTGATCGGTGTGCCGCCCGGTTCACGGGTTGTCAGCACGTCATGACCCAACTGGCGCAGGTATTCCGTCAATGCGGGTATCTGGCTGGTCTTGCCGCTGCCTTCGGGGCCTTCAAGGGTTATGAACATCGCTTAATCCCTGTAGATGCGCACATGACGGTTGGGTTCCTTGCCGAATGACTGCGAAACCAGGTTGGCCTGGCGCGCCATGTCATGCTGCAAGCGGCGGGTGGTCGATGCAGCAGGCGGCAGGTCAATGAATTTCTCGCCATTCAACACCGACTGGATGGCAGCCTGGGTCTGGTCGGTAGTTTCATATGAACTGGCAAAGCGCTCTTCCGGCATGCGGATGTTGTAGAGATCCGCCAGGAACTGCTCGATCTGCTGGGTGGTGCTGGATTTCAGGACATACACCGGGATGCTGTGCTGCTCAGCCTCAATGATCGGCTGTTGGCGCTCACGGTAATAGCGCCGCAAGGTCACAAAGATATCGGCTTCTTCCAGGGTGTGCACCAGGCAGGCCTGCAGTCCCAGGTATTTGATCACCTGGATCAGGCGGTTGCGGGCTACGCCGTAGGCATAGATGTTCTTCTGGCGCAGCGGTTTTTCGTCGTCAGGCTGGGGCGCCCTGGGTTCTTCGCTATAGGTATTCACCTTCTGTGATTTCAGCGCCTCGCCGTTGCGCTGAAATGGTGTTTTTTCCATGCCGGTTGAGCGGTGCAGTGCCTGCGATGCGGTCAGTGGTGTAAGGGCGGGCGCCTTCTGGATGTGGATCTTGTTATCCGCATCGCGCGAGCGCAATTCCGGCGGCAGGGGGTAACCGCGCAGCAGCGCATCCACCGAGGCAGAAATGTCGGCATGCACCGCCACGTGGTTGCGGTCCTGGATCTCGACCAGGATGTCGAAGGTCGGAGGTGCGCGCCGTTCGAGCACTGTTTTCTGTGTGCCCCTGCGGCGGGCTTCGTCATCCGAAAGGGTCACCGATTCGATCCCCCCGATCAGGTCGGAAAGGGTCGGGTTGAGCAGGATGTTATCGAGCGTGTTGCCGTGAGCCGTGCCGATCAACTGCACACCGCGTTCGGCGATCGTGCGCGCTGCCTGGGCTTCCAGTTCGCGCCCGATCTCATCGATCACGATCACCTCGGGGTTGTGGTTTTCCACCGCCTCGATCATTACTTCGTGCTGCAGCGAGGGTTTGGCAACCTGCATACGCCTTGCATTGCCAACCGCCGGGTGCGGTACGTCACCATCGCCGCCGATCTCATTGGAGGTATCGACGATCACCACGCGCAGCTTTTCCGCCAGGATGCGGGCTGCTTCGCGCAGCATGGTGGTCTTGCCCACCCCCGGGCGTCCGAGGATGAGGATGCTTTTACCGGAACTGACCAGGTCTTCGATGATATCGATCGTGCCATAGACCGCACGACCCACGCGGCAGGTCAGGCCGACGATCCTGCCACGCCGGTTGCGGATGGCGGAAATGCGGTGCAGGGTGCGTTCCAGACCGGCACGGTTGTCAGCGTCGAACTCACCGATGCGACCGACCACCAGGTCAATATCCTCCTGGCACACTTCCTCTTCAAAAAGCACCGTTTCGTGGTCCACATAGCGTGCTTTGGGGTAGCGGCCCAGGTCCATGACCACCTCGAGCAGGTTGTCATCATCATCCAGGAAGTTGACCCGCTTGGAAACAGCCGGCGGCAATACCGCCAGCAGTGCATCCAGGTCATCTGTAATTTTTCGTGTTTTTGCCATGATCGTTTTTCTTGATCCCGATTGTTTATTTTATCTTAAGTCGCATGGAATATGGGGCACGTACATTATTCATACAAAATTTGAGAAGGCAGCACGACCCGTGCCCTAAGAGGCACCTTTTGGCCGGATGCGGGCAACCGGCACACTGGTCTCTTTCCGCCCATTCTCGAGTACACGGCTTTCCAAAAGATCGCCGGCTTTCTGGCGCAATGCCATGTACTTGACCATCAGTACATATTCCTGGCTGGCGGATGCTCCCATGCGGGTCAGCGTGTCTTCCAACCAGGGCTGGTAGGAGCGCACGCAGTAATGCACCGCTCGTTTGCCCTTTTTGGGCAGGGCGGCTTGCAGGCTGAGCAGCAGCGCCGGATCGTCCGCCCACTGCGGGTAAAGCACCGGCAGCACCCAGGTGCCCTTGGGGCCGTCCAACAGGTCGGCATAACCCAGAAGCGTATTTTCGGTGTTGTAAAGCACCAAACCGGGGCTGCTTTTGCGGGCCATCGGCTCTATGGGCTGGAAAAGACGCGGCACAATGTTCTGATAGAGGCTACGCATCGCTTTGGCGTCTTCCCCTGTCCAGGTACGCCATTTGGGTGTGTCCGGGTCAAGCGCGGTGCCAGCCGGGTCGATGGTCCAGAAGCGCTCATTGGACCAGACGTTGAAATCGCAGCGCCGGAAGGTCTCAAAGAAGGCAGAGTTTGCCTCCAGTTCACAGGTGACGTTCAACGCGCCCCAACCACCAGCCCTTTTCACCAACTCATCCAATAAACAGGCCAACTGACCCTGGTCAAAGTCTGCTTCAGCAACCAGGTAGGAAAGCTGTGCGGTTTGCGTGCCCAACTGGTGGCTGACCTGGCTCACCAGGCGGGTATTGCCGTCATCATCTTCACACACTGCCGTGGCAACATCATAGGCGGGTGAACCATAATTGACCAGGTTGGAAAAGGAAGTCGGGTTGCCGCGCGTTAACTGCATGATCATATCCAGGCTGTGCAGCCGGGAGCCTGAACTCAACAAACCAGGCAGGTCATGCAGGGCAAAAGAGCGGATCTTTATGTCGTCATCTCCAGGAAATAGCGGTGAAAACGCAGGTCAGCGGTCAATTCGGGGTGGAAAGAGGTCGCCAGCAGGTGTCCCTGGCGGGCAGCGACGATCCTCTTATCCGGCAGGGTCAACAGGACCTCCGCCGACCCATGGACCGATTCGATGATCGGTGCACGGATGAATACCGCATGATAGGGTAACGGGTTGGGGTTGCCCGGCTCAAGGAAGGGCGCTTCCAGGTCGATCTCGAAACTGTCCACCTGCCTGCCGAAGGCATTGCGTGCCACGGTCATGTCCATCAGGTTGAGGAGGGGTTGATGGCGGTGAATGTCTTTGGAGAGGAAGATCGCCCCGGCACAGGTGCCCCAAATGGCATGCGTTCGCCCGAACTCATGCAACGGCTCCATCAGTCCATATGCCACCGCCAGCTTGCCGATGGTGGTCGATTCGCCGCCCGGGATGATCAGGCCATTAATCCCCGCCAGGTGTTCAGGCAGGCGCACTTCGCGCGCAGCCACATTCAGCCGCCCGAGGATATGCACATGTTCGATAAAGTCACCCTGCAGGGCAAGGACGCCGATTTCCATATAAATTTACAGCTTGAAAAGTCTACCAGCCGCGCTTGGCGATCAGGTCCTGGTCGGGGATGTCCGTGACTTGCCTGCCAACCATGGGTTCGCCCAGGTTGCGGCTGACCTCAGCCAGGATTTTGGCGTCGCGGAAATGGGTGGTCGCTTTGACGATCGCCGCTGCCCGTTTGGCCGGGTCGCCCGACTTGAAGATGCCAGAGCCCACAAAAACGCCATCCACGCCCAACTGCATCATCAGGGCGGCATCCGCCGGGGTGGCGATGCCACCGGCGGCAAAATTCACTACCGGCAAACGACCCAGTTCACGCACCTCTTTGACCAACTCATAGGGTGCACCGATCTCCTTGGCGAAAGACATCAGTTCTTCCACAGGCAGATTCTGCAACTGGCGGATCTCGCCGAGCACAGTGCGCGCATGGCGCACAGCTTCAACCACATCACCAGTGCCGGCTTCGCCCTTGGTGCGGATCATGGCGGCGCCTTCGCCGATGCGGCGCAGAGCTTCACCCAGGTTGCGGCAGCCACATACAAAAGGAACCTTGAAATCATGTTTGTAAATGTGATGGGCTTCATCCGCCGGGGTAAGCACCTCGGATTCATCAATGTAATCCACGCCGAGCGCTTCGAGGATCTGTGCTTCAACAAAATGACCGATGCGGCACTTGGCCATCACCGGGATACTGACCGATTCCATGATCTTGAGGATCAATTCCGGGTCGCTCATGCGGGCAACCCCGCCTGTCGCCCGGATATCCGCCGGGACGCGCTCCAACGCCATGACAGCGCAAGCGCCGGCATCCTCGGCGATCTTCGCATGGTCCGGGGTGACCACATCCATGATCACACCGCCTTTTAACATCTGTGCAAGACCTTTCTTGACAGCAAAACCAGCAACTTGCTGTTCCATACAACCTCCAAAACTGTTTTATTAGACTC
>CAYSZB010000021.1:0-35413 GCA_964435475.1 uncultured Anaerolineaceae bacterium | reverse complement strand
ATCTTCCCCCTGATGATGGGCGGCTACCTCCTGCTGATCAGCAAAGCCCTGCCGCAGGACACCACCGGTGGCATCGGCCTGTGGGCGTTGGGTTGCGCCTTGGTCGGGCTTTTGGCTTTGCGCATTGCTGCAGGCAAGTTCAAAGGTCGCTGCGCGGAATTCGGGGTGAAAATACCCTGGAAGAAATTCTGGAAGACTCTCCTCCTGGCACTGATGATCATCAGTGGCGCGTATATTCTTTTATTCTTCGTCGATTATATATACCAGGTGGACTTTCGCATCTGGTCGTTTGACCTGCGGGTCTTCAGCGCCAACAAGATCATCGTCGCGATCAAGTACCTGCCCTTCTATTTGTCCTACTTCATCGTCAGCAGCATCCTGGTCAGCCGCAACACCTTCGCCAACTGGAGCGAACGCAAACAGACCTGGATGGCAGTGCTGTTCAATACTCTGACTCCGGCATTGTTCCTGCTGATCTCCTTTTCGCCCCTCTTGTTCAGTGATTTCACATTCTGGAACATCGCCCTGGGTCAGGGAACACTGCTCTCGAGCGCTGGTGCGTTGGTACCAATATTGATGATCCCCTTCCTGCCGATCCTGGGTATCACAGCATATCTCAGCCTGAAACTGTACAAGTTGACCGGTCATATCTGGTTGGCAGCGCTGGTAAATGCCCTGCTGGTAACAATGCTTACGGTGGCAAACACATCCTTCAGTTTTGCCTATTGATCTTTTCGAGATAAATTTTAAGGAAAGCTCCTGTCTTTGGCAGGAGCTTTCCTTAATAGGGATGGTTAATTCGGCACGACCATCTAACATCCCATTTCAAGCCCTTCGGCAGGGCTTAGGGTCTATCACAGATTGGTCCGGGATGCACCACGCAACGATCTTGATGACCCATTGACCCTCCTGTACCAGGTAAATCTTGCCTGACAAATAGATTCTCGCTGGCAGGGACTATAATCTTACTTATCATACGCCATCATCAAAAAAGGAGATATCAATGGCAAAATTCTCGATCGAATCAAAATTAGGTGAACTGATGAGGAACCCACAATCAGCAGCTGTAATGGAAGAGTGCCTGCCCGGGATCTCAAAGAACAAACAACTTAAGATGGGGTTTGGCATGACTCTGAAGTTCATCGCAGGACTTCCCCAAGCCAACATTCCCAGGGAAAAGCTGGCAGAGATCGATGCCAAGTTAAAAGCGTTGCCTGAATATGAGGGGGCTCCAGTTGAGCCTGAAGCAAAAAAGGGAATTGCCCCGGTCAATGAACCAAAAAGGAATCCGAATAAAAGGTTGGAAGGCAAGGTGGTGATCCTGACAGGGGTCAGCGCTGGGTTGGGCAAACAACTTGCTGTCTGCCTTGCAAGGGAAGGCGCAAAATTGGCGATCTGTGCCAGGCGAAAAGAGAAACTTGATTTAACCACTGAACTGTGCTTAAACGAAGGTGCTGAGGTATTGTCAATCCAGTGTGATGTGTCTGTTTATGAAGAGCTCAAGAACCTGGTTGATAAGACGGTTGAACGATTTGGAACAGTGGACATTTTGATCAATAATGCCAATTTCGAGGCAGATAGAATGCCCTTCATGGACCAGGGAATTGAGATGCTGGACCAGGCACTTCACACCGGTGTTTATGCCCACTGGCATTTGATGCAACTTTGTTATCCTTACTTAAAAGGCAAATCTTCATCGATCATTAATTTCACATCGGGAATGTACCAGGTGGGGTTAGAGCTATACGCATCCTATGCTGCAGACAAGGGAGCGATTCGGGCGCTTTCAATGGTTGTGGCACGGGAATGGGGCATCGATGGTATCCGTGTGAACACGATCAGCCCTGTTGCTCTTACCGACACAATCCTGGGGAAACTGGCACCCGAATACTCTGCCTGGGTCCAGGATATGATGTCGCACAACTCGATGGGCAGGGTCGGTGACCCGGCTGGTGACATTGCACCGGTAGTGATCTTCCTGGCTTCAGATGAAAGCCGCTGGATCACCGGGCAGAACATCAATGTGGATGGCGGGCAACCTGAGACAATCCACGTCTAGGTCAACAAGTGCAGAGATAAGGCTCTTGTCTTTAGTTCGATAATTGGGTCTGCCTGGTTAACGAAAACTTTCAATCTTGTGAATGCCAGGCAGACCCGGTTAACCAAAACAATTCAAGAATTCAGGTTTGAAAACAAAGATCGAATCGCAAGCTCTCGATCCACCCTTCTTCATTACTCCCTTTATCAGGCAAGCTCTCTGATTTAAAGATATAATTTAATAAATAAAACTTGTTAGGAATTAACAGTGATCAAAGAAATATTTCCGGGTGATTTCAAAAGTCTCGAAAGGATCAGCAAGTTGGTGATCCGCGAGGCTGAGAAAGTAGGATTTAACCCGGAAGAAGTGTACAACATCCAGATCTCAGTAGATGAGGCGGTATCCAACATTATCGATCATGCATATGGATTGGATGTGTTGGGATATATTGAGATTTGGGTTGAAAGGTTGCATGATGGGATCAGGATCTCCATCCTTGATGATGGCGAGCCCTTTGACCCGGCCACCATACCGGATCCGGTTCTTGATAAGCCTCTGGAAGAACGGCGAGAACGTGGGCTGGGGCTTTACATTATGCGCAAGTTAATGGATGAAGTAGAGTACGACTTTTCAAATCCTTTCCAGAACAAATTGACTCTGATCAAGTACTGCTCCTGAGCGTGCATGACAGTCAGGATAACCCTTTGGACGATAATTCGAGTAATCATCTTCTGCTGATACGCCAGATCAATGAAAAACTTTTAACATTGACCGGCCTGGAGAGTATGACTTCCAAGGCAACAGCTCTGATCCAGGAGGCATTCGGATGCGAGTATGCTGCGTTGTTAATTAATGATCTGAACGGAAACCTGGGTTTTAGCGCGGCAAGCAGCAGGAACAAGCCACAATTGACATCAAGTGAATATTCCAGGATTAGTAAGGTGCTGCCGCCAGGTATCATACTTCCATTAAATATCGCTGAACAACAGATCGGCAGCCTGGTCATCCGGGAAAACGAAGGCCATCAACCGGATGTGTTGCTCCTGCAGGTGCTGGCAGATGCGATCGCCATCGCGGTTCAGCGTATCGCATTGTATGGCAGGGTAGCCAGGCGTTCAGAGTATCTTGCAGCGATTGCTGAGGTCAGCCGGGCAACCACTTCCATTTTGGACCTGGACCTTCTGCTAAAACGCATTGCTGAACTGATCCATGACCACTTTAAGATACCCTATGTTCATATATATCTGGTTCAGCCTGATAAAAATGAAATATTTTTCATGGCCGGGGCTGGCGAGCGGGCTGCTTATTATAAAGAAACCAATATCTCATTTAAAATCGATTCGGAAGAGGGGGTCATCGCCTGGGTGGCAAGGGAAAAGCAGGCGAAATGGATCAATGATGTTAGCCAGGTAAATAATTACATCCCGAGTCCACTTGCGAAGGAGACTCAAGGTAGTGAATTGGCATTACCGCTCCTGTTTGGAGACAACATCCTCGGAATTTTGGACCTGCAATCCCCGGTGCTGAATGCTTTTGAACCAACAGACATCGAAATTCTGGAAACGCTGGCTAAGAACATCGCTGTTTCCGTGCGTAACGCAAAACTTTACAACGCCGAGACCTGGCGCAGGAGGGTGGCTGAAAGCGTCAAAGATGTGGCAATTCAATTGGCACAGGCAAATGAGCTAGAACAAATTCTATCTGTCATCCTGAAGGAGATCGCTGAGATCCTGCCAACAGATGGTTCAGCCATCTGGTTGACTGAAACGAATGAAACCCAAAGCCCTGACAGCCCGGAAAAAGCGGTCCTGGCAGCCTGCATGTGTCATGGTGAGGTCATGATTCATCAAAACAGCAGGATATATTCAGAAAAACCGACCTGGTTTTGGGATGAAGGCCTTCTCTCGGAACCTGTTATCCGCAAACCGGGAAGCATACAGGACAATTTTGAGCGATCGCTTGACCTGCCTGATGGGCACTCAGCAATTGCAGCCTCGATCACGGCCGGCGAGCAACTGTTGGGGTTCTTGGTCCTTTACCACCAGCAGGAAGGCAAGTTTGGCAACGAATCAATTAACGTTACGACATCCTTCGCCGGGTTTGCAGCCATCGCGATCGATAATTTCAGGCTCTTCCAGGATTCTCAGAAGCAGGCCTGGATCTCAACAGTGCTATTGCAGGTAGCCAATGCCACCCAATCGCTCACATCGATCAGTGAACTGGCCGATACCGTGGTCAGGCTTACCCCTTTGCTCGCCGGGATTGAAGGCTGTGGATTGTTCCTGCGGGAAGACCACTCGGACCTCTTCCTCCTGCATGCAATATATGGATCATCATTAAATGACTGTCATGCGAACCTGCCGATGGCGATCGAGCATGCTCCTGCCTTCGACAGGATGATCCACCAAACAGAAGCTTTATTGATCACCGACCCATTGGGTGAATTAATGCTGGAAGAAGAAATCTGTGCGGGGTTGACCAATAAAACCGTGGTCCTGCTGCCACTGATAACCCATGGAGAGCTGCTGGGTGCATTTCTGGTGGTCAAAGATCATCCATTCACCGCCAATAATTCAGAGATTATGAGCGATGAAACGATGATGATCATCCAGGGGATCTCGCAGCTGAGCGCTACGGCTGCTGAAAATATTCGTCTCTCAGAAGCCCGGCAGGAGGAAGCTTATGCCTCAACGATCCTGCTGCAGGTTGCCCAAGAGATCGTGAGTAACAATCAGCTGGAAGACATTCTGGAATCCATCGTCAATCTCTTACCTCTTATCGTCGGGATCGATAGCTGTGTGATCTACCAAGTCGACCAGCTAGCAAACACGATTCGTCCCCAACACTTCCATACTACCAAACCAGTTGCCTTACTCAACGAGGCTCTCGATGAAACCACATATGAGATCGGCGACTTTCCGCTCATCGATGAGATCACGATCAACAACCTGGCGATCATACAACCAATCACAACGCCTTTATCCCTGGAGGACTGGGACCTGATCATCCCCGATGTGGAAGGAAAAGAGAAGGATGATCTTCTTAACACTAAATCCGGGATCATTATTGGGATCCCATTCATGGTCAACAACGAACTTGTCGGCGCACTGGTCACGCAGGAGGAGTCATTCAGGCCAAATCGGAAACGGCGGTTTGAATTGATCAATGGGATTGCCCAACAGGCGATCCTGGCGATCCAGAATGACCTTTTCACCAAGGCACAACTGGCCAACGAGCGCCTGAACCGTGAATTCCAACTGGCGCGGGAGATCCAGAAGACTTTTTTACCGGAAGTATTACCCCCAGTCCAGGGATACGAGATCGATGTCCTATGGAAGACAGCGAGACAGGTCGGCGGTGATTTTTACGACATATTCCAGGTAGCACCTGAACAATACGCACTGTTGATCGCTGATGTATCTGACAAGGGGTTGGCAGCCTCTCTCTACATGGCTGTGGCAAGAACCATGTTGCGAGGTGTTGCAGACGTAAAGCTGACTACATCAAGGACTCTTGAAAAACTTAATGAACTGCTTTTGGGAAACTCGCAAAAGGGTCTTTTTGTAACGATCTTTTATGGGATCCTGGACTCAAAAAGCGGGACCTTGCGCTACACCAACGCAGGGCATAATCCGCCATATATCATGCGCCAGGGTACAAACCAATTGATCGCTCTTGCACAAAGGCAGATCGCGATCGGGGCAATGCCTGACATCAAACTCGCAGAAAAGGAAGTTACTCTATTGCCGGGAGATTACCTGGTCATGCACACTGATGGTGTCACTGAGACCTTCAGTCAGGATGGACAGCTTTTTGGCGAGGTCCGCTATCAGGAAGCCCTGGCGAAATGCATTGGTTTGGAACCCCGCCAATTACTGGTCAGGATCGACGTGGAACTAACCAGGTTCAGTGAAACCGATACCTTGAGCGATGATACAACAATGATGGCGATCCGCAGGATTGCTTAATGGCACAACAAAATAGGGATAGTCAAATTCCTTAAGAGGGGGTCTACGGTTGATCCAAAAAGGGAAGTAACGAAAGCAGATGACTTATACCCCCCCAGGAAAAGGCAATTAATATCAAGCTGGTTGATCAGATCAAAGATCTGGTCTGCAACTTTGCCCTGTTTTAAGTAGTATTCAAAGTCAATTCCCAGCTTTTTCAGGTAAGTTCGGGCGCTGGCAACTGCTGCAGGAAGATCCGGGGAGCCATCATCGACGGTCACGACATGCAAGCGGTTATTCCAACGGGCAGCCAAATAACTGGCGATGTAGAGAGCTTCCTTGCTTTGAGTGCTTCCATCAAAGGCTAGTAGGCATTTATCCATGGCAGTAATCTCCTTACCTACCACAAGGATGGGTTTGTTGATCTTGCTGGCTATGGAAATAAAGCCGGAACTGAAGCGATCAAAGACACTGGCGGATGGGGGATACATAAGCCTTAGGACAAGAAGATCTGTCAACCTGGCATGAGAGAGAATGATTGGGGTTATTTCACCTGAGGATATGAATATTTTACCCGGATCGCTGGAAGGTGCGATGGCAGCTGAAAAACGCTCCTCAAGTGCAGTGCGCTGCGCTTCCGAGACCTGGTCTTCGGATGTAATGTGCAAACCCCAGATCCTGCCACCGACCAGGTTACGAAAGATCACAGCCTGGTCGAGCCCAGACCATCCCTCTTCCTGTCCATTGATGGCGACAAGGATATCTTGAAACAGGGCATCCTCAAGTGTAAAAAGGTTTTTTTGTGAGCTCTCGACGTTTGAACTCCCGCCAGTCAGCGATCGGGCGAGTATTGAATCAACCTGCTGCACTGCACGATTTTCCAAGGCGGGCAGTCTTTTGCCTTCTTGCAATGCCAGGTCACCGGCAGCGATATCCGTGCGAACAGGTAACGCATATTCTTCCTGCAGACGGGATTGGTGATCCAGAACCCAAAGATAGAGGTCTGTTTCGCTACTATCAGGAAATTCACGCATAACACCCAGGTCACGTAACAACCCGACAACTGGCTGATAGACAGTAACATACCAGTGTTCAACGGCTTCAGCATATGGGGGTTCATGTGATTGTTCTATTCCCATGTAGTAGCGATGAACATTGATGTGTTCCTTGAGTAATCCATAAAGTACTGTCGAGGTCAACTTGAGGTTCACTCCAGGAAGGATGTCATCAATGCCTGTGTCCTTCAGGAAATCCAGGTATTCCTGTTCAATGATCAATTGGGATGGGGTCATACCAGGAGTAAATGTGCCCTTGGTTTTAAACTCAGTCACATAGGCTTCGATCTCTTCAAATCCCATTTGTTTGGCGATGGATACCCTGTGATTGCCATCGAGGACAAAATAAGCGTCACCAAGTTTGTAAACCGAGATGGGTGGCAGACCACCTGAGGACTTGCTGATCATGGCAGTCTTTACACCAGCCCACCGATGCATGTCATTATCCAGTAATGGCAGAAAATCGCGATCAAAATCCTGGTAACGCCCCACACTACCAACGATGTCCTTGACTGGGATATTCTGAAGGCCGCGATCAGCTTTGGTGGTGGCATACAATCGGTTTGATATCTCATCAAACCGCAGCAGGTCCAGGTTGCGTCCGGTCAAGCCAGACCAAAAACGGCGCAAGGCAGCATGTGAACGCTCGCGGCGAAAATCATCAAGGGCATCTTTGTAAGTTGAAAGATCAGTTACCATCAATTTTGATTTTATCATTATGCAAAGAATATTTTTTACATTTATAAGCAGAGAAAATTATCGCCAGTTACTCCGTGGCGGGTCTTAAGATAAACAAAGCAAAAATGGGAGAGAATTGGCTATAATGCAGCAGAAAAACTTAGTCAAGCCCTAAGCATTTTCAATTATGGCAAGCGTATTGTCGCATGATCAAGGTCTCTTCCATGCTATAATTTTGGGGTCAGAGATGAGATGAGATTATTAAACACAATTAACCTACCCGGCTGGCTAATTCTTTACCTGGCCGTTATGATTGCAGGGCTGTGGATAGCACTGATCTATTGGACAGTAAGTGATATCAGGAAACGAAGCAGAGCATGGGTTGCGTTACTATTCAGTTGCCTATTGGTTTTGATTTTCTTTGTGCCCGGGCTATTGATCTACCTGTCAATTCGTCCCAGGCAGACATTGGATGAAATCTTCATATCAAGTGTGAAGGAAGAGTTACTATTCAAAGAAATAGGTAGTGAGAAACACTGTACCCAGTGTGATCAGGTTTTACAGGATGACTGGAAGGTCTGCGTGACCTGTCATAAGCAGGTGCGCAAGGACTGCTTGAAATGTGGTAAGTTGATCGACCTGGATTGGGAACTTTGTCCATATTGTGGAAATGAGAACCTGATCAAGTTCGACGACCTCGCCATTGCGAAGAATAAAAAATAACTTGTAGGTACTTTTATCATGCCAATTGTCACAAAAGAAAATGCCAAGCCAATCGACTACCTGATCCTGGGACATGTCACCCAGGATCTGACAGATTCTGGTCCGCGTTTGGGTGGGACCGTGGCTTATTCGGGTTTAACAGCCAACCGGTTGGGAAAAAGAGTGGGCATTGTTAGCAGTTTCAACCCTGAGATCGACCTCAGTGCCATTGACTGCCTTCAGGTTTGCAACAAAGCATCCCAATACTCTACAACCTTTAAAAATATCCATACACCAAACGGTCGAATCCAATATTTATACGATACAGCAAATTGCATCTCGATGAATGATATTCCACCAGCATGGATGAATGCTGAAATCATCCATATCGGTCCTGTGATTAACGAAATTGACATGAGCTTTCTTGAACAACTTCCGGATGATTCTTTCTTCATGACCCCGCAGGGTTTTTTGCGCAGTGCTGATCATGAAGGTAGAGTCCACCCCAAGACGTGGGACATTCCCGACTCGATCACGCACAAAGCAAAAGCGATCGTTATCAGTAATGAGGATGTGCAAAACGATGAGGTACTTATTGAAAAACTTGCTGACCTATGCAAAATACTGGTGGTGACAGAAAATGAACACGGCGCTCGCATCTATTGGCATGGTGACATGCATCGATTTACCGCACCAGATATGCCTTATGTTGAGGATACTGGCGCTGGGGATATTTTTGGAGCTGCTTTTTTCTGCAGGCTCAACAGCACACGGGACCCATGGGAGGCTACCCGCTTTGCGATCCATCTGTCTTCAATTTCCGTAACAAAGCGCTATTTCGAAAGCATACCTGATGAAAACTCGGTCAATGAGGCGTTGACCGATATTATTGGTTAAAGGTAAAGTATGAGATTAGGTAAAATCTATACAATCGTTAACCAGAAAGGCGGGGTGGGAAAGACCACTACGGCAATCAACCTTGGGGCATATATCGGCAAATTCGGTCAGAAAGTGCTCCTGGTAGATATGGACCCCCAGGCCAACGCCACATCATGCCTCGGTGTTGACAAGAACACGATCACAGCAGGAACATATGAGGTATTGGTGGGTTCAGTTAACCCGCTGGATCATATTTTACATAATCCACGTTTTAAGATATCTTTGCTCCCCTCTTCACCTTCGCTTTCCGGCGCTGAGGTCGAACTGGTAGGTTACGAGAACCGTCATGCCGTACTCAAAGAGGAAATCGAGAAAATTAAAGAGCGATATGATTATATTTTAATCGACTGTCCGCCTTCGTTGGGATTATTGACGTTAAATGGACTGATCGCCGCCGAAGACGGTGTGATCATCCCGGTGCAATGTGAATACCTTGCCCTGGAAGGGTTGGGACAATTGACCCAAACGCTAAACCGGGTCAGGCAGTCTTTTTACCCCCAGCTGAAGATCCGTGGAGTTTTATTGACCATGTTTGACAGCCGAACCAACCTTGCTGGAGATGTGGTCCGTGAAGTTAGAAGGTTCTTTGGCGGAAATGTGTTCAAGACGATCATCCCGCGAAGCATCAGGCTGGCAGAAACGCCATCTTTTGGAATGCCAATTTCACTTTATTCACCTGAGTCAACCGGTGCTCAAGCTTATGCCGCGCTAGCCCAGGAATTACTAATTTCGGATGGGGTTAATCTCCCTGTCTTACAGGAGTAACTATGGCTCGAAGACCAGGACTTGGAAAAGGATTGGATGCATTGATCCCTGGAGGATTCCAGGCAACTCAAAACACTATCTCAAAAGAAAACATCCAGCAAATTGCCATCGAACTTATCTCACCCAACCCAAGGCAACCGAGAACTGATTTTAACAATGCTGAGTTAACAGAATTGTCTGCATCCATTAAAACACACGGCATTTTGCAGCCCCTGGTCATCAGCCCGATCGACAATAGCGGTTATTATAACCTGATCGCAGGCGAAAGGCGCCTAAGAGCTGCCCAGTTAGCCGGGTTGAGCAGCGTGCCAGCAATTCTGCGAACTGTTAATGAACAGGAGCAACTTGAGATTGCCTTAATCGAAAATATTCAACGGAAAGATCTGAATCCGCTGGAGCAGGCTATGGGATATAAACAGCTTATGGATGATTTTTCACTTACCCATGATGACATAAGCAAGCAAGTTGGTAAAAGTCGAACTGCCATTACCAACACAATGCGCCTTTTGAACCTGGCTGATGAGGTCAAAAAAGCACTCCTGCAAGGGGATATCTCAGAAGGACATGCCAGGAGCCTTTTAGGGTTAAATACCAGCAAAGCCCAGGCTGCAGCACTGGATACAATCCGGGGGTTGGGATTAAATGTCAGGCAAACTGAGAACCTGGTGTCCAAATTGAATGGCAGGAAACCGGATGAGGGCACACCAAAAACCAAACCGGCAGAGGTCATTGACCTTGAAGACCGTTTGAGGAGGCACTTCAAGACCAAAGTGAACCTGAACTCAGGGAAAAATGGGGGAACCATTACGATATTTTTCTTCTCAGATGAAGAGTTGAACGCAATCCTCGACCAGATTTTCTAGGATTTGCATGCTTATTCTTTATAATGCTAACATATATACGCATTCTACAGGTTTTAAAAAAGCAACTGCTATGTGTATTGATGGGCAGAAAATCGTTGCAGTTGGATCTGATCATGAGATTTTAGAGCAATTTCGCTCACAATCAGAATTTATTGATCTTCGCAGAAAAACGATTTGGCCTGGGTTATGTGATGCACATCTCCATTTACAATACCTGTCCGAGAGTCTCCAGGCCATTGACTGTGAGACGGAGACAAAAGCAGAATGCCTCAAGCGTGTCAGAGAACGATCAAAACAAATATCGGGAAGTGAATGGATCAAAGGTCATGGGTGGAACCAGAACGTCTGGGAAAATGCAGAATATGGCAATGCAACTGAGCTGGATGCCATGGCAGACGGAAAACCGGTTTTCCTGACATCCAAATCGCTGCACGCTGCGTGGGCAAACAGTAAGGCGTTAAGACTGGCCGGAATCACTCGATCCATTTCTAACCCGGATGGCGGGATCATCATGCGGGATCCAGATGGCGAACCCAACGGGATTCTGCTCGAGTCTGCAACCAGACTGGTCAGTGAAATCATCCCCCCCACTACTGATGAACAACTTATGCGTCAGCTCAAGGAAACCCAAGCCCACCTCTGGAGAATGGGAATCACTGCAGTACATGATTTTGATGGATTCAGGGTCTACAAAGCGCTTGATCAGTTAAATCTTAACGGCGACCTGAAGCTTAGTGTTCTAAAGAACTTGCCAGTCGATATGCTCAGCGAAATGGATGGCTTGACGTTAAGAACCGGTATGGGTGATGATAGACTGAAATTGGGTCATCTAAAAATGTTCGCTGATGGGGCATTAGGACCAATGACAGCTGCGATGTTCGAGCCATATGAAGGAAGGGAAAACAGTGGTATCCTTTTGCTGTCAGAAGATGAGATCATCGAAACCGGGCTGGTTGCTGCAGAGAAAGGCTGGGGACTGACAATCCATGCGATAGGAGACCTTGCCAATCACACAGTGCTCACTGCATATACGAAATTGCACCAGTTTCTAAAAGACAGAGGGTTGAATAATTTCCGGAACCGTGTGGAACATGTACAGTGCATCAGACCAGAAGACCAGGCACTCTTCAAAATGACAGGAGCAACCGCTTCCGTGCAACCACTGCATGCCACATCAGATATGGATATTGCAGACTGCAATTGGGGCAACCGAAGTAATAACGCCTATGTGTATGCCGATTTGCAGAGTCTGGGTATTTTGACTTTGTTTGGATCTGATGCTCCAGTTGAATCATGTAACCCTTTCTGGGGTCTACATGCCGCAGTCAACCGGAGACGAAAGGATGGAACACCCGGAGAGGCAGGTTGGCACCCGGAACAAAGGATATCCCTGGAAAAAGCAGTGAAAGCCTATACGGAGAACCCGGCTATCCAGGCGGGATGGGCAAGAAATATTGGGAAGATAAGCCCAGGTTTCTATGCTGATCTTATTGCATTGGAAGAAGATCCCTTTGTGTTGAACCCCCACGAAATTGCTGATCTTAAACCAGCCTGGACCATGGTTGATGGAAAATTTGTCTTCGGGGGTTAAACTCCTGTATTATCAGATAAGGCGTTGATTTAGGATTATTCTGGATACAAATAGCGATTATTCATTGTAAAATGGGACTCAAAGGACCTACTTCACCCGACATAATACGTAAGAATCTTAGAAGCGCAAGGCTCTCTGCCAGGCGTAGCATGAAAGTTTGCGCCGACTTGTTGCACATTCCGTTGGACCGCTATGCCGCCTATGAAAGTGGGGCAATGGTGCCATCTCTGCCGGAATTGGAATGCTTGTCATATTTCTGTAAAGTTCCCTTCAGTGATATAGAGAGCGCTTTTGAGTCTCAAATACCGCTGCAAGTGAGCAAGCATTTTGAACAAAACCTTCCTCTGATCATATCAATTCGCCAGAAAATCATTGGGGCAAAGATTCGCTCGTTACGGGAGGCAAGACAGGTCTCACCTGCATAGTTTGCCCTCAAGGCAGCATTTTCTGAAAGTGACCTGGAGGGTTATGAAACAGGCAAACAAGCAATCCGCTTGACCATCCTGTCAAGAATGTTGACGACACTTGGGGCAAGTTACGACGACCTGATGGGCGAATTGGGCATCATGAGCGAGTGGCAGGCAGAAATGAGTGAATTCAGGGAATATTCCAGGTTGCCGGAACAAACCAGGATCGCTTGGTTGCCAAAGTAGTTAACCATCAAGGACAATGAAAATTACAACAGGGACAATGAAGATCTAATTGAGCTGGGCGATCCATTTACCGAAATCACATAGAGCACTTTACTTCGACTATAACAATTTATGTACAGAAACAACATAATTAAGCAACGCCAGGCAAAAATCAGTGACAGCGACCGTATCAAACAATTCCTTGATGAGGATGTGCTGGTCCATAAGCACCTCGATTGGAAAGAACCCCTGGCATGGATTGGAAGTGATGGTTTCCTGATTGACGAGACGGATGACGAGATCAGTGGTGTTTTGGTCTGCACCCATGAAGAACACGGGGGAGCCTGGATCCGAATGTTCGCAGCTCCCAGGATGGCGCCTTTGGAGGTAACCTGGAAAAGGCTTTGGAAAAGTTACATTGACATAGCACAGACCCAACCTCTTGAGAATGTGGCGTCGCTATCATTTTCTAATTGGTATTGCACGCTGCTGGAAAACATCACATTCCGACACACACTGGACATTGTTTTTTTTGAACATAACGACCCCACCGCTCTGAAAATCTATCAGAGCCCAGGCATTTACGTCAGGGAAATGGAGTCAACTGACCTGGAAGTGGTTGAACAGATAGACCACAGTGCATTTTCCCACATGTGGCAGGTCTCACGACAGACTATTGAGGGCTTTTTGGGGGTCGATGGATACAGCAGCATAGCGATGATGAATGGACAAATCGTGGGCTACCAGGCATCATCGGTATTCTTGAATAAAGCGCACATTAACCGCATCGCCATTAACCCGCAGTTTCAAAACAAACATATCGGCACTACCCTGTTGGGTAGCCTATTTGAACACTTAACTCTAATGGGCGTAACTTCGATCAGCGTTAATACCCAATCGAACAATTCTGCTTCACTTGCTTTGTACCAGCGAAGTGGATTTAGGCTTCAAGATAACAAGATCCCTGTTCTTGAGCAGAATTTCAATCAATTGAGGACTCACCTGGCTCAGTTTGAAAGCTAAAAAGTGATCCTCAACAGGGAAAGGATCCAGACAATAAGGGGTGTCACCAGCATGGCGGGCAGAAAACTTCCAACCCTGATCTTTTTGACCTCAAGCAAGCTACTGATGGCAAGCCCCAACAGGATCAAGCCACCCACGGCAGACAATTCGTTAATCATCGCATCAGAGAATGCATTGCTCAAAATGCCAGCGAATAAGCTAATTGTTCCCTGGTAGAGCAACACGGAAAGCGCTGAAAAGATGACCCCCACACCTAAGGTAGAAGAAAAGACCATTGCAGCAAAACCATCCATGATCGATTTTACAATGAGAGTACTGGAATCACCAGTCAGACCATCCTGAATGGAACCCATGATTGCCATCGGACCAATGCAAAAAAGCAAAGAGGCGGTAACAAAACCATCCACAAACAGGGAGTTGGACGACTCTGGTTGGTACTTTTGCACCAGGTTTTTAATCTTTTCGCCTAGCACAGTCAGATGATCTTCCAGGCGCCACCATTCGCCAAGAATCACACCAATGATCATGCCACCAAAAGGAATGAGGGGATTAGACGTCTTAATAAAAAGAATAATGCCATATCCAAGTGTAAATAGACCTAAACCAGCCATGATTGTTTGCTGGAATTTTGGTGAAAGTCTTTTGCCTATCAATAATCCAAGAATTCCGCCTATAATCACAAGCGCAGAATTGATCAATGTCCCTATCATAAAATCCTACAGCCCGCATGAACTTTTATCGGACAATTCAAGTAATTCCATCATAAAAATAAAATACGAAAGTCGGTTGAGGTAATTAATCAGCAATGGATCGAAATCTGGGGTATTGTTCTTCAGCGCAACTACCCGTCTTTCTGCCCGGCGGATGACTGTGCGAGCCAAAGCCAGCGCACCCTCCGCAAGTCCGTGACCCGGTAGGATAAAGTGATCAGGTACCTTGACCTGTGCACTGTAAACAATGATCTGATCCTCAATCCAATTCAGTTTGTTGCGGAAGCTTCCGTTCTCGGTTTGTAAATCAGGACCTTGCAAGGCCAGCTGTGCCATAAGTAAGTGCAGGTGTTGCTGGATCTTGTAGATGTTTTGTTTGTTCTGGTCCAAATTCGAACTGGCACGGGCAAAACCAAGGGCAGCAGAAGCCTCGTCGACAGATCCAATTGCTTCTATGCGGATATCATCCTTTGAAATCCCAATTTTATTGATCACATTGGTTAAGCTCTCATCATCCATGGTGATATCACTCTCCTGTAGTCACATTATTTGAATCGACCCGGGTTTCTTCTGCCAAAATGTACCAGGAATTAATGGTAAAGAAGCGATCATTGCGATCGTAAAAAGGTCCAAAACTGATACCCTTGATCTTGGTCGATACTAAATAGTTGTAAACCGGGGATAGCAACGGGAGTGATGGTAACTCCTCTTGAAAGATGACCTGGAAATTTCGATACAGCCTTACTCGATCTCCAAAATCCAATGAGATTCGTGCCTGCTCAAGGAACTCGCTGGCTGTACGGTTATCCCACTGAGCATAATTTTGTCCTGCCTGGACCTGGGATTGTGCCCAAAATGGGTATGGATCTGGATCCGGTGAACCTGACATGTCAATGTCGACAAGTGCAGCCTGGAAAGCTCTTGATTCGAGATCGGAAATCACAGCATCATAAGGTTTTATTACAAGGTCCACCTTCACACCCAAATGAGTCCAGCCTTGCACAATATATGAGGCTACTTCCTTGTGTAAGTCTGTATCTGGGCATAACAATTCCAGTGACAATGGCGAACCTTCTTCGGTTACAAGATAAACCGGGTCATCACCTATTGTGTAACCAAGCCCTATAAGTTGCTGGCGGGCAATTTCAGGGGTAAATTCTACCCGGACAAGATCGGTAAAATAAGCCCAGTTACCAGGAAGGATCGGGCCATTTAACATAATTGCCTGGCCATTATAGACATTATCAATGATCGATTGGCGATCAATAGACTGCATCAGAGCTTTACGAAATTCAGGTTTTTGGAGAAACGATGCTTGAGGGTCGTTTAGATTCAAGTAAACTATGGACATGAGCGGTTCTGGAGCAGAATAAAGATTGGAGTCAGGATCCGCAAGTGCTTCAGATAAATTATCAAAAGAAAAAGAAGAAATACCATCCACCTCACCGCTCTTATATGCAATCCAGGCATCATTTTCAGAAGGATAGTAACGAAAGACGATTTTTTCTAGAAATGGTCTACCAGCATAGTAAGTTTCATTCGCGGTTAAGACAACGCCAATGATTTTTGAATCATTAATTATCAATTCGTCAAATTTAAAAGGTCCACTTCCAACAGGAGCCAGGTTATAGGGATGATCGATAATGCCATCCAGGGTAAGTCCTGAGAGGATGTGTTCAGGCAGGATTGCAAATGAGAGATAATCAAGTAATGGAGCGAAAGCTTCCGGTAGGGCAAATTGAAGCTGATTCTCAGAAAGGACATTGATCGAGATCTCTGACCAAAACTCCCGCAAGTCAGGAGGGATCAGGGCGTTTTCGCTTTTCATCAGTCCCACAGTGAATGCTACATCAGAAGCAGTAACTGGTTGACCATCATGCCAGTAAATATTTGGTCGCAAAGTAAAGTTATAAAGCGAACCATCTTTGGAGATCCCCCAAGATTCTGCCAGGTCCGGTTGGGCATCGCCTGAGTTGTCAAATTTTACTAAACCACTATAAATCAAACGGTCAACATCCTGATCGGGTTGGTTATATCGATCAAGGAAAGGATTGAGACGCTGAAAATTGCCAATCAGTGCTTCAGTATAGATTCCGCCACTCAGGGGCTGGGTAACGGTTGGAGTATTGGACAAGGGGCTACCTTGTTGAATTACCAATATTACACCCACTACCAGGCCAGTAATCAGAATTACTATCAACTGCCAGCGATATTTTTCCATAGATTAACCTTAAGGGGACAACTCCCTATATGGTGAGTTGTCCCCTGAATTGTAACCTTTTTCTTACCCAAAAATATAGGCTCAAAAGCCTGTATCAGGATATGATCACTGTAAATATGGTCAAAGCAACAAATGCTATCCCCAAACCAATAGTGATCCAGAACAACATCTTCTCAATGCCACGACGCTTTGAATATACGCCACCTGTATCGCCACCGCTTAAACCACCCAGACCAATTCCCTTGCTCTGCAGGATGATGCTGGCGACCAAAGCCACCGAAATAATAATTAATGCAATACTCAAATAGACATCCATACATACCTCCTTAATAATTACGAGCGTTCATTATACCTAATAGTTGCATAATAAGCCAATAATTTCTGAATAATGATTGTTAGCCACATAATAATTTCGGGGAACAGATATAATTATTTTGGGTGGCAGATCTCATACTAAAGTGCAGCAAATAATAACGAGGAAAAACGATGGAAGAATTGATCATTGCGCTTCATGTTCACTCTCTCTATTCAGATGGAACAGGGTCCCATGATGATATCAGTAAAGCAGCATTAAAAGCAGGAATTGATGCAGTCATCCTGACAGATCATAATGTATGGGTGGATGAGCAGGAAAAGTATTTCCAGGCAGGAAAAAAGAAAGTATTAATGCTGATCGGCGAAGAAGTGCATGACATGACTTTTAAAGATGGATGCAATCATATGCTGATACTTGGTGCCGATCGTGAATTGGCACAATTCTATAACGATCCCCAGCATCTGGTCGATCAGGCAAATCGTTCAGATGGACTGACCTTCCTGGCTCACCCGATTGAAGATGAACTGCCCTTGTTTGGTGAAAAGAAATTCCCATGGAAGAATTGGAAGGTAAAGAATTACACTGGAATAGAACTTTGGAATGAAATGAGCGAGTTCAAGAGTCGCTCCAGGAAACTTCAAGATGCGCTCATAAATGCTTTTTTCCCTAAGCACCTGGCCCAGGGTCCGTTGGATGAAACCCTTGCATTATGGGATGGATTGCTTGCCAAAGGTAATAAGGTGGTAGCTATAGGTGGGGTCGACGCACATCGAATGGTCATTAAGAAAGGTCCACTTAAGATCATCCTCTACCCCTATGAATTCCAATTTAAAGCACTGAACACCCATATTTTGACCTCAAGTAGATTGTGTGGTTCACTTATTGATGATAAACGCAAGATCTATGGGGCATTAAAATCCGGACACTGCTTTATCGCCTATGACCTCCCCCATCCAACAAAAGGATTTCGTTTCACTGCAGATAACCGAGCTGGTGAGTTCATCATGGGAGATACTATCTCTGCAAAGGGCGGGGTAACATTCCAGGTACATCTACCACTCAGGGCACACTGTAGACTGCTTAAAGACGGTAAGGTTATCAAAGAGACATTTGATCGTGAGGTGTTAACCCACCTGACTCTAGAAAAAGGTATCTATCGCACTGAAGTTTACATCCATTATCTCGGTAAAGAACGTGGATGGATATTTGCAAATCCAATCTATGTGACAGATTAGCATTTTATGATCAGGAAAGAGTTGGACCTGACAACACTCCTGGACAACTACATGCCTATTTCTCTCTTGACATTCTTTTTGAATTATTCATCGCAATGGTCAATTCCATTGAAGACATACTTGTATTAAATTCAAAATACATAGTGAGTATAATATTCTTCAATATGGTTAATATCAGCAAATTTCTTGACCTGATTGAATATCGGATAAGGTCTCTCATGGAGAAAAAGCTCAACGCGATATTCAACAGGAGAACTTCCAACTTGATCATCGAAGATGTTTTTAGGCTAATCCAGGAAACCTCATTTGAAATTCAACCCGGGAAGGTCATGGCCCCTGATATTTACAATTTCTTTGTGCCCGTGGAGGACTATGACTTGTGGCTGGAAAAGCAACCTTCACTAGAAGAGATATTGATGCAAATCTATCACAATTCAGAGACAAGCGGCATTTATTTCCCTTCATACCCAAAGATCTTCATTTTTCGAGCAGATGATCCTTTTCAAAGAGACCTGAAAATAACTGCTTCGTTTACTCCAAAGGAAGAAGAAATGACAGCAACGACGTTATTGAAACTTGGGGAAAGCAAACCTGAGGAGATACTGCCCTTAAACGCGTTTCTTATAATTAATGGGACCCTCACTTTTCCTTTAAACCAACCGATCATCAGCATTGGTCGGAGATCTACTTCGGACCTTTCACTTAACGATTCTTTGGTATCGAGAGACCACTTGCAATTGCGAGCCAAGAACAGGAAGTTTTTGTTATTTGACTTGGACTCGCTTGGTGGGACAATGGTCAATAACAAAAAGTGCAACTCAGCAATCCTGGAATCCGGGGATATGATCACAATTGGTAATACGACATTGCTATATGGTGAAGATATGCCCGATTTGTCCTTTCGAACATCAATACTTCCTGAGCTGTAATCAACAATGATTGAAATTATTTTCCTAATTTTACGAATTCTAATGGTTGTGATCCTGTATGGGTTCATTACTTGGATATTTATAATAATTTGGAAAAGCCTTAAAGGCACAGACCGGGTCAGGGGCGAGTTACAAGAAGTTACCCTTAACATTAAGCAGAACAATGTGACAACCAAAAGAACATTCAGAAAGTTGCAGATAACCATTGGAAGAGATCAAAACTGCGATCTGCAGCTAGATGACCATACAGTTTCAGCAAATCACTGTCAGTTATATTTTGATAAACAACGCTGGTGGGTAACAGACAATGGATCTACCAACGGGACTTTGTTAAATGGCACTAAGATCAAATCCCCATTGGTGTTGACCTCGGGTGACAAACTGCATTGCGGGGTATACGAGATAGAACTAATCTATTGAAGATAGTATAAGCAATTTGGAGGAGCAATGAACGAAAAACCCATTCTTGGCATTATTGGAGGCTCTGGTCTATACCATTTCCCCTTATTAAAGGACACTGAAATGGTCAGTGTAACCACCCCTTTTGGAAACCCGAGTGCACCATTCTTCATTGGAAGGATCAATGATATTAAGGTTGCCTTTCTGGCAAGGCATGGAATTGGCCACCACATCTCACCAAGTGAAATCAACTACAGGGCAAACATTTATGGCTTTAAACGACTGGGAGTAAGTAAAATCGTTAGTGTAAGTGCCTGTGGATCCCTCAGGGAAGAATTGGCTCCAGGGCACATTGTCATTCCAGACCAGATCTTTGACCTGACACACAAACGGGAGAGCAGTTTTTTTGGTGAAGGATGTGTGTGCCATGTTAGTGTTGCTGACCCTTTTTGCCCTTCATTATCCCAATTATTGCTTGATGCTACACAGCGCATGGGTGGTTTCGCTCACAAAGGGGGCACCTATGTTAGCATTGAAGGACCAAGGTTTTCGACCAAAGCAGAGTCCCACGTATACCGCCAATTAAATTTGTCTATAGTAGGAATGACCGCAGCACCTGAAGTCTTTCTGGCGCGCGAAGCAGAGATTTGCTATGCGACCATGGCTCATGTCACAGACTACGATGTGTGGCATGAAAGCGCAGAACCCGTAACAGTGGAAATGGTCATTGCGACATTACAGGAAAACACAGAATTAGCTCAGAAAACAATTGTTGAGCTGGTAGGTTTAATCGAGAATATGCAACAATGCACCTGTGCTGATGCTCTAAAAAATGCAATAATTACAGATCCAAAAGTCATTCCAGTAAAAGCCAGGCAAAAATTAGCTATCTTCCTGGATAAGTATAGAATTTAACCAACAGGATCACTTGCTGAGCAATGATGACCCACCCATGAAAAACAACATCAAACAATTCTGGTTGCTGGCATTGGCGGCACTGTTTATCCTGTTATATTCGATTATCCTGACCTATGCACCTTTGATTCGTGCACGGGATAGCAATGTTGTGGTTAACTCCCAACATTGGATAGGCTACATTGCTTGGTTGATTAGCTTTTTTTTAATATTCTATGTCACAAACATCAAAATTCACCCCAAGGACCTTTTTATAATCCCTGTTATCGCTTTGTTGACCGGTCTGGGGTTAATGACTGTCTGGAGACTTGACCCAAATCTCGGATACAAGCAAACTATTTGGCTATCGATCGGTGCCAGTTGTGTCTTGATAGGAATTTTGATCCCCGGCATGCTTGATTTTGTTCGAAAATACAAGTATATCTGGCTGTCCATTGGCTTTTTACTCACATCAATCACCTTATTCTTGGGAGTAAATCCCACGGGGGCTGGGCCCAACCTTTGGCTGGGATTGCGCAGTTTTTTCATTCAACCATCAGAACCACTAAAACTCTTGATCATCATTTTCCTGGCAGCTTATTTTTCTGATGCATCAGCTATGCAATCAAGATTAATCAGTTATTTACTGCCCTCCCTAAATGTGTTCCTGTTAACTGTCTTATTGCTGGTTTCCCAACGCGACATTGGCACGGCAATGATATTTATCCTTTTATATTCAATTATCATCATCGTGACCACCCAGCGCAGGTACCTGATCTGGATGATACCAGGGCTGTTAATTGTGCTTTCTTTAATTGCTTATCTAAACATCAACATCGTAAGAACAAGGATTGATACCTGGATTGATCCGCTGAGAAATGCATCCGGCCTGGCTTACCAGAATGTGCAAGCTTTGATCGCAACTGCCAGCGGCGGTTTATTTGGTGCCGGAATCGGGCTTGGCAACCCGGGTGTGGTGCCACTGGCCATTAATGACTTTATTTTTACAGCAATATCTGAAGAGATGGGATTATTGGTTAGTGTAAGCCTTATCCTCTTGTTCTTAGTTTTGATGTTGCGGATTCTAAACATTGCTGAGTTGGCAACGACATTATTTCAACGGTACCTGGCTATCGGCATTGGGTCGTACTTCTCGATCCAATCGATCATAATTATTGGAGGAAATCTCAACACACTGCCGTTGACCGGGGTTACACTACCGTGGGTTTCTTATGGGGGATCATCTCTGGTTACCAATTTTCTGTGCCTATTATTCATACTTCTCCTTGATCAAGAAAACCTTGAACCCATTCCAACACTGCCACGTAACAAAGCCATCCGGTTTTTGGGGATCATCTTTTCACTTGGCTTTTTGGCACTGATACTGGCAAATTCATGGATTGCATTTATACGAACTGATAAATGGACTCAACGATTTGATAACCCGCGGTCGAGTATTGAAGATCAATGGGTAAAAAGAGGCGATATTCTGGACCAGGCGGATTCTATTTTAGTTACAACCAATGGGCAGGCAGGTAGATTTTTCAGGATTAACACATATCCATCCCTCAGCCCGGTGGTAGGATATTCTCACATCATATACGGACAAACTGGTATCGAAAAGGCAATGGATCGATACTTAAGAGGATTTGAAACAAACTCGTATTTGTCTACCTGGTGGCAAAAACAACTTAATAATCAAAGACCTACAGGCTCCGATATTCGCTTAAGCATTTCCCTGGAAATTCAGCAAAAAGCTGATTCATTACTGGCAGGAACTCCAGGAGCCATTGTGCTGATGAATGCAAAAACAGGTGAGATCTTATCCATGTCCTCTTTTCCTTACTTCAACTCAAATGACATTGAGACCAACTGGGAGAGCCTTATCAATGACAAGACAGGATCATTACTTAATCGGGCCACTCAAGGCTCATATCCCCTTGGAACAGCAATCTCAAATATCGCATTACCGGTGTATTTATCATCACCAGCCCACAATGTAATTGACCTCACATTGAGTCATAGGATAGATCTCTCCTGCCTGGATTACGCAATCGGAGCAAAGTCAAAGATCAAAGGGATTCAGTTTGGCTGTGAACGGGCGGTTAACCAACTGACTGCGTCTACAGACGTGCAAGCACTCCTGCTCTTAATAAATCAAATGGGCTTGTTTTCAGTGCCGGACCTACCTCTTGATCATGCTTTGCCATCAAACCCACCTGAAAACAAAATGGATCTATACGATTACTTCTTTACCGAGGGTAATTTCCGCGTCAGCCCAATTCAGATGGCGATGGTAGCTGCTGCTTTATCCAATTCAGGTTTAATGCCGCAACCACGGATCATCAACAGCTACCTTGGCACGTCAGGGGAATGGATCTCGATGCTATCTGCTATGCCGATTCAAGTTATTGAAAGTTCAACTGCAGATAAGACTGTTAATTTATTGCAAGCAAGCAGTGATCCATTCTGGTTTACGTTGGGGCAATTTAGCACAGCTAATGGAGAAACGGGAAACACATGGTTTATAGGCGGTACATTGGACGAGTGGCAGGGTACGCCGCTGGCAATAGCCATTGTCCTCGAATCAGGAGAAATTGAAAAGGCAATGGCAGCCGGTCAGTTGTTATTAATTAATAAACCGGTTGATTAATTCTTTTTAATCCTAAGGAAGTTCCTTTTCCCAACCTGCAAAATTCCTTCACCCACCACCATAGAAGCATCACGAATCACCTGGTTTTTGAATTTCACACCATTCTGGTTGATCAAACGCCTGGCCTGAGACCGACTTTCAGCCATATTGGCAGCCAGCATGATATCAAGTACAGTTTGCTCCTGGGAAATCGAATATTCTGCAATTTCATCTGGCAGATCACCTTTTTGAAACAGGTTGATAAAATATGCCTGTGCTTTCTCGGCATCACTCTCATCAAAGAATGCACTAACGATCTCAAATGCCAGCCGCATTTTGGCATCGCGTGGATGGACCTGGTCATTTTCTATAGACGACGTGAATTGTTCAATCTCTAAAGGCGTCCAGCGGGTGGCCAGCTGGGCAAATTTCACCATGGCATGATCCGGCACACTCATCACTTTTCCGTACATGTCCTCAGGAGTTGAAGTCAGGGGTATGTGGTTGCCCAGCGACTTGCTCATTTTAACTTCGCCATCCGTTCCGGGCAAAATTGATAAAATGATACCTATGTTGGGTTTTTGGCCAAAGTAGGTCATAATCTTCCGGGAAGCGGTCATGATATTGAAAAGTTGATCTGTTCCGCCAACCTGCACATCGGTATTAAGATGATGAGCATCATAACCCTGCATGATGGAGTAGAACAGTTCATGGACATGAACAGCTTCATTCTTTTCCCAGCGCAGTTTAAAATTTTCCCGGGTCAGGAACTGTTGGATCGTAAAATTGGATGCAAGTTTGATCAGGTCTGCAAAGGTGAGTTCGGACAACCAGTCTGCGTTATAGACGACACGGGTTTTCTCGCGGTCCAGGATCCTGAAAGCCTGTTCTGCGTAGGTGCGTGCATTGCTTTCGACCTCTTCCGGAGTAAGCAAGGGTCGCAACTTATCTTTGTCTGATGGATCACCGATTAAAGATGTATAGGTACCAATCACAAAGTAAACTTCATGTCCTAATTCCTGAAATTGGCGCAGTTTACGCATGGTTACAGTATGGCCTATATGCAGATCGGTTGTGCGGGGATCATATCCACAATAAATTCGGAGTGACCTATTCTCTTTTTGAGCTTCAATCAGTCTTTCGCGTAGCTCACCTTCCATGGCCTTCGCTGTGATGTTATCGCCATATTCAGTTCCCTGCATTAAGTATGTAACCTGTTGATCAATATCCATCTCATCCTCCAAAATCAGAACCTCAATAATTTACCTAAAAGCGCCTGCGGAAACAGGCGCTTGATTATCTCCTGAAACCGGCCTACACTCTAATTGGTATAATAATAGAAGACATCTAACACAAAATTATTATACCAAAACATTGAGATAACCCGTTTTTAATAATTCCAAGCATAATTCTCTGAGTCTTCGAAATTTCACCCAATTTGCTGAAATTATTACTTCCTTGATACTGGCTAATTGCTCCAAAAGGTACTGAAAATTCCCTGATATAATCTACAATTATTGTCAAATCATGAAGCCAGTTCTTGTTCTAAACGCGAATTTTGAGCCGATCAATGTGACCAATATTCATCGCGCAGTCAACCTGGTACTTTGCGATAAGGCTACATTGGTCTTAAATGGCCGAGGGGTAATTAAAACTGTGTCCCATTCATACCCGATCCCATCAGTTATCCGGTTAAGGAATTTGATAAATCGTCCAAGGCCACAAGTACACTTATCAAGTCGGGAGATATTCAGGAGAGACGAATATACCTGCCAATATTGTGGAAAGATAGCGCAGGTTCTTACAGTTGATCATGTTATACCAAAGCACTTAGGCGGAATGCATACCTGGACCAATGTGGTGACGGCTTGTGCCAAATGCAACCATCAAAAAGGCGGAAGGACACCGCAAGAAGCTCACATGACACTCAGAAAAATCCCTCAAAGCCCGCCCAGTTCAGCAACTTACTTATATGGAAAGCATTTACTTGAAAACAAAGATTGGGTAAATTTTATTGAGAACTGGTAAGGTTTGGAAAGAAAAAGGCAGGCCAGATGCCTGCCTTCTTTGTTCTCTTATTTGAGATATTTACTCTCAGTTAATCCTGAGGGGTTTGAAGATCCTGGTTTTTATCCTGGTCTGAATTCGCAATAAATTCTACAGAGTCCTCTTCATCAGTTGGTAATAAAATGCTGTCTTCTGGTGAAAGTAAAATTTCTTCTACAGGTTGAGTTTTAGGTTTGACCACATGGCGCACGATGAGTAATGTAAGAGCGACAACAGCCACTATTCCCATGACAGTCTGATTGATGTTGATCCCAGCGACAGGAGACGGGTCTAATCGTAAGAATTCGAGGAAGAACCTGATGGTGGGATAACATACAAGGTACATTAAGAAGATATCACCACGCTTCAACTTATCCTTCAGTTTCCTGCCAACGATTAACAGGATTGCCATAGTGAGCAGATTAAGCAGTGATTCATACAGGAATAATGGGTGATAAGTCGAGTAATCCCGGAATGCTGGAAGTCGATGTGCCTGGTCGATCGTGATCGCCCAGGGAAGATCTGTGGGAGCACCATATACTTCCTGATTGACATAGTTACCCCAACGACCGATAGCCTGTGCCAAGGCAAGCCCCGGCATGATAATATCTGCCCACTCAAGAAAGCTTGTCTTGGTTTTCTTGTTGTAGATCAAGAGTGCCAAAGCGCCACCGATAATGGCACCGGGGATGCCCACCCCACCTTTCCAAATGGCAATTGCGTCCAAGGGATGCGTAAGGTAATATTTAGTGGTGATACCCTGCTCGACCATGGACGCTGGCGGGGTGAAAATATGCCATAACCTGGCCCCAATAATGCCACCAATCACTACCCATGGAAGCACATCCCACACAAAATCAGATTTATACCCGCGACGTTTTGCTTCGACTGTGGATAGCCAGGCAGCAGCAACCACGCCAGCCATGATGATCAATGCATAATAGCGAATGATCAATGGACCAATTTTTATTCCTTCAGACATTTCATTCCTCCAAAATTAGCTAATTTTGCTTTGAATTTCGTTCTGAACTTCTTGCCTGCTTTCTAACATGAAAAAAGCGTTGCAGTGCTGAAATATTTCCTAGTAGTGCAATAATACCTAAGGCGATCTGGAGATAAGGTTCGCCTAGTAATAAACCTGGAATCAAAACCAGATAGCGTTCCACCCGCGTCATTATTCCGACTTTGGCATCATAACCCAGTGCTTCTGCTTTTGCCCTGATATAAGACACCAGGACAGATCCGGAAGCGGCAAAGTAGGTTACGATGCAACCAAGCCAGTTTTCACCTAATGCAAAGTAAACCATCAATCCACCAAGAAGGATCAGTTCATCGTATCGATCTGTAACCGAATCAATAAAACTGCCATAAGGCTTGCTTTCGTTTCTTAACCTAGCCAAAGCGCCATCCAGTGCATCCAACGGACCCACCACCAGGGCAACCAATCCACCCCAGAAGAGATGACCAAAACCAATCAAGACTCCAGCCAGGATATTGCCAAGCAAGCCGGCAATTGTCACCATGTTCGGCATGACACCGACCTTGTTCAATGCCTTTGCGATTGAATCCAGGACACCTTTAAACAAGTTCCTTAAATATTGTTCAAGAGAAAACTTTTTCTTTTCACTCATACGTTTATCCTTAAGACACGTAATATTAGTTTGTATGATCGATGCCGTCAAGTGGCAATTTTCTACTCATCATCCTGTACATTATCCAGGAAGATATCCCTTTCCTTGCCGCCGCCCTGGGATGGACCAATCACACCTCTTTCTTCCAACTGGTCAATCAACCTTGCTGCCCGAGGATAGCCTATGCGCAAAGCTCTCTGCAGGTACGATGCACTAGCACGGCCATCTTTCTTGAGGACTTCAATTGCTTTGTCTATCAGGCCGTCATCATCGCCATTCTCGTTTTTAGCTTCTACTGAATTCTCCCATGGGGCAAACTGTGACCCAATGCCAGCTTTGTCTTCTGCGGGATTTGCCTGCCACCACTTGAGCACTTTATCCAATTCTCGATCGGTGATCATTACACCCTGTGAGCGAATTGGCGTGCCGATCTCAGGATGCAAGTAAAGCATATCGCCTTTGCCGAGCAATGTCTCAGCACCACTAACATCAAGAATGACCCGAGAATCGATATTCGAAGCCACAGTGAAAGCAATACGGGTAGGAAAATTTGCTTTGATCTTGCCGGTAACGATGTCAGTGCTGGGTCTTTGTGTTGCTACCACCAGATGAATGCCCACAGCACGTGATTTTTGTGCCAACCTGACCAATGCATGCTCAGTTTGTTCAGGCGCAGTCATCATCAGGTCTGCCAGTTCATCGATCACAACAACCACCTTGGGCAACTTTGGCTGATCAGTTCGGGCAATTTTCATGTTGTAAACATCAATATCCCGTGCTCTCACTTTTTCGAGCAGTTTATAGCGGTAATCCATTTCCGCAGTAACCCAGCGTAACACAGCCTGGATCCTTTCAACCTCAGTCTCGACTTTGCCCAAAATATGCGGTAGACCATTGAAACGCATAAGTTCCACCATTTTCGGGTCGATCATCACCAATTTTAATGATTCAGACGAATTGTTCATGACAAGGCAGGTGGTAATTGCAGCAATACAGACTGATTTTCCTGAGCCGGTGGTACCAGCAATCAGGAGATGCGGCATGGATGCCAGGTCAGCGATCAGCGGTTGGCCTGAGACATCTTTTCCTAATGGTATTGCCAAAGGGGAGTTTACCCTTTGAAATTGTTCCGATTCCAACATCGGGCGTAATTTAACGATAGTTGATTTCGTATTTGGGATCTCAATCCCAACGTATGACTTCCCGGGAACAGGTGCCTCAATTCTTAACCTTTCGGCTTTTAAAGCCAATGCCAGGTCCTTGGAGAGAGAGGAGATCTGGGAGATGCGGATTTTCATCTTATCATCCGAACTCGATTTTTCAATGAAACCGGGTTCGACCGCATATTGGATCACTGTAGGACCAACCCGATAACCGACAACCCTGGAAGGAATTCCGAAATCCAGTAACGTTTTTTCGATCAATCCTGCAGTCATATTGATCGTATGTTTATCTGGTGTGGTGGACTTTTCTTCCTCCAGTAAACTAAGTGGTGGCAGAAACGCTACCCTTTCGAAGATCTTTGAATTTTGCTGCTTTTCAGGTCCAGGAAAATCAAATGTTTTCCGTGTTTCACGTATTTGTTGAGACCTGGGTTTTTGTGCCACAATCGCAGGGGTTCGATCCAGTTCAACAGATTCGGTTCTAATCACTTCAGGTGCAACATCGACTGTAGTTGTTATTTTGACATCTACAGGCATTTCTTCCATCTCGCTTATTATGCTTCCTGATTGTGCCCTGACCCATTTCTTAATTTTTACTAAGATACCAAAAGCTGAAAGCACACTTAACAGGAACAAAATAGAGAGAATGGTACCAGATCCGATCCTGCCAACAAAAATGCTGAAGAATTCAGAGATTCCCCACCCGATAATTCCTCCCGGATTTTGTCCACTTTCAGCGCTAATGATATCGCCTCTGCTGAATATTGAAAATAAACCCATCACAGAAAAAATCGCTACCTCAATCAATAGGATCCGGCGAAGATTAATCTGGCGTTCCTCCTGAATATGCCAGCGGATCAGGACAATCCCTATGAAGAAAAGACTGGCTAAAAAGAAATATTTACCAATACCGAACCATCGATCCAAAAAAACAGTTATGGGGGTGATGATAACACCCCTGGTGATTCCCAGAATTGCCAACATCTGGATGCAAGCCAATGCAATGAGTATCACACCCACTAGATCTAAAAGGTATTTTGATATGCTTTCAAAGAATGAAGGCTTTGCCTTTTTTCCGAGATGAAAATTTTCGGGTTCAAACAGTTCTTGCTGGTAGGATGAACTTTTTTCTTTTTGCGGTAATCTTGCCATAATTATTGGTCCTCACATAAAATCAAACTAAGACGCCTTTTCATGGCGTCTATCTGTTGAATTTTTACGAACACCTCGTCTCCAGGGGATAACATTTTGAGGCTACTTGTGTTTGGGTGACAATTGATGGTTGAGATGTGGATCAGACCTTCAATGCCTTCATGGGTTTGTGCAAAAATGCCATAATTTTTCACCTTTGTTATTCTCACAGCAATTATCTCACCTATAGAGTGACATTTTTCGAAATCTTCCCATGGATTAGGGAAAAGCCTCTTCCTGCTAAGAGCTATCCTGCCATCAATTTTCCCTACCTGTAGAACAACTGCTTTGATCGTTTCTCCAACACACACAAACTGTTTCAAATCGTTAACCCGTCCCCAGGATAATTCTGATATGTGAATAAGACCCTCCACCCCACCCAGGTCAAGAAAAACCCCAAAATCTGTGATGTTGGTCACTTTACCTTCGACAATATCGTCCTGTTTGAGGGATTTGAGAATGTTGTTCCTTTTTCCTTCACCCGCCAAAGAAGCTCTTTCGGATAAAACAACCCTCTGCTTATCGGGATCACATTCGATCACTTTAACCTTGATCAGCTTATGAATATAATTTTTGTAGTATTGGTTTCGCCTTTCCTCAGGGCAATCAGAGGGCAAATCAATTAAATGGGATGCCGGGACAAAACCTTGAATTTTCTCTGTGCTCACCAGCAAACCGCCCTTGTTGCAGTTATCTACTTTAACATTGAGAACAACATCATTTTGTAATGCCCTCGTGATATATTCCCAATCATTGGCGACGTCTGTTTTGGGTTGCGCGACAACATTCTTGGCTTGAGGTGTTTTTTGACCAGGTTGGGTAACTTTCAGTTGATCTTGATGGTCACTTAGAACAGATGCCCACCATCCCTCATCATGTAAATCCCCCCAGGTTTCAGGTTTATTATAACTTTCCACTGCTTCCCTCCCAAGAAACACTACGAATAATAATTACTAAAGGCAAGTTTAAGCATTATCTCAATCATTAATTGTTTGACTATTTCTTTCCATTTCAATTATAACTTTCGCAATCGCTTCAATCGCCACTTTTTGTTTACGGTAGAGATCTGCTTCTGACATTGCCAATTTTGCTGCTATTTCCCTGACTTTTTTGCCTTCGAGAAACTTCAATTCAAGAATATTGTAAAGAATCCACTCCCCGGTAAAACGGCGTTCTCCTTCAGGTTTCATCTGGTCAATCGCTTTTCGTAATATTTCGCGCAGCGCATTTGCATAATTGCTGTCATGTTTCATGATGATCTGGTTCACAATGTTAAGGCGCATCAGAGGACTTTTGGTAAGTTTCGGGCCGCCCCAATAGTGCACCAAGGCATCTTTAACCCAATTGGAGAAATCATCCAAAGGCATTTCATTTTCATCCAACAAAATTCCATCCTGATCATATCTTGAGACCGCCCTTAACTGCTGGATGTAGTTTACCTGGGGTTGGATGGCTTGCAAGGACTGCAATACTTGCTGCTGCAAGCGACGATTCTTTAATGCAAGTTTTGCTTTTTCAGCCATCAGATTGATCGCCAGGATATTTTCATCATTTAACTCTAATCCTTCGATCCATGGAAATCCAATCATACCCAGAATATTGGATCCTTTCTGATTTCCATTGTTGAATAAAGGAATAATCTGGTAATTTCCCCATTGGAAGAATGGTTCTATGGATCTATCGCTGTTTACGATTTCCTGGAAGACTTTATCAGGAAGTTGAAAAGAAGATAAGGACTTATCTTCTCCAGCCCTGATAATGTATTCGACAAGATTTCCGTCAAAGACGGCAATAAATGCACTTCTTACCTGTAATCTATCACTGATCGAGGCAACCATGTTTTCAAGAAATTGGTCGAGGTCATTCCGGGTTAACAGATGATCCTCTAGAGAACGGATAAGAGAAAGGTCATCCCTGTCTGAGCCATAAAAAAGCCATTTTTCCCAAAAAGGCGCTAAGATGGTAATCAGATACTCGAACAACAAAATAGTTATGACCATTGTTAATGGAACAAAACCAGTATAAACATCTCCGAATAGTTCACCAATGCGTCTGGTAATAGTAGTGACCCCCAGGGTTAGAGAGGCTGTGACTGGACCGCGCATCAACCACTTAAATAATCGACTCTTGACGACCCTGTCAGTCCAGGTAACGCCAAAGAACGCAACAGAGTAAGCCATGATAACAAGAAATGTTGCTACAAGAATACAGTCAATTATCAACAGGATCCAGAAAATTATCGGGAACTCAGAAAATAGATAGGTCCCAGAAAACAGGAACG
Source organism: uncultured Anaerolineaceae bacterium (assembly GCA_964435475.1). Taxonomy (GTDB): domain Bacteria; phylum Chloroflexota; class Anaerolineae; order Anaerolineales; family Anaerolineaceae; genus CAYSZB01. The sequence goes on along the minus strand of CAYSZB010000021.1, from coordinate 3,532 downwards.
GGTATGTCGCAATGGCAGGAGCAGTGGCACCGAGTAAGAGATACCACAAACGCCGCCTGCCGGTCTTGGTTATCGCCCGATTTATACTGTTGACCATGTAGAAACCAGCGATGATCATTACGACAGCGTAGTAACCAGCAAAGATGTTCGTGTAAATCGTTCTAGCCAGGTAAGGTGAGGGTTGAGCGTCCTCAATTAATGCACCAACCAGGGTATTGGTCAGGATAAGAACAAGACTTACAAATGAAATGACGTAGACTGCCCATAAAACCAACCTCCTTTGCCATGTCCGGGGGCGACCAGTCAGAGTTAACAGTGAATCCGCAAAGGAAAGATAGGTTGCTGGTAAGAAAACAATCCCTGCCCACTTCAGCCTCAACCACCATAATGTGAGGTAAGGATTACTGGATGTGGCACTGATCGTTTCTGAAGTATAGATCAAGGCGACTGTCAGCAGAATCAAGACAAAGGATTTGGCTACACGATCCTGTAAATTAAAGGCTAAAGCATATAAGAACAGAGAGAACGCAGTGATCGCCACACCTGCAGTGAGAATCTCTGCGATCGTTTTTAATATGCTAATAAGTGATACATCAAATGTCATAGAATTGCTCTAAGAGATATATTTCTCGAAAAAAACTGCCATTTCCTGGTTCGGGTAAAAGCGATTCTGAAAGCCGCTAAAGGAATATCCCAATTTTCTTGCCAAATGAATGGCAGGATCATTTTTGGGCTGCATTTCAAGGATCATCAGGGAATACTTACGGCTTGCTGCCCACTTTTCAGCTGAAAAGATCAAGCCACTGGCAATGCCCATCCTGCGATAGGAAGGCGAAACCACAATATCCCGGATCCTGACAACCGAGCTTGGTGAAATTTCCTCAAGCCCAATGTATGAAACAATCTCACTGCGAATGGTTCCGACGTAGATCGATGTGCAGGACTGCCAGGAGTGGATCAAGTTATCTTCATCGCGTGGATATTGAATTGTCGTTATTCTGGGCAGCCTGACTTGGTGGAAAGAGATATTTATCTGGTTTCCTTCTTCATTTACCTCCATTCTAAGGATGTGGTTGGTTTTGTAAGAATGATCCAACTCGATCATGACTGACAGATCTTCCTGCTTTACTATCCTGATATCGATCTCTGGCATATTTTCTCCCTAGTCTATTCTTCTGCAATCACCTGGAGTTTGATCGCACACAGTTTCTGTTCAATGCCCTGGTTATCTAATGCCACCAGGCGCAGGTAGTAATCTCCCGGGATCAATGATCCTGTAAACCAGTATCCCAGGCTTTCATCCTTGCGGATGTCCCCACCAGCAGCAATCGTCACCCAGTTGAGCTCTCCCGTTGGAGAGTAATCGTATTTGTATGACCCGAAATTTTCTGTATCCACATAGCCGCGTAATTCAACTACACCACTAACCGCTTCATCCTGCACTGGAAAGGTGAATTCAAGAATTTCTTCCTCGCAATTGCTTATCACACCCGGAATGACCGCCTGGGGATATGGAGTTGGCGATGGTTGCGGAGTCTCATCTGGTGCCAAAGGTTTTGTAGGCGAAGGCGTTACTTCAAGATTTAAAGTGGGTGTTGCAAAGCTCATTTCCTGTGGAAGTTCAGGGGCAAGAAATGTGGCAATGATAAATTCAGCCAAAACGAATAATCCAAGAAGGACAATAAAGGTGACCGAAGTGGCAACCTTTTTTTGAGCAAATTCCTTTTCCAGGCCAAAGACAGAATTCTTTGACTCATTAATCGCAAGAACCAGTTTTCGGATCGCAAAAACTGAAGCGATGCCGATCACCAAGTAAACAATTATTTCATAATCACTTAAGAACTTTACAATTTGCTGCATTAAAACAATGAATTATCCCTAATCTAAGCCCATTCATAAACGAGATAACAAACCTTTAAGCAAAATGATCATTTTTGGAACAAGTATCTTGCCTGCCTCAAGCACTTCTTCATGGGAGGCGACGTTGACGCCTTTTTTGTCGACCTTGTTGCTGATGCCGGAGATGCCCAGCACTCGTATGCCGCCATGACGGGCAACGATCGCTTCAGGGACGGTCGACATCCCCACCGCATCGGCACCGATCACTTTTAAGAAACGAATATCAGCCGGGGTCTCAAATGATGGCCCGGAGAGACAAACATAAATACCCGTTTTACTGTCAAGATCCTGCTCCTTGCTGATTTCCAAAGCAAGTTGCAGGAGTTTCTTATCATAAACTTCGCTCATATCTGGAAAGCGAGGACCAAATTCATCCAAGTTTGGACCACGCAAGGGATTTTCACCACCCATGGTGAACAGTGAAATGTGGTCGGTCAAAAGCATCAGATCGCCGGGTTCAAAGTCCTGGTTAATGCCACCGGCAGCGTTGGTGATGACGAGGGTTGTGACGCCCAAGAGCTGCATCACGCGTACGGGCAAGCCGATGCGGGAGATGCTGTGACCTTCGTAGAAATGTGTCCTACCCTGCAAAACAACGACATTCCTACCCTGCAGCCTGCCAAATACCAACTGACCTTTGTGCCCGAGGACAGTGGACTGCGGCCAAAATGGAATTTCATGGGTGGGGATCACCACCGGATCTTCAACCTCATCGGCAAGTGCGCCCAAGCCAGAGCCAAGGATCAGTCCGACCTCGGGTTTGATGGTTATGCGCGCCTGGATGGCATCGCGGGCGGATTCGATTTCTTTCATTGTAATGTAATCAGACATAAGCACCTCGCATTAGAACCGAATAATTTGATGAAAACATTATAACACCTGCAAAATTTATAAGACCAATACCACCAGGGGCGTTATGAAAGTCAGGTAAGGAGTGTGGGTCTTCACTGTTATACAGTGAAAATGCTATTAATTTTGGAGAAGTTTGAGGAGGCAGGATAAGGAGAGGACCAATCCAATGATTTAACAGATCCATCTGTTCTGTTGTTGTCATGCATATTTCCTTTTTTTGAGTCATACTAATTCCATTATTCTTGTGCACCATAGGTTAATTTTAATTATTTCAGAAAGAAAGGCGATTAATGACAGGTTAATTTAAAACATTTTTTGAGCAAAAGAAAAAGCGATTAGGGTGTGGCTCTTTTGCTATTACCCAGGCATTGCCCAGTCAAGGAGCGATCGATGCAGTTGTCTTGTTTGCTGGAGTAACGGTGATCTATGCCAGGATGCGGAGCTGACACCAGGTGACAACGGAGACTGCAAGCATATGCCAGCATGAATGCAAGCATAGATGCAAGGGATTATCAAATATTATGTTAGTACCATGAAATTTCATAATGAATAGGATTCCATAATTGAATCGATTGTGCTAAAATACAAAAGGCAAAACGATCCATTAGGATCTAGTTAATCAACGGATGCATAAAAATAGTACCTTAAATAGAGCAATGGATTATCAAAATTTGATAGTTCAGCAAATAAGCCTAAACGCCACATATGGTGGGTGCATATTGCTACTACCCCCATATATACGGAATGGCGAGGCTGGGATTTGAACCCAGAACCAATGGCT
>CAYSZB010000020.1:21724-36404 GCA_964435475.1 uncultured Anaerolineaceae bacterium | reverse complement strand
CAAAAGCCTGTTTTGCATTTAAAAACCAGGGTACCATCGAGGTATGATATTCGAATCCCTGTGGGGGCACCAAAAAAGCACAAACAGGCTTAAACAAAAGCCTGTTTTGCATTTAAAAACCAGGGTACCATCGAGGTATGATATTCGAATCCCTGTGGGGGCACCAAAAAAGCACAAACAGGCTTAAACAAAAGCCTGTTTTGCATTTAAATACCATGGGTACCATCGAGGTATGATATTCGAATCCCCTGTGGGGGCACAAACGAGTTCCAATCTGGGACTCGTTTTTATTTAGCAGCTTCCTTCCCTTCCTACCATCCCGGATTCTATCTGATGGGGCTGTAGTAAAATGATTATGAGATATAACTCCAACACCAAGATCTTGATTACCATCAGATCAGGGAATACTTGATTGTCGTTGGCAAATTGACACTAAGAAATTTTTTCTTCATCCAAGGTCAGTTTGAAAATAGATAAGGTTTTGCTAAAGTAAAAATTCTTGGGCACACAAAATGGATCGGCCTTATATATTACCTGCAAATGAAGTTGAAGTTGAAATAAAGGTTCTGAATTCGCGCTTTATTGCCAGTCTGGCGCCAGCTCTATCAGTCGATCAAGCCAAGATTTACATTAAAGGCATCAAATCCCGATACCCTGATGCTACTCACCATGTCTCTGCATTCATCATAGGTTTTCCACCGGGAGTGATCACTCATAGCAACGATGATGGTGAACCACCAGGCACAGCAGGCAGGCCCCTTCTGACGGTTTTGACTGGAAGTGGGCTTGGGGATATCGTGGCGGTCGTTACACGCTATTTTGGCGGCACCAAGTTGGGCACCGGTGGGCTGGTCAAGGCATACACATTGGCAGCCCAGGAAGGTCTGCATGTCCTGCCCCTTGCCCAGAAGATCCCTATGACAACAATTCAAATGACAATGGATTACCCCTGGTATGACCGTATCAACGACCTCATTGCTGCTTTTGACGGTGAAATTCTGCAGAAAAATTTTGCTGAGAAAATTAATATTGATGTTCGATTTTCTGATGACAAGTGGGGTTATTTTGACCCAGCACTGCAAAAGCTGACCAATGCATCGGTCAAACCTGTTCTGATAACCCAAAATGTGGATATGATCGTGCCTCTAAAGTAAAAAATTTCTTTGAGGGCTTGTTTTAATTCAGGCGTTGTTGAATTGAGTAAAGGCGATAATATAATCCGCCTTTCGCGATCAGTTCATCATGTTTCCCGACCTCGGTTATCCGGTTACCTTCCATTACCACGATCTTGTCTGCGTTTCTGACAGTCGACAAGCGGTGAGCGATCATGATGGTTGTTTTACCGACGACCAATCGCTCCAGGGCTTCCTGGATAAGCAACTCGGTTTCCGTGTCAACTGAAGAGGTAGCCTCATCCAGAATCAGGACAGGTGTATTTTTAAGGATCGCCCTGGCGATCGATAACCTTTGACGCTGACCACCTGAAAGCTTGACGCCTCTTTCCCCGATGAGGGTATCGTATCCATCAGAAAGCTGCATAATGAAGTCATGGGCATTGGCGACCATGGCAGCCTGGACTATTTCAGCATCGCTGGCATGCGAATTTCCAAAGCGGATGTTGTCTTTTACCGACCCATGAAAAAGAAAGACCTCCTGAAGGACGATACTGATCTGAGAGCGCAGTTCCTTGACATCCAGGTCACCAAGGTCTATCCCGTTAAACGTGATGTTTCCTGAAGAGACATCATAAAACCGGGGGATCAAGCTGACCAAAGTCGATTTGCCAACCCCGGTTGGGCCGACCAGGGCGACAACTTTCCCGGCAGGGATGGTCAGGTTGATATCTCGTAATACATCTTCACCTTGTTGGTAATGGAAGCTGACGTTGTTAAAACATATTTCAGGTGTATTGTGAGAAAGCAGTGAGACGGGGGTGGCAGTATTCTTAACGTCGGGTTCCTCGACCAGAAGTTCGGAGATCCTTTCAAAACCAGCCATCGATTCCTGCACCTGTTCCCAGGCGGACCCGAGATTGCGTATAGGCGAATAGAAAACGTCAAGATACAAATAAAAGGCAACCAGGTCGGCAACCGACAACAGGCCTTGATAGGCCAATCTGCCGCCAAAGAATATGACAAGTAACCTGCCAATGCCTGAGGTGAAGTCCATGAAGGGCTCAAAGATCGCCATCAGTTTCAATGCCTTCATCTGGGAACGCCGGTAATTGTCTATGCCTTTGCCGACCCGCTTGATCTCATCATCTTCACGGGTGTAGGCTTTGATCTCACGAATCCCTGAGATGTTGTCGTTCAGGATGGCGTTCAGTTCGCCCAACTCCTTCTGGCGCCATCTGAAAGCGGGCCTGACGATCCTGGCATAGAGCACCAGCGAGATAATGATCAGGGGAATGGGGATCATGCTGAGAAGCGTCAGACGCCAATTCATGCCTGCCAGGACGGCTGTGATGCCAACCAGGGTGATCGTGTTGACGAAGACCTCGGGCACAGCGTGGGAGATCATCTTTTCGAAAAGATCGGTATCATTCACCACCCTGGACATCAACTGCCCGGTCTGCTTGTCTTCATAATAGCGCAAAGACAGGCGCTGCAAGTGATCATAAACAAACTTGCGGGCATCAGCCACCACGCCCCAGCCCGCCACATGGGCGGCGTAACTGCGGATGAACTGCATGACACCCTTGGCAATGAAAACAAGCAAGGCGATGATGGTAAGCTTGGTGATCAGGTCAAGGGTTTGCTGGTTTAGTGCCTGTTCGGAGAGGGCATTGATCAGTTCACGGATCAGCCAGGGTACCAATAATTGTGCGCCAACGAGGGCGATCATACTGAGGGTGGCAAATATGAGCGATCCCGAGTAACGGCGGGCAAAACTGAACAATAATTTTGAAGGTTTCATATCGGCAGGATTATAACATTGAGATTTTTGGAATCAAGAATTCTGACCGATTTTAGAATTAACGGTGATATGCGCTGTTTTTAAAAAGTTGAAATAGTAACCAGGGGATTGGGACCCACAAATGGTAAAAAGAAATGCCAGGCTCTGGTAAATTCCTCATCGGTGAGCCAAAAAAGATAATTTCCGTGGTTTATCCAGGAGTTAACCATCCCCCAGGGGGTGGGGGTGCCATCCTGCAGTGTATGGAAAGGGTCATAGGACCCCAATAGCATCGTATGACCGGCCGGCATAAAGCCAGCGTTGTAATTATGCGGCGAGGTGCCATAGTAAATTGCCGGGGCACGATTGATACCCCATAACAAGGTAATGATGCTGGCTTTTTGCGGGGTTATCAGGTTATCAAAAAGCGTGTTGAGGTTTGCATGGGAAGATTCGACCTGGATGGGAAGCATATACTTGTCTCTGACATAATTGACGATCTTTACCTGCTGGTGTGGAGTGACCGCCCAGCCAGGAAATACCCGCATCGGGCGGAAGCGCCACCATAAATGATCGATCTCATCAGAAAGTTCCTGCGGATCAAGTGAAAAATTGATCAGTAACTTGATAGCTGTTGTTATGGCGTGAAACGTGCAGGAGTTGCCGACCTGCAGGCTCTGATGATCCGCCAGTTCACTTTCTGAAAGGCCATTAAAAAATGTCGAAAATGTCGGGTAAAGTATCTGTTCAGGCATGGATACCTTATTTTACATTAATTGGGTGTCAGAATACAACCTTAAATACCTAAACTGCAAACAATTCCCTGGCATTGGCTGTAGTGACCCGGGCTACATGCTCAACTGAACAGGAGTGCAAATTGGCAATTTCCCAGGCAATGTAAATGATGTTGGCGGGTTCGTTTCTGCGTCCCCGGTAGGGCTGGGGAGTCAGGTAGGGCGAATCGGTTTCCAGCAGGAGACTTTCTAGGGGTAATTTTGCGACGATATCCTTCCTCTGGGCGGCGTTCTTGAATGTCACCGGGCCGGTGATGCCGATAACAAAATTCATATTGATGAAAAGTTCAGCCACTTCCGGCCCTGAACTAAAGGAATGCAACACACCAGGGTTCCGAACAAGGCGTGAGTTGGCGGGCAGGTTGTGATACCAATGGGAGAGGATGGGGATGAGGTCTTCATCCGCATCCCGGTTATGGATGAGCAATGGAAGTTCCAACTCCCTTGCCAGGTCCAGCTGGGCCTGGAAAACATTCTTCTGCGTTTCGTGGGCTGCATGTTCACGGTAGTAGTCAAGGCCAATCTCACCGATGGCTTTGACTTTATTATCCTTTGCCAGGGTGCGCAGATCCTCAAGCGACTTTTCATTCCAAAGGTTGGCATAATTGGGATGGAAGCCCATGGCTGCAAAGACCAGGCCGGGATATTGGTTGGAAAGGTCAACTGCTTTCCGGCTGGAGGGGATGTCTATGCCAGGATTGATGATCAGTTCAATGCCTGAGTCCCTGGCCCGAAGAACAGCCTGGTGGAGGTCTTCATCATAGACATCAAAGTCGAGGTGGCAGTGGGTATCTGTTAACTGGATCATGATTAACCTTATCCAGGATTATACCCGCAAGGATTGGGGTAAAATAACCGGATGTACTCAAAAGGCAAGGTGCTGGTCGCCATGAGCGGTGGGGTGGATAGTTCTGTCGCCGCCCTCCTGCTGCGGGATATGGGTTATTCTGTAAAAGGCGTATTTATGGCCCTGTTACCGCCGAGGATGGACCATACCTTATCCACAGAGAAAGATCACGTCATCAGTGTAGCAAAAACGCTGGGCATTGATCTTGAGATACTGGATCTGCGCGAGGCATTTAAAACAGAGGTGGAAGCGCGTTACTTAAGCCAATTGAGGGCAGGGCTGACACCCAACCCCTGTGTGGTGTGCAACAAAAAGATCAAATGGGGGTACTTATTGGATCATGCACGCGTTTCTGGTTTTGATCTGTTGGCGTCCGGGCATTACGCCCGCCTCGGAATAGCCCCGGAAGGCGGTATTAGCCTGCTCAAGGGACAGGACAACACAAAAGACCAGAGTTACATGCTGAGCACTCTAACCCAGGATCAATTGCGATCGATATTGCTACCCCTGGGTGGGCTTTCAAAGGAAAAGGTCAGGCAGATCGCTTCCGAGAATGGATTGTCGGACCAAGTGCTGGGAGAAAGCCAGGACCTTTGTTTCCTGGAAGGCCTTTCGCAGGAAGAATTCTTCAAGAAGAACATCCCCGAGATGCTCATTCCGGGAGATATCAAAGACCTATCGGGAAACATCCTGGGAAGGCATAAAGGGCTGGTCTTATACACTGAGGGCCAACGCAAGGGCATTGGCCTGGCTAAGGCCCAGCCTCTGTATGTCTATTCCAAGAATAACAGGAAGAATGAATTGATCGTTGCCTATAAAGATGAACTAAAAAAGACGAGCCTGGTTGCCAGGGAAGTCAACTGGATCTCTGGTTCTGCGCCTGACCTAAACCGTGAATACGAAGTCAAGATCCGCTACAAAGCCAGACCCATAAAAGGCAAGATCGAACTTAAGCCTGACAATGAAATTGTAATAAAATTTGAACACAGCCTGGTCGACATCACCCCGGGTCAAAGAGCTGTGATCTATGACGACGAACGATGCCTGGGTGGTGGAGAAATTTCGACGGCTTTAGATTAAGAAAACGAGGAAGATAACAATGACCTTTCCAGCTTTTATTTTTGGCTTTTTCCTGGCTTCGCTGTTGGGAGCTTTATTTCACCTGTGGAAGAATGGCGGCATCGGCCACTTGGCGCTCTACCTGGTGTTAAGTTGGGCAGGTTTCGTCGGGGGGCACCTGTTGGCGGATGTTTTGGAGTGGTCATTCATCATGGTGGGGCCATTGAATGTGGGGATGGGCGTTGTTGGCAGCATCCTATTCTTATTTGTAGGCCACTGGTTGTCCCTGGTTCAGATTGACACCAAAGGCAGGTAAACTGATGCGTCCTTCCTACTCAGAAGTCGCCCGGGAAGGCGACCTGGTTCAATTGTATGGAAAAAGCTATAAAAGTCATTTTATCGTACTGAAACATGCTCAGACGCTGCAAACCCACCGCGGGGTGATCGCACATGATGCCATCATCGGGCAAAAATGGGGCAGCTGCCTCTATTCCCACCAGGGCAACCCTTTTTACCTGATGCAACCCGCGCTGGTTGACATCCTCAAGAACCTTAAGCGCAACACGCAGATCATGTATCCCAAGGATATCGGCTACGTCAACATGGTGATGGGCATCGGTCCCGGGCAAACCGTCCTGGAAGCGGGGACTGGATCCGGCGCGTTGACCTGTGCCTTTGCATTCCTTGTCGGCAACGAAGGCCGTGTCATTTCTTATGACCGCAAAGCCGAGATCCAGCAACTTGCTCTGCAAAATTTAACCAAGATCAACCTGCAGGACCGGGTAATCCTCAAGACAAGGGAAGTTGAACTGGGTTTTGATGAAGAAAACGTGGATGCCATTTTCCTTGACCTGCCCAACCCTTACGATTATTTACAGATCGTTGAACGATCATTGAAACCAGGCGGTTTCTTTGGCACCATCCTGCCGACTGTGAACCAGGTTTCGTTGACCCTGAAAAGCCTCAGCCAGGCAAATTTCGCTTTCATCGAGGTGTGTGAGATCATGCTGCGTTTCTATAAAACGGATTGGGAGAGGTTCAGACCGACAGACAGGATGATCGCCCATACAGGGTTCCTGGTCTTTGCCCGTTCCGTTCTGGGGATCGATCCGGCTATTGAACTGCTAGACGCTGACGAGTAATTGCCTGATTATTCATGGATGTCATTCACAACCATCGTTATTCCTTGCAGGTGATCCGCCAGGCATTTGCCAATCCCATTATTCCCACGGGCACTGAAGACCAGTTTATGACCGCTGAATTCGCGCACAAGGAAAAACCAGCTGGTGTGCTTATGCCGCTCATCCCGGTGAATGGCAGCCATCACTTTCTATTCACAAGGAGGACTGAACTGGTGGCAGAGCACCGTGGGCAGGTTTCTTTCCCGGGCGGCGCATGGGAAGCGGGCGATGCGGACCTGACCCAGACCGCCAAACGGGAAACATGGGAGGAGTTGGGCATTCACCCGAACCAGGTGGAGGTGTTGGGCACGCTGCGACCCCGCTCTCTTATTTCAGGATACCGGGTCACACCCGTCATCGGGTACATCCAGGCACCGATTAGACTGCGGGTGCACCCACAGGAAGTGGCGCGCGCCTTTTCGATCCCGCTGGAGTGGCTGGCAGAGCCTCAAAACCGTTACAAGGAAACCCGGCGAATCAATGGAAATGACTACGAGGTGATATTTTATCAACCCTACCAGGGGGAAGTCCTGTGGGGCGCTACCGCTGGCATGGTGGTGGATTTTTTGCAGGCGGTGGAACAAGACTTATCCAAATAACAATATAAGTCGACCCGGAAGAGTAGACACTTGTTAAGATTCGGCATCAGCCAGGATGAGAAGTCTGATTTTCCAGAAACCTTTGCAATGTGCATCTATACTGGACTCATGGATATCAGATAATCGCAGTATGAGGGAAAGATGTAGGGATCTGTAGATGTAGCCAGGGTTGGATATCGCCTGGCCCCATCCTTATGTCTAGGGGTGGAGTTATTCCACTGATCCAATTCCCAAAACAAGCTGAACAGCGTCAAGGATTTTATTCAATGGCTCCTTGCCCAAGGCGCCGATGCGATGAATAAATCGTTCAACAGATAGCGACCTTATTTGATAGGCATCTGCCGCAGAGGTTTTGGTTAGGCCATTTTGCTTATTTGGTTGAATTTGAACCAACCAGGGTGCCTGGGCATAATGTTCCTTCCAATCCGTGATTGGTACAATAACCCGTAACGGCAGAACCCCGATCTCATCAACGTTGATGATGATCGCAGGTCTTGATTTTTTGATCTCAGCACCTATGGTCGGATCGAGGTTGATGAGCCAGATCTCACCCCTATGCATGGAAGTCTTCCCCATCCAAAGCTGTGAAGGCAGTCAGTTCCGGATCCTTTGCATAATCTGCCAGTAAAGCCTGTGCCGCAGCTGCGATGAGGGATCTCTGATGCTCAGCAATTTGCCTGTCAAGCATCATGCGCACCAGTTCTGAAAAATTACGCTTCTCCTGCCTGGCGATTTTGATTAAGGTTTCTTTTTGCTTTGAGTCAAGCAACAACTGGGTTCTTTCCATCATATTAATCTTTCTTGTGTATAATTCATACACCTATATTATACACATGTACTATACATAACGCAAGTCGTTATGTAATCGCCTAATGATCTGGTTAAATAAATTAACCAACAAAAAAGTAAACACTGATCCCTTAGTAGATCACTATTTCAGGTATTTACTTGCTACCCGACTGGTATGCAGGGTGATCCCATTTTGGATCAGAGCTTTTTCAATAACCGCAGTCAGGTCCATCAAGGAATGGAAAGGCAGCGCTTTGTTGGGACCGATGCCATGGGTTTTATTGGAAGTCAAACGGACAAGACCACTGGACCAGGCATGTTTAGGAAGGACAGACCCTTCAGTTTCAGCAATATCGTTCGTCCACAAGCGGACCTTGATCTCGATCATACGCTCACCAAACTTGGCTTCAGTTTCTTCAATTGATGTTTCGGGATCCATTTTCTTCTCCTATTATTTAAATTTCAAACTCAAGCATTAACGCTCAATTGAGTTTAACTCTATATTTTGTTTTTTACCCCTCCACCACTTCTATGCGGCCGTGGTCATCCAGAAAACAAATGCTCACCCCTGCCTCGACCCTCAACAGCGCCTTAACCGCTTCCCGGTAGCGCTGCACCTGGGCTGTGTAACCTGACAGGACAATGCTCTTTTTTGTGTCAACCAGGATACGATCGGTCTTGAAGTCGACGATCTGCCAGCCTTTATCGCCAAGGTAGAGCAGGTCAATAAACCTGTTCTCGGTTTTGCCATTCACCTGGTAGGAATAGGGCACCTCGCTGTAACGCTCAACTGCCCCATCGATCTCGCCCCACAGCGGGTGGTTCTTAAATCGATTTAGCAGCCCGGTAGCCTGCCGGATAGCGTGTGATCTTTGTTCCCCGGTGGCCAGCCCGGCGTTCAGGGCTGCCATCTGCAGCAGGGGCTCGAAGCCAGCATCCCCGGGGAATAGCCAGCGCTGGAGGGCTTTGTGCACAATCTTTCCCAGGATACTGGCGGGAAAGCGATCACTCCTGCGGGTGACCATCCAATCCAGGGGGTCTAATTGCTCTTCTTCTGTTGTGGTTTGAGCGGGCTCGTCCTCAATTATTGGCGGGTATAAGGGTATCGGGTCACCCTCTGGCGGTTGCCCCTGCCCTTCCGCCTCAAAGGTTTCCGTATTTGCCAGGTCCTGCAGCAAGCACCAGGCGCGGATATGCCTGCTTTTTACGGTCTGGGCCTGGTAAGGTGTGCCATTATTCTGCAGAAGGTCATCCATCACTATCCCAGCTGGCTCGAGCAGTTCTTTGGTCCATCCCCTGGCTGAGAGACCGCCTTTTTCGCCGAGGGTCAGGTGACCACTGATGATCAATTTCTGTTTTGCTCGGGTCAGGGCAACATATAAGATCCTGAGATCCTCGCACTCACTTTGGTCAGCATCCTGGAATTTTGCCAGTTTATAGGCCAGGGGCTGTGAGTCGAGCTTGAAAGTCAGCCCGAGTTCATTGGAAAGATAGACCGCTTCACTGGGCGAGCGAGCTGTGCGGCTGGCATCCGCCAGCACCACCAGGTTGAATTCCAGGCCTTTTGAGCGGTGGATGGTCATCAACCTGACAGCCCCCAGCGCTTCAGCAGATGCTTCGCCTTCGCGCGCACCGGCATCGTTCATCACCTTGAGCATGTCCAAGAAGGCGCGGACGCTGACCTGCTGGCTGGTCTGGGCATCCTCGATCAGCTTATCCACATTGCGCCACAGGCGCCCGCCCGCCTTGCTGGAAGCTTTCTGGGACGTTTTCTGATCGGCAGTGGCGAGGATGGCACGATAATCCAAGGCATCGATCACCTGCTTGATCAACTCCGCCACGGGCACACGGTCCGCCAGCGGAATCAATTCCTTGAGAATTCCAACCGCCCTTTCTGCCCTGGCAAGATCATTGCCACTGAGGTCTGAAGAATCCTCCTGCAGCGCCTGCCAGAAAGGTTTCCCGCTTTGGCGCAGCAGGAATAGGGCGGCATCGCTTAAACCGATAGCGGGTGAGCGTAATAAACCGGCAAAGGACAGGTCATCCAGCGGGTCTGCAAGCGCGCGCAGTATGTTGACCAGGTCGCGAATCTCCGGGCGGTCGTAGAACCCCTTGCCGGCGACGGTCACAAATGGAATGCCGGCATCCTCCAGGGCTTCTTCATAGACGGCATAAGCCCCCGTTGCCCTGAAAAGCAGCGCCACATCATCCCAACTCTGGATCTGCCCCTCCCGCTGCAGCTGGACCAATCGTTCTGCCAGGGCTTTAGCTGCTCGAACACGACCTTCTTCTGCATCTTCACCGGCCCCCAGCACAAATTCCACATGGGGCGAATGGATATGCTCATCGGGAAGCTTTTTGTGAGCCTCCATGGATGTAAAGGGTACATAATAAGGACGGTTGGGGTCCTGTTGCGTGCCAATGACAGCGGCGAGCAGGTCACTGGTCGCCTGGAGCAGCGGTTCGTGTGCACGGTAGGTCAGGTCCAGCTCGCGCAGCATGCCATGCTCACGCGCAATGCGCTGCTGTTCCTCCCTGAACACGGTCACATCGGCATGCCTGAAGCGGTAGATCGACTGGCGCATGTCCCCCACGATGAAAAGACGCCCGGGCGAACCGGTCAGCGCCTGGATGATGTCCCGCTGGCGCTGGTTGGTATCCTGGAATTCATCCACCAGCACTTCCTGCAGTTCTCCCTGCCAGCGCTGGCGGATCTCAGGGAGCTTCAGAAGCTGCTGGGCAAGGTATTCCAGGTCATCGAAGTCGACCGCCTGGCGCAGGTCCAGCAGGTCCTGGTATGCCTGGTTAACGCGCTCAAAGGCCGCTTTCAAGAGGGGCGACAATTGCTCAAAGCGTTTCTCAGCCTTGGGGGAGGGTGGAGTGTCCTGGGAACCTTTCCCGCCAACCATGGGGTTGAGCAAGGTATCATAAGCGCTCTGGATTTCAGCGATCAATCCTTTTACTTCACTGTCTTTTCCGCCAAGTCTTCTTTGCATATATGAACGGCGTGCCTGGTAAAGATGGACTGCGGCATTGCCTGGATCAACCTCAGCCAGGGCACTTTCGGCAAGCGTCCATAATTGCAGCAATTCCCTGACCATTTCAGCCAATTTATCCCCAGCATCAACGAGCAGATCATGCTCAGAGTAGCTGCGCAATTCTGCGATTAGACCTGTGATTTCAGGGTGCTGCATGCGTTGGCGTAGCTCCCTGACGATATTGTCCTGATAGTCCAGGTTGAGGGAAAAGACCTCACGCGCATCCAGCCGGCGGTCGAGAAGTTCCTGCAGCATGGTGGTCAGTAATTTCACCGGCACATTTTCCAGCAAGGGGGTGAAAAGGGGGTCTTCCACCAGCCCCTTGAGCGTGTCATCCACGGCCTGGATGCGCAGCGCCGCGGAAAGCCCTTCATCCATCACCTCAAAGCGTGGGTCGATGCCAGCTTCGGCGGGATGGGCACGCAACAGCTCGGAACACAGGCTGTGGATGGTGCCAATACGGGCAGCGTCCATCTGAGCTGCCAGGGCTCCCCAGAAAAAGCGATCACCCTGAAGTTCAGCGGTCGCCTGCAGGTCTTCAAGCTTCCTGCGTACCCTTGAGCGCATCTCGCGCGCAGCTTTCTTGGTGAAGGTGATGGCTGCGATCTGGCGCGGGGTGATGCCTTCCGCCAGGCGGGTGATGTAGCGCGCCACCAGGGTAAGGGTCTTGCCACTGCCAGCTCCCGCCGTGGCCACCACATCGCAACCGCGCTGTTCCGCCACCTCGCGCTGTTTGGGGTTTAGATCAAAAGTAGAAAGGACGCGTTCGATCAGTGGATCGGTCATGGTTTAAACCCTGCCTGGTAACGCCAGCACCAAGCAACTGCCGGGCAATAGAACGGGCACCCGCCTTTGGGTACCTTTGGTGCAAATTCACCTGAACGCATGCTGGAAAGGAACTTTTTGATGTGATCAAGCGCTAAATCATAGGCTGCTTCGGGACCTTCTGAGCCAAGGTGCTTAAAAGTGGACAATTTCAGCGCGCTTGGCGAGGCAGCATTGATCTTCCAGTAAAATCCATCGACCACCTGTCCAAGGTTCATTGCATATTGAGCCACCATACCATAGATCGGCAGCTGCAAGCGGTAACCCCGCAGCAGGTCTGCTTTGTCCAAATTCCCACCACCTGTTTTATAGTCAATCACGCGGATATCCCCATTGCCATAACGGTCGACACGGTCGATGATACCACGCAATCGCACTTCCTCATCACCGATGATGATCACGACCGGGGGTAGACCAGCGGTACCAAATTGCTGTTCAATAGCGATCGGCGTCCACCCAGCGCTATTGGCGTCCAATTGCTCAATCGTTTTACGCAGGGTCTGGATGTATTGTGCTTTCTCAATTTCCCAGAGGGGCGAAGGCCTGAAACCTTCCCGACGGGGTGCATCATGGAACACGGCAGTAGCAATGAAATCCAGGAGATCCAGGGCCGACTCTGCTCCCTCGGATCTTTGAACATCGCGGTAGACCTGCTCCAGGATGCGGTGAAAAATGGTGCCTTTTTGAGCCGCATCCAGACCCAGTTCAGGTGGTTCCTTGGGGGACAACTTGAGCAGGTTATCGACGAAGAACTTGTAGGGACAGGTACCGTAGGTTTCCAGCCTGGAAGCGCTGATCACTTCGGAGGGGGAGAACATAACCGCCAGTTGGGGCACGAGCTGCTCAATATTGCCTTCGTAGATGCCATGGGCTTTTTTCGCGCGCCGGACATCAAGGATGCGGCCAGCATCATTTACTGCCTGCCAGCGGGTGAGGAGATCTGCATCGTTTTTCATTGCCAGGGCACCTTGCTGGACCGCCCAGAAGAGCAGCTCATGTGAGGAGGCTGCCTCACTCTGGAGACGCACGCTGCCGGCAGAGATCTTCTCAAACGGTTCATGCGGCTTTTCTGTGTACAAGCTGCAGACACTGTTCCAGTAAGGCGAAGGTTCCCAGGTCTCACCATCTTCGGAGAGATAAGGGCGGGTGATCAGCAGGTATTGATCGGTGCGGGTGAGCGCCTGATAGAAGATGCTGGGTTGTTCGCGCCCCAGGCGGGGTTCCATGCCCAGGTCACAGCGCAGGGTCTCATCCAGGAAGGGATCGGGGTTCTCGACCACGGGGAATAACCCTTCAGAAAAACCAAGCAGTGCCACTGCCTTGAAGCGCAGGGCGCGGGCTTCGATCATGCCTGCCACGATCAGGGCATCTTTACGGGCATGGCGCGGTTCATCCACCCGGCTACCATTCAAGGTGCCTTGCAGTGAGGAAATAAATGCAGGGTAATCCTCGATTCGCTCTCCGAGGACACTCTCGCTGAGCACCAGCGCTTTGAGGGCATCGTAGAAAGACTGGCAGGCGTCCTGGTCGCTTTCAGGAGTGATATTCTGATAGAAATTCAACTCTTCCAGCATGCCTTCCAGCCAGGCGATCCAGGCGGTCTGGGAACGCGGATTGTCAATACTGCTAAAGAGGGTCCAAAAGCGCTCCATGGCAGCATGCAGGGCAGGGATATCCATCGTCAGGGTCAGGTCTTCCCGATAGCGTTCTTCGTCCAGGTCATCCGTGGGCGAGCGGGATGTGTTTTCGAGCACCTGCCAGGCTTCCTGCCATTGGTCGCGGCCTTTGACGATCAGAGTCTTCTGGCTGATGCGTTCCAGGTCCTCAAGGGTATCGGCATCCATGGCAAAGTCAAAGTAGGGCGAGTGCAATGTGTTGAAGAGGGAGCGATTCGGGAAGTCTTCGAGTGGTAAATTGAGTAGGCTGAGGATTGAAAGGATGGCCGGCGACTCGGATAGCGGCGCGGGTTTGGAAAAATACACTTTGATACCGAATTCATTGGCGGCAGCCTGGATCAAGGGCTGGTAGGTGGCCAGGTTGCTGGCGTAGAGAGCACATGAATACAATGGCACACCCTGTCGTTTGTTGAGTGTCTTGATCCAGCGCAGCGCTTCGCGGGCTTCTTCGGCCTGGGAACGCACTTCCAACATAAAAGGCTCAAACGGTTTGACCCTGGGGAGACCTTCCTGGGTAAAGACATGGCGTTCCAGGTATGCCGCAGCCCCGGCAAGGTGAGGTTCCTCATTCAATTCATTGACCTGGAAGTCGAATATATCCCGTAAATCCTGACATACCTTTTGAGTCTTGTTGTTGACCGTGCGGGTTGAAGCGTGCTCCCCCGGCAAGGTGATCAGGATGTCCTTGACATGGGTCGATAAGGCTTTCAGGAATTGGCGACGGGCACCCATAAAGGAGGTGAAGCCATCGACCATGACCATCCCGATGTCAGTGGCAGCTCGCGAATCACCCTGCAAGGCGTCGATGGCCAACCAGCTTTGCCCTTCCGGGTCAATCCAGCCCAACCTTGCGAGTTGCTTGAGGGTGTGGTCATATAACAGTGCCAGTTCATGGTTGGCGGGTGTGGAGGTTTGGGTGTATGCCAGGAATGATTCCGATCGCACCAGGGCACCGCGCAGTTCGGCAAAACAGTCCT
>CAYSZB010000020.1:0-21624 GCA_964435475.1 uncultured Anaerolineaceae bacterium | reverse complement strand
GCCAGGAATGATTCCGATCGCACCAGGGCACCGCGCAGTTCGGCAAAACAGTCCTGCAGGGTCAGAATGAATCCGGGTTTGCCTTTTATCGAAGCAAAATGGGTAAGCTCAGGGGAAAGGTCGAGAATGGTCTGCTGGACCAGGCGGTGCTCGAGAGCTGGGGTGATGACGGGGATGAATTGCCCGGTGCTTTCAAGAATGTCGACGTACAGGTCACGGAAGGTGCCAATGGAGACCCGCATTGCACCACCGGATCGTGCAACGCGCTGGCGGAAGTAGGCAATGACCTGGCGATCGGGTACGATCACCCATACCCTGTCCAGGGGATTAACCTTTCGGAAGGCGAGGATGCGCTGGATGCAGGTTTCTGTTTTTCCGGTGGCGGGAGGTGAGATTAAAAGTTCAATCGGCAATGGATGGCTCCTTGGGGTAATTATAAAGGTAATTAGTGGAATTCAGAACAAAGAAATGTGTGCAAATGGAAATGATGCGAATCTGTTATTATTGAGATCTAACCCCACCCTAACCCCACCCCAACCCCTCCCCTTCTCAGAGAAAATGGGAGAGGGCGTTTTAAGAAAAATGGAGGGTGAGCGTTTGCCCTAGAGAAAATGTAAGTGTTATTAGGAAATCATAAAGATTTATTGATTCACCATAGTCTGTTCAAAACCGTCATAATTAAATAAAAAAACTAGCAGCCTATTGGCCGCTAGTTTTATATTACCATCACTTTTCAAGCCGACCCAACTACTTCAGGGCCAGACCCTTGGACCTTCAGAAAATTACTCTTCTTTTTCTTCAGGCTTCTTGCCTTTTTCAAGGACTTCGGGTTCAGCTTCGCCACCAGCCACTGCTTCAGGCTCTGCTTCCTGGGCAACATATGTGGTCGCAACAACAATCTCGTCCTTATCGGTCAGGACTTCGATCTTGGAACCGAGGTCAATGTCGCCTACGGTAACAACATCCTCGAGTGTCTTCAGGACCGAGATATCAACTTTGATCGTTTCAGGCAGGTCCTGGGGGAAGCATTCCACTTCCAGCTCGTTGAGGGACTGAACAATGACCGTATCGGGCAGGTCGGAAACCGGTGCCTTGCCAACCAGTTCAATGCTGACCTGGGTGCGTAATTTTTCGGTTAGGGATACAGCAAGGAAATCAACATGCAGTAAATGACCGTTGATGACATCTTTCTGCTTGTCCCTTAAAATTGCTGCATGCTTTTCACCTGCTACATCAATTGTGATCAAGCTAGATGGTGTCAGGCGATTGATGATGGAAGATGATTCTTTGGCATCCATCTGGATGGGGAAGGATTCCAGGTGACGTCCGTAGATAACGCCGGGCAATTGACCCTGGCGCCTTAACGAACCAACCTGCTTCCCTTTGACAGTACGTTTTTGTGCATTAATTACTACTTCTTCTTGTGCCATTTATATTTTCCTTTGAGCGCCTCTCACCCTGATGCGGGTTACCTTCGCTCGTTGAATTTATCGGACGCAAATCCGACGAAGGGCAATTTTAGCCTTGATGTTGAATTACGTCAAGCAAAAATTTTCCAATAAATCCAATTCCTACGCAGGTTATCCAAATTAAGGTATCATTTAACAGAATATTTACAACTAAGAAGGGAAAAAATGCGCATGTTAAAAAGAATCGTTATCGGTCTGTGTATCGTGCTCGTCCTGGTTTCGTGTACACCAAAACCTGTTGAGTTGGCGACTGAAGCTCCGAGCGAGTCCCAAACCGAGACCCAAGAGACATCTACTACGACAGAAATCCCCGAGGCCACTCAAGTAAGTGCCCCTGACCAGGCTGGTTGGTGGACGGATGCTGTTTTTTACGAAATCTTTGTGCGCAGCTTTTATGACAGCGACGGTGACGGGGTGGGTGATTTTCAGGGCATCATTGAAAAGCTGGATTATCTAAACGATGGCGATCCCAACACCAAGGGGGACCTGGGGATCACAGCCATCTGGCTGATGCCCATTAACCCCTCGCCTTCCTATCATGGCTATGACATCACCAATTATTTCGCGGTGAACCCTGAATATGGCACCATGACTGACTTTAAACAACTACTCGAAGAAGCCCACAAGCGGGGCATCCATGTCATCATGGATTTCGTGATCAATCACACTTCCTCCCAGAATCCCTGGTTCGTCCAGGCACAGGATAAAACCTCGGGTTTTCACGACTGGTATGTCTGGTCGCCGGAAAAACCAAACGTTGCCGGTCCATGGGGTCAGAATGCCTGGTACCAGGCTGGCAATGGTCTGTTCTATTACGCGATCTTCTGGTCAGGCATGCCGGACCTGAACTTTAAGAATGCCCAGGTCAACCAGACCATTTTTAACATTTCACGCTTCTGGCTGGACAATGTTGGTGTGGATGGCTTCAGGGTGGACGCGGCGCGGTATCTGCACGGCGAGTTTGACCTTCAGCAGGATACCGAAGACACGCTCACCTGGTTCCGGACCTGGCGCCAGGTTGTCAAGGATGCCAACCCGGAGGCGTTTACCGTGGGCGAGGTGTGGACGGATGTCAAAACCCAATCGCGTTACGGCGGTGGCACGGGGCTTGATTCGCTCTTCATGTTCGACCTCTCAGATGCCATTTTGGGCAATGTGTTTGCACCGGTTCCACTGGGCATTATGGGCGCCTACGAGGATGCTATTTATTATTTCCCGGATGGGCAATTCAGCACATTCTTAACCAACCACGATACCCAAAGGGTGATGTCTTTCTTTGGCGGCAATGTGACCAAGGCAAAAGTAGCAGCTTTTATCTACCTGACCGGCCCGGGCATTCCTTTTGTGTATTACGGCGAGGAGATCGGCATGGTGGGGTCCAAGCCGGATGAATACATCCGCACCCCGATGCAGTGGTCTGCGAACGAGCTTGGCGGTTTTTCGACGACAGCACCCTGGGAAGCGCTAAACGACAACTATGAAGATTTTAATGTTGCCAACCAGGATGGGGACCCGGATTCGATCCTGAACCTCTACCGCGAGGTGATCGCCCTGCGCAATACGCACCCCACGCTGCAAACGGGTGCGTACCTGCCGCTGCAATCCGACTGCCGGCAGCTGTACCCGGTTCTGAGGGTCGGAGAGGACGAAATTTTGGTAACATTGGTGAATGTTGGCCGGTTGAGCATGGAAGATTGCACACTCTCCATTGGCAGCAGTCCACTTTCAGGTGAATACAGCCTGCAGTCCATCTGGGGAGAAGCATTCTCATCCACCATCACATTTGATGCGAATGGAGCCGTCAGCGAGTTTGTTCTGCCAATCGCCCTGGAGGCCGGCCAGATGGTCGTGGCCGAGCTCATAAAAAATTAACAATACAATTAGCTAATTCAAATTACTTCAAGGAGAGATCTATGTCCACCAAGAAAATCCTCAACGTCATCATGATCGTCAGCTTACTGGCCGGTGTTTTAGCGGCCTGTACCCCAAAAGCGAATACTGACGTCCTTTACGTGAACCTGACCTGGCACCAGCACCAACCGCTGTATTACAAGGATGCCGATGGCAATTATTCGCGGCCCTGGGTGAGAGTGCACGCCACCAAAGACTATCTCGATATGGCTGAGACGGTGGCCAAGTATAACGACGTTAACATCACCTTCAACCTGACACCTTCGCTCATCCGCCAGCTGGACGATTTTGCATTAAATGGGGTCAAGGATGTCTACTGGGTGTTGGCTGAGAAACCAGCAGCCCAATTGACAGACGCCGACAAGACGTTCATCCTGCAGAGGTTCTTTGATGCCAACTGGGACCACATCATCCGCGTCTACCCGAGATATTCAGAACTGCTGGATAAACGCAACGGAACGGATGACGCGGCGATCCAGTCAGCGGTGGAAAACTTCTCTGAACAGGATTTCAGGGACCTGCAAGTTTGGTTCAACCTGGCCTGGGTCGACCCGGATTACCTGGCAATTGACCCCTTGAAGGGATTGATTTCCAAGGGTGAAAACTTCAGTGAAGAGGATAAGGTTGTTTTGTTCACTGAGATCTTAAAACTTGTGCAGCAGGTCATCCCGACCCATGCAGAATTGCAGAAAGACAAGGTGATCGAAGTCACCACCACGCCTTATGCCCACCCGATCCTGCCTTTGATCTACAACACAGACCTGGCCCTGGTGGGCAACCCCTCGGCAGAAATGCCCGAGAAATTCTCATACCCGGATGATGCCACTTATCACCTCGCAAAAAGCGTGGAAATGTATGAAGAACATTTCGACCAGAAGGTACGCGGGCTTTGGCCTGGAGAAGGCTCAGTCGCCCAGGATATCGTGGGCCTGGTGGCAGATGCCGGCTATCAATGGATGCAGACAGGGGAGCCCGTCCTGGCAAAGTCACTGGGATTTGATACATTCACCAGGGATGGCAATGAACTGGTGCAAAAGGCGGATGAACTATATCGACCCTATTATGTCACAGATGAAAGCGGAAACAAGGTGGCGATCTTCTTCAGGGATTGGACGCTTTCAGACAAGATCGGCTTTACCTATTCGGGTATGAGCGGGGATGCGGCCGCGGCTGACCTGATCGCCCGCCTGG
Source organism: uncultured Anaerolineaceae bacterium (assembly GCA_964435475.1). Classification (GTDB taxonomy): domain Bacteria; phylum Chloroflexota; class Anaerolineae; order Anaerolineales; family Anaerolineaceae; genus CAYSZB01. Next base: position 17,053 of record CAYSZB010000020.1, on the reverse strand, counting down.
AAGCTGTGCAAACCAAACTGGTGTCTGAGGGATCGGCTGGTCCGCATATCGTGACCCTGGTGATCGATGGGGAAAATGCCTGGGAAAATTATGACAACGATGGCAAGCTGTTCCTCAACACGCTTTACAAGTTATTCTCTGAATCTACCACGCTAAAGACGATCACGCCCTCAAATTACTTGAAACTATTCCCCGAACAGCGCGAACTTCCTGACCTTTTCCCGGGTGCATGGTTCAGCGCAAATTATGATACCTGGATCGGTGAGACTGAAGAAGCATTGGCATGGAATTACCTTGGTGAGGTACGCTCTTTCCTGGCTGAGTATCAATCTCCGACAAGGACGATCGATGCGGATGCGCTTGCGCAAGCGATGGACTTCATGTACCTGGCTGAGGGATCGGACTGGTTCTGGTGGTACGGCGCAGACCAGGATTCGGGCCAGGACAGCTATTTTGACCAGGGGTTCAGGGAATTATTGAAAAGCGTATATACATCGCTGGGGGAACCCACACCCATGTTCCTGGATGCAGCGATCATTCAACCCCAACCTGTCTCCGCCTCGGTGCCCCTGATGGGATCGGGAACGCCGGAGGTGGATGGGGAAGGCAAGGATGAAGCCTGGAACTGGGCGGCGGTTTACGCAGGCGATGGCGCATTGATCAAGGATTTCGCCTATGTCCTGGATAAAGACAATATTTACTTCAAGGTGGATGGCGACAAGGATGCCCTGGCTGGGAAAGCAGTGGAGATCTATCTTAATATCCCGCGCCAGGAAGGCCGGCTGTCATTTGGCCTGGCCGCGGAAGGCATGAACGCCAGCAACCTGGGGATTATTGCCACCACCCTTGTCCGTTGGGATCCGACCTTGGGCAATCTGGCACTTTACGATACGGATGGGGAAACCTGGAATTTGCAGAAAGATAACATAGGCAATGCATCTTACGGCGGCAGCAGCCTTGAGCTCCAGGTGCCGCTGGCCGAGTTGGGTGAACTGGTTACCGGCGATGACCTGCGCATGGTGGTTCTGGTCAGCCCGGACCAGGTTAAATTCCCTGCGGCTGGCCCAATGCAGGTCGTGATCCTGGCAATGGGCGATGCCACCTCTGTGCTGTTGATCGAGGACCCTGAAGGGGACGATGATGGACCCGGCACGTATACTTACCCGACGGATGGAGTTTTCACCTACCAGGGTTTTGATATCAAATCCTTCGAAGTTTCTTATGACGCGACCAGCCTGATCTTTACAATGAGCTTATATGGCAAGATCGGCAATGGGTGGGGCTCGAAATTTGGTTTCTCGGTGCAGACCTTTGATGTCTATATTGACAAAGATCCGGGCAGCGGTACTGGTGCCCGGTTGTTACTGCCAGGACGCAACGCCACGCTTGCCCAGGGGAACGGGTGGGACTATGCCGCCTGGGTGGAGGGCTGGTATCCGCAGGTGGTGGTGCCCGACCCTGTCACCCTGGAACCGGTCGATTACACAGAAGCCAGCAGCGGCATGAAGTTGTTCGTTGACCCGGGGAAGAACGCCATCATTGCGCGCATCCCGATCTCATTCCTGGGCGGGGGTGACCCAGCTGAGTGGTCCTATGCAGCAGTCCTGCTTGGGCAGGAAGGCTACCCGGCCACCGGGGTCTGGCGGGTAAGGGATGTAGCCCAGAAGGCTGAGGCTTATAAATTCGGCGGTGCACCGGCGGATAACAACCACACACGGATCATCGATATTGCCTGGCCGGCTGATGCTGCGCAAACCCAGGCAGAGATCCTTTCAGGATACACTTCTTCAATAAATTCTGCTGACACATTGGGTGCGGATGATTTTGCAGTCATTCCCCTGCTGCCGATCGAATAAATTTGGAACATAAAACCTATGCAAAATGATATATTGAACTTTACTCTGACAACGACACCCCGACCAACGATTGAGGTCACCCTGGATGATGGGCGCATCATATCGGGTCCCCGCAATGCACCATTGGAGGACTTCCTGAAATTGATCGCAGTACCCGGGCAACCCCTGATCGTCGGCGCGGTCGTGGATGGCAACTTAAGGGAATTGACCTTTCCGATCTCAATGGATGCCAAAGTCTTGCCGATCACCATGGCTGACGCTGATGGGGCCAGGATCTACCGCCGTTCCCTGACCTTCCTCCTGGAAGTGGCATTTTCACACATTTTTCATGGTGCGGTGCTGACTGTCGATCATTCTGTTTCCTCTGGCGGTTACTTCTGCCAGGTCACAGAACACCCCCCATTAACCCAGAAGGACCTGCAAAAACTTGAACAGCATATGCGTTTGCTGGTTGAGCAGGATAAACAATTTGTACGCGAGGTTGTACCGGTTGAGGAAGCGATCGAATATTTCAGATCCACCAACCAGCTCGATAAAGTCCAGCTGCTTCAATACCGCAAGCGGAAAGACCTGGTGCTTTACAACCTTGAAGGTCACCGGGATTATCACCATGGCTATATGGTGCCTTCATCCGGGTATCTCAAGTGGTTTGACCTGGTTAAGGTGGACCATGCCTTTATTCTGCGCTTTCCACGGAGACATGCCACCAACGTGATCTCACCCATGACCAGCTACCCGACTCTGTTGAGCACTTTTCGCATCTACGGTGATTGGCTGAACCACCTGGGTATCTCATCTGTCGGGGCACTGAATGATGCCATTGCCAAAGGACGTATCAAGGAGATCATCCTTGTTTCAGAAGCCCAGCATACCCAGCAGATCTCCAACATCGCCGAAGAGATCAAGAAGCGTGAGAAAAAGGTAAAGGTTATCCTGATCGCCGGGCCTTCTTCATCGGGGAAAACGACATTCTCCAAACGCCTGTCCATCCAGTTGTTGACCCAGGGCATTTCACCTTTTGCCCTGGAGATGGATAACTACTTTGTGGACCGAGAAAAGACACCCAAAGATGAAAATGGCAACTATGATTTTGAGTCAATCGATGCCCTTGACCGGGAAAAGATGAACCAGGACATCAAGAACCTGATCGCCGGAAAGGAAGTGCAACTGCCAAGGTATGATTTTAAGACAGGTCGGAGCGTGCCGGGTGAAGTGGTTCACCTGCGGTCAAACGAGGTGATCATTTTGGAAGGCATTCACGGCCTGAATCCGAAACTGCTCGAAGATTTCGATCCCTCCCAGACCTACAAGGTTTATGCCTCCTGCCTGACCCAGTTAAACCTGGACAGGCACAACCGCATTTCCACTACTGACACCAGGATGCTGCGGCGCATCGTCAGGGACGCGCGTGACAGGGGTTATTCCGCCCAGGATACGATCGGCCGCTGGGAATCGGTGCGGCGGGGCGAAAAATTGCATATTTTCCCCTTCCAGGAAAATGCCGATGTGATGTTCAACTCAGCCCTGGCTTATGAATTGACGACCCTCAAACCGTTGGTGGAACCCCTGCTCAGGCAGGTACCTTTTGGCTCGTCCGAATACAAAGAAGCCAAGCGGTTGTTAAAGTTCCTGGAATGGTTCCTGCCAACCGAAGCAGATTACATCCCCGACAACTCCATCCTTAGAGAATTTGTGGGCAATTCGAGCCTCAAAGAGTTTACTGTCTGGCACAAGTAACAAAAAGAGAACCGACTTCACCAGTCGGTTCTCTTTTAAGTACATATTTGGCTGGCGATCAGTGTGCCAGGCTTTCTTTTAACACCCGGCTGAGGCGTTTGATGCCCTCGATGATGACATCCGGTTTACAGGCGGAGAAGTTGAGGCGCATGGTGTTCTTGCCGCCACCGTTGGGGTGGAAGGCTTCACCGGGCACATAGGCCACCTTTTCTTCGATGGCTTTCGGGAAGATGGCGCTGGTATCATAGCCTTCGGGCAGCATCACCCACAGGAAAAGTCCGCCCTTGGGTGAGGTCCAGCTGGTGCCCTCAGGCATATAATCCGCCAGCGCTTTGAGCATGGTATCGCGCCTTTCGCGATAAACCACCCGGATGTTCTGGATGTGCTCCTTCATGAAGGGTGAGTTGGCAACATGATAAGCTACATACTGGTTAAGGGTAGAGGTATGGAGGTCTGTACCCTGTTTCGCCTGGGTCAATTTCTTGATTACATCTTCAGGGGCAACCACCCATGCCAGGCGCAGCCCGGGCGCCAGGATCTTTGAAAATGTGGAGGTATAGATCACGTTACCACTGTAAATTGGCGTTTCTTTGGACCGGATTTCATCGTCCAGGACCACAACCGGGGGTAAATGTTCCCCTTCGTAGCGTAATTGGCCATAAGGATCGTCCTCGATGATCGGAACGCCATTCAAATTGGCAATTTCGATCAGCTGTTTTCTGCGTTCCAGGGAGAGCGTCACCCCGGTCGGGTTTTGAAAATTAGGCAGCACATAAATGAACTTCAGATTGGTTTTGATCAACTCTTCGAGATGCTGGGTTTGCATGCCTTCTTCATCGGAAGGAATGGTCACATATTGTGCGCCATACGCATTCCAGGCCTGGAGGGCACCAAGGTAGGTAGGTGACTCAACCAGGATGCGGTCACCGCGGTTAATAAAGACCTTGCCAAAGAGGTCCAATGCCTGTTGAGAACCGGAGGTGATCAGCACATTTTGCGGTGAGACAACAATGCCATACTTGGCGGCATTTTTTGCGATCAGTTCCCTCAATGGGTAGTAGCCTTCCGTCTGACCGTACTGCAAGGCCTGTTCACCCATTTCGGTCAGAACGGTGTCACAGGCATCTCTGAATTGTTTTATCGGGAAGACCTCAGGCGCAGGAAAACCACCCCCAAATGAGATGATGCCTGGCAAAGATGTGTACTTGAGCAGTTCCCTGATGGCTGAACTTTTCATTCCCTGGGTTCGTACAGCATAACGATGCTCCCATTGTGTTTGCATACTGCTTTCTCCTTTTTTACTTTTATTCTTATCTCATAAAACGCTCAATTACCTTCGCGGACGAGGGTAAAGTTACCTTATCGCCAATGGTGAGTTGCGCGGGGGCAGTTGAGGGCTTATCTGGTGCACTCTGAAAGATGAATAGTGGTGTGCCTTCGGCTGTGGACTTGTTGTCAATGACCGCCTGGCCGGTGAGGTAGCCCTGCTGGTCAATGGCACAACTGGTCACCTGGCCAATCATCTTCCCTTTTTGATCGAGCACAGGATCGCCATGGTGGGCCATCCTGACTGCTTTTTCGTCAAACCTGAAGCGGACAACGGTACGGGTGCGTGTTTTCTCTCTTTGTTGTAGCATGTCCCGGCCGATGAACCAGGGTGTGTTGACCTTGATAAAAGGCATAAAACCTGCTTCGGCTACAGAAAGGTTGAATTCTCCGCCCATTTCGTGGCCATAGAGGGGCAGTCCCGCTTCTGTGCGCAGCGAATCGCGGGCACCCAGGCCACATGGCTTGAGTCCCAGCGGGGTGCCAGCTTCGATCAACTTGTGCCAAAGTTCTGTTGCCCTGTCGGGGTGCACAAAGAGTTCGAAACACATCTTCTCGCCGGTGTAGCCCGTCCTTGAAACGACGATATCCAGGTCACCCAACCTGGCTTCGCATAGTTGTGTACGAGCCAGCCGCCTGATCTTCCTGGTTTCCTGTGGATCGTCTGAAAGCTTGAGCAGGATCTCCATAGAAAGTGGTCCCTGCAAAGCCACGTCCACACGCATGTCCGGGCCTTCCTTCGGGTCTTTGAGGTTCTTTAATATGACATGGCGCCCAAAGCAGGTCACCCAGGGTCGATTGACGTCCACACAGACCTGGCCATCGCGGACTGCGTTAAGCCAGGCCCAATCCTTTTCTTCATTGGCGGCGTTGACGACCACCAGGAATTTACTCGCTGTACGCCTGTAAACAAGCAGGTCGTCAATCACGTTGGCCCGGGGATCCATGAAGTGGGTGTAGCAGGAATCGCCAATGCGCAGGGAGTGGATGTCATTGCTGCAGGCAGAGTCAAGGAATAATGACGCATCCGGTCCTTCCGCCTGGAAGACGCCCATGTGGGTGACATCGAACAAGCCTGCAGCAGTGCGCACGGCATTGTGTTCTTCCAGTACCGATGTGTACCATACCGGCAGCTCCCAGCCGGCAAATGGGATCATCTTGGCTCCGCTGGCCTTGTGGACCGCATTGAGACAGGTTATCTTGATTGCCTGGCTTTCTGTTTCCTGCCAGGAAAATTCCGGCAGGGCAGGGTAAGTTTGGGTATCTTTCAGTCCAATAAAATAGGGTTTGTGGTCTGCAATGATCGGGCTGTTGATCATTTCTCCCCGCATGGGCTTCGCATCTGCGATAATGACCGGGCCGGGGATCCGTTTGCACAGGTCATCCGAAAACAGGATAAAGGCTGTGGATAGGTCTCTCAACCATGTGGCAATCAGGCCGGCAATTTCACCCGCAACCGTGAGGTTAAAAATAAAGGGGTCCAGGCAGGTGATGATGCCCTCAAAAGTGCCCTGGGCGGTGTGGATCAAGGTATTCTGGGATTTTCCCACAGTGAGGTCTTCAAAATCGCTGGAGAAACTATAGGCCATGAAACTGCGAATTTTTGGTCCGTACATTTCAAAACCGGCTTCTTTTCCCTCATATTTATCATCGACATGGAAGAAATGGGGATAACCGTGCCGGGTGACTTCCCCGTTTCCACTGTTTCTTGAAAGGGCCAGGTCCCTGACACGCAATTTAACCCTTTCCAGGGTCTCAAATTCCACTTTGGCCCGCGTCCGCTTGCTCACCTTACCGCAGATCTGGTAAGGCACTGTGGCGTGCAGCAGGTCCGCCACCAACCCGGCAACTGTGCGCAGGTCATTTTCTTTGAAACCGCGTTGGGTCAGCCAGGGGGTGCCAAAACGCACGCCTGTGGCGGCCAGGGCTGAGCGGTCACCCGGGATGGTGTTGCGGTTGACCACAATACCAGCCAAGTCCAGGATGCGGGCAGCCATATCGCCCGAAAGCGGGGTGCCATCAGCCGGGTTCTTGATCGATTTGCAGTCCAGGAGGACAATGTGGCTATCGGTGCCCTTGTAAGGGATGATAAAGCCGTTCTTCTGCAGTTCGTCGGCAAATGCAACTGCATTGCGCATGATCTGGGTCTGCAGGTCTTTGAATAGCTGGCTTTGAGCCAGTTTAAAGGTCGTTGCCAGCGCGGCGATGGTGTTGATATGGGGTCCGCCTTGTTCTCCCGGGAAAACGGCTTTGTCAATCTTATCCGAGATCGCCTTATCATCTGTCAAAATGACCGCGGCACGCGGTCCGCAGAGGGTCTTGTGGGTTGTGAAGGTGATAATGTGGGCATAGCCAACCGGCGAAGGCACCACTTTGGCTGCGATCAGCCCGGCGATATGTGAAACATCGGCCAACAACATAGCCCCGGTTTCGTCTGCTATGTCCCTGAAAGCTTTCCAGTCAGGGATCCACGGGTATGACGAGTAACCTGCCACAATGATTTTCGGCTTGCATTCCTTGGCCTGTCTCATCAGGTCTTCATAGTTGATCTTCTCGGTTACGGGATCAATCGTATAGTGATAAGCGGTGTAGGTCAGACCCGAACGGTTGACCGGTGAGCCATGGGTCAGGTGTCCGCCGTGCAGCAGGTCCATGCCCAGGATTGCATCCCCGGGTTTTAGGAAAGCTGTATAGACCGCATTGTTGGCAGGTGCACCAGAGAGGGGTTGTACATTGGCATACAGATCATCTGCCTGGATGCCATTATCGGCAAATAACTCGGTGCAACGCCTGCGGCACAAAGCTTCCACGATATCGGCGTATTCAACGCCTTTGTAATAGCGCGGATCGCTGTACCGGCGGTAGGTACTGAGTTGGCGTGAATAATCCATGATGCTTTCCTCGTCCATCGAACGGGTCTCCGGGCGGGGATATCCTTCAGCATAGATATTGGTAAACGCAGATGCCAGGCTTTCCCTTACTGCCAGCGGCGCCAGGCTTTCACTGGGGATCATGATCAACCGCCGGGCCTGTCTTTCCGCTTCAATTTCTGCCAATGATTGGATGGCAGGGTCCAGGGTTGTCAAGTTGTCGCTGAATATGTAATCTTTCATCACATTGCTCCTGAATTTAAATAGGTATGGATCGATCTTTTGTAATATGCCTTATCCCCAATTACAAGGCAATTATGGAATATCCTGATATACTCAGGAAGTTGTTCCAATATGCTCATGCTTATATTGTAATATTAAAACCAAAATTTTGTTGGAAAACAGATTTATAATCTCAGGTAACATAATACTGAACTGCTCTGGAGGATGAATGAAAGATCCACGAATTGAAAAACTGGCAGACCTGTTGGTCAATTATTCTGTGGCTGTAAAACCGGGTGAGAAGGTTGAAATCCGCAGCACCCCACAGGGAGAACCACTCTTTCTTGCTGTTTACAAAAAAGTGCTGCAGGCAGGCGGGCACCCATTAACCAGGGTCACACCGAATGGTTTGAACGAAATATTCTACAAGTATGCATCAGATGAGCAGCTAAAATACATTCACAAACCGACCAGGGTGGTTTATGAAGAATACGATGTGGTGATCAATGTCATGGCTGAAGAGAACACCAAAGCTTTAAGCAGCATCGATCCTCACAAGATGGTGATCGCCAGCCAGGCACGCAGGGAACTTTCAACGCTATTCATGGAACGGGCAGCCCGCAAGGAACTCAAGTGGACGCTGACCCTTTTCCCCACCCAGGCGTCTGCCCAGGAAGCGGAAATGAGCCTGGCTGAGTATGAAGACTTTGTTTACAATGCCTGCATGCCCGACCAGGAGGACCCGGTAGGCTACTGGCAGGGTGTTTTCACTAAGCAACAGTCCATCGTGGAATGGTTGGCTGATAAGGAAGTCATTCATGTCAAGGGACCTGGCACGGACCTGACGCTCAATGTTAAGGGCAGGACTTTCATCAACTGTGCCTGCAAGGAGAATGTGCCGGATGGCGAGATCTTCACCGGTCCGGTCGAAGACAGCGTCAACGGTCATGTCACCTTCTCTTACCCCGCCATTTATTCCGGGAAAGAAGTGACCAACGTGCGGCTTGTTTTTGAAAATGGAAAGGCGGTCAAAGCAAGTTCGGATAAGAACGAAGATTTCCTGGTAAAAACCCTTGATACGGATGAAGGCGCCAGGTATGTCGGCGAATTTGCCATCGGCACCAACGAAGGCATCCAGCAATTCACCCGCGAGATCCTCTTTGACGAAAAGATCGGTGGCAGTTTCCACATGGCTTTGGGGGCTTCTTACCCTGAAAGCGGAGGCAAAAACGAGTCTGCCATCCATTGGGACATGATATGTGACCTGCGCGATGGCGGCGAGATCCTTGCGGATGGGCAGCTTCTCTATAAGAATGGCAAATTTGTCATATAATCTGGCAGTATTTTTAAAAACGTTGAGTTTTTTTGTGAGTGGTTGGCTTGCCTGATCAGCAAGGAGATCAATGCCAATTGATTTGGACGAAATCAACTTAATAAATTCCGCCAAAAAAGACCCCATGCAATTTGGTAAACTGTACGAGGTCTATGTTGATCGCATCTATAACTATATCTATTTCCGGATCGGCAACACCCATGATGCAGAAGACATCACTGCCAAGGTATTCTTCAAGGCATTGAAGAGCCTCGCCTCATATAAACACATGGGCTTGCCGTTTTCAGCCTGGCTCTACCGCATTGCCCACAACCTGGTTGCCAATTACCACCGCGATTATTCGCATTACAAAGAGATCTCGCTCGAAACGCTGCCTGACCCCCAGTTGGTCGTGAAACAGGACCACCCGGATGTCACGATGCAAAAGAAGGATGAAGCTGAATTCATCAAGGTTCTGATCAGTGACCTGCCACCGGTGCGCCAGGAATTGATCATCTTGAAATTCGTGGACAAGTTATCCAATGCCGAGATCGGCAAGATCCTGCGCAAGAGTGAGGGTGCGATCAAGAGCCTTTACCACCGCACGTTGCTGGAGTTGCGCGAAAGGGTACAGGTGGAATTCCCGGACATGCAGGATGAGTAACTAATCACGGGGGAATTCGTTTTAATAAATGGAAGAATACGGAAATAATTGAAGATCAACTTACCTGGCAAACACTTATGACTTACTCGGACCAATACAAAGACAACCTTGACGAAGAAGAAAATCGCCAATTATTTGGAGCGATCGATCAGCGCTTTAAACCTGACCCGGGCTTTGTCGGGGCGCTAAGGGAACAATTGGAACATTTCCCACTTGCCCAGTTTCATAAGAAGAGAAAATTGCTTTTCCTGGCAGTGGTTGGGGCAGTCTTATTCGTGGCAATGGCTTTCATTTATAAAAAGCCCAAAGCGCAAGCCGAAGATCAGCCTTAGACAGGGTCGATCTTATTCCCCGTTTTTCCCAGTTGAGCGAATTTTTCCAGGAGGTTCTGGTTGCTGGGTTCAACCAAAATCTCTCCATCAGGAAAAACGATGGTCGGCACACTGCGATTGCCGTGGTTTGTGGTACGCACAAATTGCTCAGCCGCCTTGTCTTTGTCAATATCAATGAACTGGTAGTCAATTTTTGTTTCTTCAAAGACCCGCCTGGCCCTTTTACAATCGCCACACCAGGTCGTGCCGTACATCTTTATAACACTACTCTCCATGTGCCAACTTTCCTTCTTGAAACAATTAAAAATCTTCATTTATCCTGTTTGAGACAGAATTCGATATTATCAGTAATCAATTAGGTTTGATTAATCAGGAGCATGACATAGTTTTGCATGGATTTAGCCCTGCAAATGGGTTGTCCCTGAGAAAGTATGCATAAAAAGAGCCATGGTTTCAGCATGGCTCTTTAAGTAACAATTATGCCCAGTTTTGTTTCTTGATGAAATTGGTGATTACCGGGATGGTGACTTCCTCACCGTTGTAAGCCTTGATTGCATAAAGTATGCTCATCACAAAACCGGCAATGCCAACCAGGAAACCGATAATTACGATAGCCAGTATTCCGGAGATCAACCCAACCGCCAGGGTGAAGACCAGGGCCTGTACGGCATGCCGCTTTAACCAGGGTCGGTTCTTCTTATCCTCCATCAGTAATACGACAATAGGGATGATTGGTGAGAACAGGTAGGACAGTAAAGCCCACAATTTGTCATCACTGGTAATGTTTGGATCGATCACTTTCTCTTCGGTCATTTTTGCCTCCATAATAGATGAATATGCTGTTGAACTTAAAATTATTGTACTTCAAAATAAGTTTCTTGCAAGCCAAACCTTATCACAAGGCAGTGCTATGATAAAATTTTCGTATGGATATTCGCACCGTCTTCATGGGTTCCCCCGATTTTTCCGTACCGATCCTTACCGAATTGCAGAAGATCGTTCATGTCGTCGGTGTGGTGACTCAACCAGACCGCCCAGCCGGTCGGGGCAGGGTCATGCAGTCGCCACCAGTCAAGCTGCTGGCCGATTCGCTGCTCATCCCAACCATCCAACCGGAAAGATTGTCAGAACCCTGGGCGATGCAGAAATTGGCCGAATGGTCCCCGGATTTGGTGGTCGTGGCAGCCTTTGGGCAGATACTCAAAAAAGAGGTGCTGGACATGCCCCGCCTGGGTTGCTTGAACGTTCATGCCTCATTGCTGCCGCGCTGGCGCGGTGCCAGCCCTGTCCAGGCGGCGATCCTGCATGGCGACCTTTCCACCGGTGTGACCATCATGAAAATGGATGTGGGGCTGGATGACGGACCCATCCTGACGCTGCGCGAGATATCGATCCGTGAGCCGATCACGGGCGGAGCGCTTTCGGACAACCTTTCCATGTTAGGCGCCAAAACCCTGGTTGAAATCCTGCCATCTTATATCAATGGCATGATCGCTCCCTATCCGCAGGATCACACCAATGCGACTTACACGAAGAAGATCAAGAAATCTGATGGCCTGCTTGATTTCACCCTCCCCGCCCAGGACCTGGTCCGCAAGGTACTAGCCTACAACCCCTGGCCGGGTGCCTTCTTCAGCCTTGGCGACAAATTGATCCGGGTTCATGAAGCGCATGCCCACGATACATTTGAGGCTGAACCCAATGCGCACTATATCGTGAATGACAGACCAGCACTCGGAACCAGTAATGGGCTGTTAGTGCTGGACCTGATCCAACCTGCCGGCAGGCAGCCCATGCCCGGCATCGCATTCTTGAACGGTCACCCCGATTGGCTAAAAATGGAGAATTAAGATATGAAAAAAGTCGTCATGGCAATAGATCAAGGCACCACCAGCACCCGGGCGATGCTTTTTGACCACTCGGGCAGCGTGGTGGGCAAGGCACAGAAGGAGCACGAGCAGTATTATCCCAAACCCGGCTGGGTTGAGCATGACCCGATCGAGATCTGGCTTTCTACCCAGCTGGTCATTCAGAATGCCTTATCATCAGCCGGACTGGAAACGAGCGATATTGCAGCCATCGGCATCACGAACCAGCGTGAGACAACCCTGGTGTGGGATGCGCTGACCGGCAAGCCTTACTACCCGGCCATCGTCTGGCAGGATACCCGCACAGACACGGTCTGCAATGACCTGGCCCGCACAGGCGGCCAGGACCGTTTCAGGGAAAAGACCGGGCTGCCCCTGGCAACTTACTTTTCCGGTCCCAAGATCCACTGGCTGTTGGAAAACGTCCCCGGGTTGCGCGAAGCAGCCGAAAACGGCCATGCCATTTTCGGCAATATGGATACCTGGCTTCTGTGGAACCTGACCGGGGGAACAGAAGGCGGCTTGCATAGCACCGATGTCTCAAATGCCTCCCGTACCTTGCTCATGAACCTTTCAACCCTTGATTGGGATGATGACATCCTCCAGGTGATGCAAATTCCCCGCCGCATGCTGCCCAGGATCAACCCCTCATCGCAGGTTTTGGGGTATGCCAGGGGCTTCCTGGAAGGCATTCCCATCGCTGGCATCCTGGGGGATCAGCAGGCTGCCTTGTTCGGTCAGACCTGCTTTGAGCCGGGCGAAGCCAAGAACACTTACGGCACAGGCAGTTTCATGATGCTCAACACCGGCGAAAAGCCCGTCCAGAGCAACTCGGGTCTTCTGACAACTCTGGGCTACAAGATCGGCGATCAAAAAGCTATCTACTGCCTGGAAGGCTCCATCGCCATCACTGGCGCCCTGGTGCAATGGCTCAGGGATAACCTGCGAATGATCGATACATCCGGCGAGGTGGAAACCCTGGCTGCCACCGTTGCAGATTCCGGTGGCATCTACATTGTGCCGGCATTTTCCGGGCTTTTTGCACCCTACTGGCGCAGTGATGCCCGTGGGGTGATCGTTGGCCTGACCCGTTACATAAACCGCGGTCATATCGCCCGTGCCGCCCTCGAGGCAACGGCCTATCAAACCAAAGAAGTGCTGGATGCCATGGAAAAGGACTCGGGTGTCAGCCTGAAAGCCCTGAAAGTGGATGGCGGCATGGTTTCCAATAACTTGCTGATGCAATTCCAGGCGGACATTGTCAATGTCCCTGTCATCCGGCCGGTTGTCTCTGAAACAACCGCCCTCGGTGCGGCATATGCTGCAGGGCTGGCGGTTGGATTCTGGCGGGATTTCAATGAGCTGCGTGCCAACTGGAAGCAGGACAAGGTCTGGATACCCAAAATGGATGATACTCTGCGTCAGAAGATCTACCAAGGCTGGAAAAAGGCCGTATCCAGGACGCTCGATTGGGTTGAGTAAGGTGATTTGATGCCAACTTATACATTTTTCTTTCTGCGCCACGCCCAATCCGAGGGCAATACAGAAAATTACTTTCAAGGCCGATCGGACACTTCGTTAACCGAGGCAGGCCTCAGGCAGGCGCAAGCCCTGGCTGAACGCTGGAAAAAAGAAAATAGAACCTTCGATCGCATTATTTGCAGCACCCTGGGCAGGGCAAAAAGCACTGCCCGGATCCTTGCGGACGCTTTAAAGACAGAGTTCATAACGGATCCGCTCTGGTTGGAAAGAGACACGGGCAAACTGACCCAGGTTTACCGCGACAAGACCAATGACCTGCCGTATTTTCATGACTTTTACACACCCTTTGACCAGATGGGAGAAACAGGCGAAGGCGACTGGGATCTTTACGTGCGGGCCTGCCAGGCTTTGCGCAGCCTTTTGCTGAACCCGCCCGGCACCTACCTTGTAGTATCCCACGGCGGTCTGCTTAACCAGGTCATCCGCGCCATCGCCGGGGTTACCCCCCAGCCAAACACCATGGGCGTCCAGTTCCGCTTTGATAATACCGGTTTTTCGATCGTCAACTATGACCCGGCCAGCTATAAATGGTCGATCATCAAAATGAATGACACACACCACTTATCTGGATTACAGGAATAAAAGAATTTTACAAGGAATGAACTTCCAGGCTCTTTAGCTGGAAAAATAGCGGTTCTTCCACTCATACAGCAGGTTCAACGCCTCGATGGGGGTCAGTGAATTGATGTCCAGTTCCTTAAAGGCATCGATCATCGGGTTATTCTCGGGGAATAGCGCCAGCTGCATTGAATTGGTCTGCGGTTCCGGCAGCGTTCTCCCGGAGGTGGATTCCAGTTGTTTCATGATCTCGCTTGCCCGCTGGATAACCGGCATTGGCAGTCCTGCCATCTGGGCGACATGGATGCCATAAGACCGGTCAGCTCCCCCGGCTACGATCTTGTGCAAGAAGATCACCCTTCCATCTGCTTCGGTCACTGCCACGTTGTAGTTGCGCACTCCCGGCAATAGCTCCGCCAGTTCGGTCAGCTCGTGGTAATGGGTGGCAAACAGGGTGTAGGATTTCAACTGAGGGTGACTATGGATGTATTCGATCATCGACCAGGCGATGGACAAACCGTCATAGGTGCTGGTTCCACGCCCGATTTCGTCCAACACAAGCAGGCTGCGCTGAGTGGCATGGTGCAGGATGTTTGCCGCCTCGATCATTTCAACCATAAAGGTGGACTGACCGGCATGGATCTCGTCCTGGGCACCGATGCGGGTGAAGATGCGGTCAACCACCCCGATCCTGGCTGCCGATGCCGGCACGAAACTGCCCATCTGTGCCATCAAAACGATCAATGCCACCTGCCGCAGGTAGGTCGACTTGCCGCTCATGTTTGGCCCGGTGATCACCTGGATGATCTCCCCTTCGCCAAAACTGGCATCGTTCGCCACGAAGCGGTCTTCGGTTTTCAAGCGCTCCACCACCGGGTGCCGGCTGTTGCTGATCTGTAAGCATTTTTCTGCCACGATGTCGGGTTTGACGTAATCATGCAGCGCTGCCACGGTTGCTAATGAAACCAGGATGTCCATCTCTCCCAGGCATTGCGCCGTGGACATGATCGAACCCGCATGCTGTGATACAACACCACATATCTCGCGGTAGATCTTAAGTTCTATCTCGTGGATCTGCTCTTCTGCGTTCAGAACAAGGAGCTCATATTCCTTCAATTCCGGTGTGATGTAGCGCTCGGCATTGACCAGGGTCTGTTTGCGAATGTACTGCTCGGGAACCGCCCCGTTGTGTGAGCGCGTGATCTCAATGTAGTAACCAAAAACCCTGTTGTATCCCACCCTCAGGTTCTTGATGCCGGTGCGCTTTCGCTCCGCTGCCTCGAGCCCATTGATCCATTCCCGGGCATGCTCTGAGGCGGATATGATGTTGTCCAATTCGGGTGAATAACCCGTGCGGATGATGCCTGTGTTGGCTAAAGTTTTGGGCGGCTCGTCCGCAATAGCCTGCTTGAGCAGTGATAGCGTCTCAGCACAAGGATCGATCTTTTTGTTGAATTCATCCAGGATCCTGTTTTCGGCAGGCAAAATGGCCAGCAGGTCAGGGATGAGGGTCAGGTCTTCCCGTAACGCAACCAGTTCATGCGGCATGGCGTGGCCCGAGACCACCCGCGTGATGATCCTCTCCAGGTCGTTGAACTGTTTCAACAGTTCGACCAGGTCAACCCGCAAGTGCATGTCTTTAAAGAAGAACTCCACCAGGTCCAGGCGCTTTTTGATATCGGGGATACGGATCAGTGGTTTGCTGACCCAGTTGCGCAGCATCCTTTTGCCCATCGCAGTACTGGTGCGGTCAAGCACGCCCAGCAGGGAGCCTTCCGTTTTCCCGCTGCGCAGAGTTTCAACCAGTTCCAGGTTTCTGCGCGTTTGCGGGTCGATCACCATAAAATCATCCGTGCTGTAGGTCTTGATCTCACCCAGCAGCTTCAACGAAGCAGGCGAGGTCTGGTCGACATACTGCAACAATGCCCCTGCGGCGCGGACTGCCATTTCCTTGTCTGCCAGGCCGTAGCCATTCATGCTGGATACTTTGAAATGTTCCTTCAGGATGTCAAGGCATCGTCCATAGTCAAAATGCCAGCTTTCATAGCTGGTGACCGGTCCAGGTAGCGTTTCGGGGACAGGCTGGGAGTTTGACCAGAGAATTTCAGCCGGGTTCAAGCGCCCCAATTCGTTGGAGACCAGCGCGATCAGGTCCCGGCCCTCAAATTGTGTTGCCGCGAATTCACCGGTGCTGATATCCGTATAAGCCACCCCGGCGGATCGCTCATGGATGAAGGCAGCACACAGGTAATTGTTGCGGCTGATCGGCAGCATGCTGGGTTCGACAACCGTTCCCGGGGTGACAACCCGCGTGACCTCCCTCGGGAAGATGCCTTTATCCGGCTGGTCACCCACCTGTTCACAAATCGCCACGTGGTAGCCTTTTGCCAGCAGGCGGGCGAGGTAGTTCTCCACGGCATGGTGCGGGATGCCTGCCAAAGGCACCCGTACGCCCTTTGAAACGGGGCGCGAAGTCAGAACGATATCCAGTTCCCTTGATGCGACCTTGGCGTCTTCGTCAAAGGTCTCATAAAAGTCGCCCAACCGGAAGAAAAGGATCGTATCCGGGTACTTTTTCTTGATATCCAGGTATTGTTGGCGCAAGGGTGTCAGGTCGTTCGCCATGGAAATTTCCTCTGATCTTTAGCTTTTCAAGTTGGCCTTGATGTAAACGCAAACCTGGTCCATCGCTTCGGATAACCTGGCAGGGTCCTTTCCGCCAGCCTGTGCCATGTCCGGTTTGCCGCCGCCGCCGCCATCCACCAC
>CAYSZB010000019.1:20575-37648 GCA_964435475.1 uncultured Anaerolineaceae bacterium | reverse complement strand
ATGTACGATGGATATTTCTGACTCACTTTTACAGAAAAAAGGTTGCATAATCTTTTTTACATTGGACGAAGTAATTTGACTTATTTCGAGTGTTGTATAATCACCATTATTGAGGTGTGAGATGGAAGAGAAAACCATTACTTTATCCCGGATGATTGCTGGAAGTCCAGGCGAAGTTTATTTAGCCCTGACCAACAGCACACAATTGCGTCTTTGGTTATGTGACCTGGCATTAGTCACTGCCAAGCCTGCAGGCAAGGTTTACCTGGTCTGGGAAAGCGGGTATTTTGCGGCAGGCAAAATTGTTGAGCTGATCAAGGACAAAAAGGTCTCATACGAATGGCGGGGCAGTAATGATCCGGCATCCTCCCTGGTTACGTTTACCCTTGAGCCGAAAAAAGACCACACTTTCTTAACAGTCGAGCACAGCCGACTGGGTCAATCCATCGAATGGGCTACAACACTGGATGAAATCGAAAAAGGTTGGACGATCAGCCTTGAAAACCTGGCATCCATGTTTGAAACAGGCATCGATTTGCGGATCAGCCAGCGTCCATTTATTGGGATCTATCCCGAAGAGTATCACAAGACAAACGAGAACGATCTGATCCCCATTAAGCGAGGTGTTCGCCTGGTTGATGTGGTTTCAGGGCATAGTGCAGAGAAAGCTGGTTTAAAAAGCGGGGATGTCATCACATTCATTGATGATTTCGAAGTGGTGGATTTCACCAGCATGACCCGTGCTATCGGCCACTATAAGGCAGGAGATAGCGTCACGCTGACCTATTATCGGAAGGCAGATAAAATCACACAAGAAGTGCTGCTTTCTCATCTTGCAATGCCCAGGGTCCCTGGAGATTTTGTGCTTCTGGCAGAGCAGATCCGGCAAGAACAAGCCAAGGCTTACCAGGAATTGTCAGAGATTATTGCCAAAGTCAAGGAAAACGAAGGCGATTACCGCCCGGCACCAAAAGATTGGACGATAAAAGAGGTTATTGCCCACCTCATCCATTCCGAGCGGGATCACCAGGCTTGGATAAGCAATTTTGTTTTGAACCAGGAACCGGTAAACGACGAATTTTTCGGTAACCTGGATGCAAAAGTAAAAGCAACCGTGGCGGTCTATCCCACTTTGCCTGAGCTAATGAAAGCGTTAGCTTCAAGCCTCGAAGAGACCGTTCTTTGTATCGAATACCTGCCAGAAGAGTTTATAAAATCGAAAAGTCTGATGTGGCGGTTGACATTCATGGGAACACAGCTCACCCTGCATACACGGTCCCACTTTGACCAGATCCTGGAAAACCTCAAGCAGGCCCGACAGAAATAAATCTCAACTCAAATACAAGAATTTCAAACATCCAGGTCTTTAGGCCTGTATTGCAATGCCTCTGCCAGGTGGACTTGGGAGATTGTTTCGCTTTGCACCAGGTCGGCGATACTGAGAGCCAACTTTAAAACCCGATGATAACCACGGGCGGAAAGCTGCAATTGTTTCATCGCTGTTCGCATCAATGCCTGGCAGGGCTCATCCAGCACGCAATACTGTCTGACCTGGGCGACGGTCATGTCGGCATTGTTCATGATTCCGGTTCCGGCAAAACGCTTGAGTTGCCGCTGGCGGGCAATTTCCACCCTGGCCTGGATCGTTTCCGAGGATTCTCCCTGCCGGCTGGCGCTGATCTTCTGGTAATCCAACCGCGGCACATGCACATGAATATCGATGCGATCCATGAGCGGACCTGAGATGCGTTTTTGATAATTGGTCACAGCAGAGGAAGAACAGGTACAGTTCTTGAGATTGTCACCATAATAGCCACACGGGCAAGGGTTCATCGCTGCCACCAGCATAAAATTCGCCGGGAAGGTCAAGGACCCCTGGGCACGGCTTATGGTCACCACTTTGTCTTCTACCGGCTGACGCAGGACTTCGAGCACGCGCATGCCGAATTCGGGTAACTCATCCAGGAACAGCACGCCGCGATGGGCGAGCGAAATCTCGCCAGGGTGAGGCCAGTTGCCTCCACCAACCAAACCTGCATGGCTGATCGTATGGTGCGGCGAACGGAACGGACGAGTGCGGATCAAGGGGACACCCGGCGGCATCTGGTCAGCAACGGAATAGATGCGGGTCACTTCGAGCGATTCATCAATCGACATCCTGGGAAGGATGGCTGGTAAAGCCCTCGCCATGAGCGTTTTTCCGGAGCCAGGTGGGCCGATCATCAATAAATTATGTGAGCCCGCCGCCGCAACTTCCAGTGCCCGCTTGACGTGTTCCTGGCCTTTGATCTCGCTGAAATCCGTGCGGACCTCAACCGGGATCTCATCCGGCATGATGGATGGCGTTGGTGATATCAGGCTGTCTCCATTGAGGTGCTGATAAAGCGAAAGCAAAGTATCGACAGGGTAGATCTCAACATCCGGGATGAGGGCTGCTTCAGGAGCATCTTCAACCGGTACAAATAGCTTTTTAAAGCCTTCTGCCCTTGCGAGAGCTGCCATGGGCAGGATACCCCGCACATGCCTGACACTGCCGTCCAGTGATAATTCACCAATGAACATCGCACCTTCCAGGCTTTGCTGGCTGAGCTGCTCGGTGGCAACCAACACCCCCACAGCAATGGGCAGGTCATAAACAGGACCTTCCTTGCGGACGGTCGCTGGTGCGAGGTTGACAGTGATCTTTCGGCGGGGATAGTGCATGCCGGTGTTCTTGACTGCGGACTGCACGCGTTCACAACTTTCTTTGACCGCAGCATCGGGCAAGCCCACAATGATCATTTTGGGCAAGCCGCCCCCTGTGTCGACCTCAACCTGCAAGACCACACCTTCAAGACCGACGAGAGCACAAGAATAAACGCAGGCTAGCATTGGATGATTATAAGGGAAAACAGTGAATTATTGACATATTTCAACAGATTTCTAGTCCAGGACTAGGGATACATTTCATCAGCATCAGGCGGTAGGTTGCGGACATGGTTGAGGTGAGCTGTGACCCTCTCGTCATCACCCACGGGGTATGCAAACCCAAAATGGTCAGCAACATGCCGGGCAATGGAGCGGAAAAGGTCTGTCATAGAAAAAAGGGCTTCCCAGGTATTGTTGATATCAGCATTTGAGTAGGATCGTAACAGCAAATTCCAAAGGTCCGCAGGTAAGTAATGCTGGAGATATTTACCCGATTTCCCAGGGTCGCCTTTGAAATCAGTGATAACCCCGACATACCAGGAAAGCATCATCATTAACTGGCGGCGTAAATATTCATCAAGAAATGTTCTGGCATAGGTGATCTCTTTGCGCCACAGCCCCTTGGCCACATAGGGAGCGACCCATAAGAATTCGTTGCAACAATCAGCGAATTCATTGGCAGTCGGTTTTTCTGGCAGGCTAACTTTTTTACCGGGCGGGATCAAGGTGGAGAGGTATCCATCCTTGTCCAGCAGGACTACATTGAAACCCTCCCACACCATTTCAGGAAATTTATCCAGAGGATAAAAGGTCAGGTCGATGCGGTTGCCATCCATGAACTGCATCAGGTAGCAATATCCAGGGTGTTTTTTGGGTTCAGGGGAGCCCATTTCATCCGGCAGCTGCAGGATCATCAGGTCACCAAACTGCCGGATGTAGTCCAGGTTGTGGATGTAGGGTTGGATATCCGTGGCGACGTAGACGACGTCAAAATCCTGGAAGAAGTCTTTGGGCGCGTCGGGGTTGGTACGCGAACCACTGAGGATGACGGCACGGATACGATCATCATCCCTGGCGGCATTGATGATCAGGTCAAGCATTTCTTTTTCACTGCGCATCAGTTTTCACCTCCCAAATTTCACCAGTGTTTCACTGTTATACAGTGAAAATACGCAATTTTTTCCAACCTGCCCAGGGTCAGCTGCCACCGGTTTCGCCCTCGGCGTGGCTGAGTCCTTTAACCGCCTTGCTGTAGGTTGAGATCAGGTGGACCCAGGCGGCAGACAAGCCACCGGTAAATTTTGCAGACCGCATGGCAAGCCTAAGGGTATCGGCATCATGAAATTCCGGCAGCAGGAGGTTTGCCCTGCCCAGCTCTATTAAACTATGCGCATCAGAACCGGCGAACTTCAACAACCCATGTTCTTCAGCAAATGCGTACGCCTTTTCATTATATTGTGG
The DNA here is from genome assembly GCA_964435475.1 of uncultured Anaerolineaceae bacterium. Classification (GTDB taxonomy): domain Bacteria; phylum Chloroflexota; class Anaerolineae; order Anaerolineales; family Anaerolineaceae; genus CAYSZB01. Next base: position 33,499 of record CAYSZB010000019.1, on the reverse strand, counting down.
ATCCAGGCAGCGGGCGTTGAAAACCTCAATACCATCGATATGAGGGAGTATCTCCATAAAGGAAGCTGAAAGGTAAAAAGCCAGGCGGTGATCATCAAAAGGATGGGCGATGCTGATGACGGCACCCTGTTTTTTGAGGGCTTCAACCGTCTGCATGGGCGTCAGACCGTGTGGAACCAATTCGGTCATGTAATAGCCCAGAATCTCACCTTCCGAGGTCTGGATCTCTTCGCCAACGATCACCCTCTCGGGGTCTAGTTCTTTGGCTTCCAGGGCACCAGCAATGGCATCATGGTCGGTGATGGCGATGCGATCGATGCCCTTTTTCTGGCAGGCATCCAGCAACTCCGGGATCCTGACCAGGCTATCGTGGGAATAGATGGTATGAAAATGGAATTCCGCCCTGATGGTCTTTGTCATTCCTTATAAATCCTCGGCAGGCGGTCTGCCAGACCACAAACCACCTCGTAGTTGATCGTCCCCCAGCGTTTGGCTATCTCTTCGGCAGTGATCTGCCCGCTGCCCTGGCTACCCAGGAGGATGACCTCATCCCCCACGCGGGCTTCGGGGATATCGTCGAGCTGCAGCATGCATTGATCCATACAAACGCGACCGATCACCTTGGCACGTTTACCGTGTACCAGGACCTCCTGCTTATCCACGCGGCGGAAACCATCACCATAACCGATGGGGATGACGCCAATACGCTCATCATGGGTGGTGCGGTACATTGAACCGTAACTGATGCTGCGACCCGGCGGGGTGAGGCGCAGGGAAGTGATGCGCGCCTTCCACTGGAGGGCAGGCAGGAAATCACCCGGAAGATGCGTTTCGGGGGATGGGTGCAGGCCAAAGATGGCATTTCCCGGGCGGACCAGGTCAAACCATGTGCCTGGGAAATTGAGCATGGCGGCAGAATTTGCGGCATGCACGATACGGGGTTTCAAGCCATCCGCCTCCAATTGCTTGAGTAAGGATTTAAAGGTCTTGAGCTGAGCCAGGGTATCCCGGGAGCGGGGTTCATCCGCCCTAGGGAAATGGGTAAAGATACCGCTGACATCGATGTTGCTGCCCTTGAGACTGCGCAGAAAATCCGGCACCTGCCCGGGAAGCATACCCAACCTGCCCATGCCAGTCTCGACCTTGATGTGGGCATCCAGGCGGTTGCCGTTCAAGTTGGCATACTTCAGGTACTCGGCAGTGAGGTCGGTATCGATGATGGCGACAGTGATACGCTGCTCGATGGCTTCAATGACCTTGGCGGGCGGGGTATAACCCAGGACCATGATCCTGCAGGAGATGCCGGCTTTACGCAGCGCCAGGGCTTCCTCGATGCGGGCAACACCACACCAGGTGGCGCCACCCTTGACCGCTGCCTGGGCTGAGGGTATGGCACCATGACCGTAGCCATTGGCTTTGATGACCGCCATAACCTCTTTGCCGGTTTTCTGCTGGATGAGGGCGACATTGCTGCGAATGGCATTCAGGTCAATCTCGAGCCAGGTTGAGTATGTATTGATCTCCATAGGCATCAAGTATATCCCCGCAGAGCCATGTTATCAAGCAATTTTTGTCAAATTTTTAGAAATATTTATTTACGTTCAGAGCACCAAACATTTGAAGCTCAAAGGGTATAATTTGCAAGGCAGTTATTTGACATTATTTTCGATGATGGATGCTTATGTTCGAATTTGACCTGATCGCACAAAGTGGAGCAGCACGGGCTGGCGTTTTCCACACACCGCATGGTGCGATCGAGACGCCGATCTTCGCCCCGGTGGGCACCCAGGCTACGGTTAAAGCCGTCACACCTGCCCAACTTCGGGAGCTGGATGCGGGCCTGGTACTCGCCAACACGTATCACCTGCACTTGCGGCCCGGTTCACAATTGATCGCCAAGATGGGCGGACTGCACCGCTTCATGGACTGGGAGCGCCCCATCCTGACCGATTCAGGGGGCTTCCAGGTGTTCTCACTCAATGAAATGCGTAAAGTGGACGAGGAGGGGGTCACTTTTAAGAGCCATATCGATGGCTCGATGCAGCGCCTGACCCCGCAAAGCGCCATCCGCATCCAGGAAGAACTGGGGGCGGACATCATCATGGCTTTTGACGAATGTGCCGACCCCAGCAACCGGGAATACGTGCAAAAAGCGATGCAGCGCACCCATAAATGGGCAGAGATCTGTTTGAATTCAAAGCAGCGCGATGACCAGGCACTGTTCGGGATCGTGCAGGGAGGAGTTTTTCCTGACCTGCGAATTTTGTCGGCTGAAACGATCGCCCGGATGGAATTCCCGGGCAATGCGATCGGTGGTTTGTCGGTCGGCGAAAGCAAAAGCGACATGTACCGGACGATCGAGATCGTCAACCAGGTTCTGCCGGAGCATAAACCGCGCTACCTGATGGGGGTCGGTACACCTGAAGACCTGGTGGAAGGCGTCAGGCGGGGGATCGATATTTTCGACTGCGTCCTGCCCACGCGGCTGGCACGCCACAACACAGCAATGACGCTCAGGGGACGGGTCAATCTTTTGAACGCCCGGTTTGCTGAAGACCCTGCGCCGATCGATGCGCAGTGCAGCTGCTACGCCTGCCAGCACTTTTCGCGCAGTTACCTGCGCCACCTGATCCGCAGCAAGGAAATGCTGGCTTCAACCCTGCTTTCGATCCATAACATACACATGCTGCTCGACCTTGCCCGATCGATGCGCCAGGCGATCCTTAATGGGTCGTTTGACAGCTTTGCAGATGAAGTCCTGCACACCCTTTATGACCACACCGCACAGAAAGAGGAAAAGATCGAATCATGACCATTATTCAAGCCATTATTCTGGGAATCGTCCAGGGGTTGACGGAATTTCTGCCGATATCCAGTTCGGCACATCTTGTTTTAGTGCCGTACTGGCTCGAATGGGAACTGTCGGCTGACCAGGCATTTGTTTTTGATGTGCTGGTACAGATGGGCACGCTGGTGGCGGTGATCGTCTATTTTGCCAGAGACATCCGGGCAATCATCAAGGGCTTTATTGCCGGCATTGCAGCCAAAACACCATTCAAGACCCATGAGTATAAGGTCGGCTGGCTGATGATTTTGGCAACCATCCCGGCGGGAATCGCTGGACTTTTTTTGAAGGACAAAGTTGAAGCAGCCTTCGCCAACCCCTACCTGGTGGTGGTCTTCCTGTTGGTGACTGCCGTACTGATCGCGGTTGCAGAATGGGTTGGCAAAAAGGTGCGCGCGACTGAGGATATGAATTTCCTGGATGCGCTGATCATCGGGATGTTCCAGGCACTGGCTATTTTCCCGGGCATTTCGCGCTCAGGTTCATCCATTTCAGGCGGCTTGTTGAGAAACCTGAACCGGCAAGCGGCAGCAAAGTTCTCCTTTATCATATCCATCCCGATCATGCTGGCTGCCGGACTGATGGGAGCGCTGGACCTGCTGGATGTCGCCAATCTTGCACAATTTCTGCCGGTGATGGTGATCGGGTTCGTTGTTTCCGGGGTGGTGGGATATTTATCCATCCGCTGGCTGATGCGATTCATCACCAGGCAACCCCTGACCTACTTTTCGATCTACTGCATCCTGGTGGCAACCGTGACATTCATCATTCATCATGTACGCTAAGATTTGCAGATTAGTTTTCGTTTTAATGCTGATCCTCACTGCAGGATGTTCTGTAATTCCTGGAAATGAGGCTTCTGAACAGCCCAAAGTCATCCGCATCCAGCTTTCTACCGCTACAAATCATTGGATCCCCAGGATAGAGGAGTGCGCTGGCAACCTGACCAATGCCGGGGTCATCGTCGAGGTGAGACCCACACCAGAACTCGACCCTGCGGAAAGCGATTTACTGATCCGTTTTGGTTTCAAAAACCCCAGTGAAGAGCATGTCTCGGTTCTGGCAGATGAACGGATTGTGTTTATCACCACACCCGGCAACCCACTTAACGCAATAAGCATGGATAGCCTAAGCAAAATGATGAGCGGGGAATATACCTGGTGGTCGGACCTGGCGGAATTCAGCGAGGAAAGTGAAGTTTATGACCTACCAATCGTGCTCGTCTCTTATGGCGACGGGTCAGACCTCAGGATTGCCCTAAACGAGATATTTGATTTAAAAAGAACAGCAAACTCTGAAACGTACTATGCAGCGTCCGCTGATTTCATGATCGAAGTGGTGAGAAACACAGCAGGGGCAGTCGGGTACCTGCTCGAAAGCCAATTGCCTGCGGATATGATCCCGCTTGGGATCAGTGACCCAGGCATGTCAGAAGAAATTTTTGAGCGACCGGTGCTGGCCATCAGCGGGCAGGAACCGACAGGAGCCACCAGGCAACTATTACTCTGCCTGCAAAACGCTGATTGACGAGAATGCAGCGGGGTCATCCGCGGCAATGAAAATGCCGGTGAATTTGCGGATGAAGATCGACCCAAGGCGATCAATGCGCGCCTGGAAGAAATTAATAAGCTGCAAATAGCGCTCATTGTTGATGACCGCAGTCGTATCCCACATTGAAAAAACATAATCTGCCAGCAGGGTGGCGTCCGTGACAACCAGGTCACTGATATATGGAATGAATGAGACGTATCGGAAATGGGGTTGGATGAATGAGACACCATTTTCAATGCTAAAGCGCTTGTGCTTGACCTCGGAGGGCTGGTAGGCCGGCTCAAATTCACTGACCAGGTCATAGAGATCCGACATATGCTGCTCGCCATTGGTCGCTGCCATGAACACCCCTCCCGGCTTGAGCACCCGTTTGACTTCGCTGATGCAGCAGTCAATATCCGGGACGTGATACAGCATATGGTTGGCAATCACGCGATCAAACAACCTCGACTGGCAGGGAACCTGTTGCGAATCAGACACGATAAATGAGTAATTTGGGTGAATCCTCAACCGGGAAGCAGCAGTGGTGATCATACCAAATGACAGATCGGAGAGGCACACATTACAGCCTGGTATGACCTCTGAAGCCTTTTCCTGCCAAAGCATCGCATTACCACAGCCCAATTCCAGTACCGAAATCCCATCCTCAAGCATGATATTTGAAAAAACAAAATCATTCCACGGCTGTTTTGCCGTGCTGAACAGCGTGTGAATCTTAATCCGGGCGTTCAAGTTGCGCGGGTCATGATACTGCTGACCTTTGAGGTAGCGCTGATCACTGATCTTTTCCATCAACAAACCTTTCATGAAAACTGTTAAATATGACCATTTTTATCTGTTTAGAGCGTTTTTCCTTGACAGGCATTAAGTAAAATGATAAATTTATTTAGCACCTACTTTGTGCGAAATATATCATTAAACAAGAAAGTGGAGTAATAAAAAAGGACATGACTGACCGTTACAAGGGCACTATCAAATGGTTCAGCGCACCCAAGGGGTACGGATTTATTGGCCAGGAGGAAGGTGACGATGTTTTCGTGCACTTTTCTGCAATCCAAATGGAAGGATACAAACGGTTGAAAGAAGGCCAAAGCGTAGAGTTCTCCATCGAAGAAGGTCCAAAGGGCAAACAGGCTGCCGATGTGATCATTTTGGAGTAAATTACATCCAGCGAACCAAACAAAACAGACCTGCGCGGTCTGTTTTGCTTTTAATCCAGTCTTTTTTAATATCCAGTAACACCTGCTGAATGCAAGGCCTGCCGCATTCGTTTCAAAGCCTCCTCCAGGAGACTGCGCGGTGAAGCAAAATTGAACCTGACGAAACCGCGGCCTTCCTCACCAAATTCCAGGCCATTGTTCAGCCCTACGCGGGCGTTTTCAAGGAAGAAATGATAGGGGTCGCCCGGCAAAGGCAGCTGCCGGCAGTCCAACCAGGCCAGGAAGGTGCCTTCGGGTTTGAACATGCGGATGCCGGGCATTTTTGCGGCGACCTGCTCTGCCAGCCAATCGCGGTTGGCTTCGAGGTAAGCCAGGGCTTCCTCCAGCCAGGGCTGCCCATGCTGGTATGCTGCCAGAGCTGCCACCAGGCTAAGTGAACCCGGGTTGCCGACCAAACCCTTGCGGGCTGAGCACATCCTTTCTTTAAGTTCATCATCCTGGATGATCATTACGGAAGCATGCAAACCGGCAATGTTGAAGGTCTTGCTGGGAGCGATCAGGGTGATGGTACGGTGGGCGGCATCCAGAGACGTGGACGCCATGGGAATGTGCTGAAAGCCATCAAAAATCAGGTCGCAGTGGATATCGTCCGAACAGATGAGCACATCATGGGCAGCACAGATCTCTGCCATGCGCTGCAACTCATTCCTGGTAAAAACCCGACCCACCGGGTTATGGGGATTGCAGAGGATGAAAAGTTTTCCATGCTCCCGGATGATCTGTTCTTCAAAGAGATCATAATCGACCTCACACCTGCCGCCCTCCATTTCTCTTAAAGGATTATCGATGCGGCGGAGTTGATGCGATTGGGGTGCTGAAAGAAATGGAGGATAGACCGGCGTCTGAACCAGCACCGCATCACCGGGTTGACAATAAGCGCGCAAGGCCAGGTTAAAGCCCGTGACGCATCCAGGGACGAAACTGACATCTGTGAGGGCAATATCCCAGTTGTAAAGGCGCTTCATGCGCTCTACGATGAGCGGTGCCAATTCATCCGGGGGAAGGTCATAGCCCAAAATGCCCTGGTCAACCCGATCTTTGAGCGCATCCAGCACCACTTGCGGGCAGCGAAAATCCATGTCCGCCACCCATAGTGGTATCACGTCATGGTCATACAAACACCATTTCAAACTCTTCGTCTGCCTGCGCTCAATCAATGCATCAAAGTCCATCCCACACTCCATTTATCCGTTTGCTTGAATTATAATCACATAACCAGTTCATCCTCTGAAAAGGACAGTAAATCATTTATGGCCAAACAGCTTGAGCAACCGAAAATTGAAATTGAGATCGCCAGAAACTGGCAGGATTATGTACTGCTGGACAGCGGCAACGGTAAAACGCTTGAGCGTTTTGGACCTTACACCCTGATCCGACCAGAGCCACAAGTCATCTGGAAACCGACACTGCCGGGCAAGGAGTGGGCAAAAGCAAACGCCCGCATGCAGGAGGAGCAGAAGGAATATGGCGGTCACTGGACATCAGAGGAGGGAATGGCAAAAACGTGGGTGATCCGCTATGGGTCTTTGAAATTCCAGGTGCAGCTGGGCACCTCGCGCCATATCGGGGTTTTTCCTGAGCAGGCCAGCCATTGGGATTGGATCAGCGAACAGATCAGCGGGAGCGCCAAACCGCCTAAAGTGCTGAACCTTTTTGGATATACCGGCCTGGCAACTTTGGCGGCAGCAGCAGCAGGGGCAGAGGTGACCCACGTGGACAGTTCGAAACATGCCCTGACCTGGGCAAACCACAACCTGACGCTTTCCGGGTTAGGTGACAAAGCTGTGCGCTGGATCGCCGAGGATGCAGTCAAATTCGTCCAACGGGAAGCCAAGCGGGGCAACCGCTATGATGGCTTGATCCTCGACCCGCCCAAGTTTGGGCGAGGCAGCGAAGGCAAGGTGTGGGATTTTTACAAGAACCTGCCTGAATTGGTCAGTGCCTGCCACGATGTGCTTTCAGACCATGCGTGCTTCGTTGTGCTGACCGCCTATGCGATCCAGGCTTCAGCCCTGATCACCTACCAGGCGATGCAGGAGATGGTAGTTGACCACAAAGGCAGGATCACCTGTGGAGAACTGGCAACGGTTGAGGAAAGCGGCGGGCATTTATTATCCCATGCACTGTTTGCCCGCTGGACTTCCAGGATTTAATTTACAGAACTTCGTTTGAATGGGTTGGGGCGTTGGCGGTTGATTCGGTTAATTCAACCAAGACCCGATCCACCCGCCTGCCATCCATATCCATCACTTCAAAGCGATACCTGCCCAAATCAAAGAATTGGCCAGCTTTGGGGATCGCGCCCAGGTGTGACATGATCAGGCCACTGAGGGTCTGGTAGCCTGCCCGCTCTTCATCCGGGAAATGATCAATATCCAGGATCTCTTTCAGTTCATCGATGGCGATCATGCCATCAAACAGCCAAGAGCCGTCCGCCCTCTGCACAGCTTCCTGGTCCTTGTCCGTCTCATTCTGGGGAATATCACCAACAATCGCCTCAAGGATGTCATAAAGGGTAACCAGGCCCAAAATGCCACCATATTCATCAACCACGAGTGCATTATGAATGCCTGTGGTCTTGAAGCTTTCCAGGGCATCGAGAGCCTGCATGCTTTCGGGGAGGAAAAGGGGCTGCTTAAGATGCTTTTCGATCGACAGGTCAGCGCTGCCCAAATCCATGCCTACCAGGTCCCTGATCTCCAGGATGCCCTCGATGTGGTCCAGGTCGCCCCGGGCTACCGGGATCTTTGAGAACTGGCTGGTCAGGATGGACTGCCTGATCTCTTCTTCTGTGTCTTCCAGGTCGATCCAATCCAGGTCCGTGCGGGGGGTCATCAAGGCATTGACTGTGCGTTCGCCAAGGCGGAACACCCCTGAGACCATGTCCTTTTCGGCATCTTCAATGATGCCAATGTCCCTGCCCTGTTGAATAATGACCCTGATCTCATCTTCTGTGATGGAAGGTTCCCTGTCGGTATTGATGCGAAACAACTTTAAACCCAAATTCGTGGATGCACTCAATAACCTGGTCAAAGGTCTGAAGATGCGGGTGAGGGCTTTGATGGCCGGGGATAGCCTTGTGACCACATTTTCCGGTTTGCTGACCGCCAACCTTTTGGGGATCAGTTCGCCCAGGACGATCGAAAAATAGGTGATGATAATGACCACCAGGATCAATGAAACGGTGTCGGCAGAAGATTCAAGCCAGGGGATCTTTTTCAGTACTTCAGCAAAAGGCCGCGAGATCAAAGCGCCACCAATGCCACCCGCCAGAGTATCAATCAGGGTGATCATGATCTGCACGGTGGACAGATACTGCTGGTTGGGATCTGCCAGCAACTCAAGGGCGTCTTTGGCGCCCTTGCTGCCTTCCTCAACACGCTGTTCGAGGCGGGTTTTGCGGGCTGAGACCATGGCGATCTCATACATCGCGAATATGGCATTAAAAAAGAAAAGGATGGCAATGATCAGGATATTTACATAAATGGGCATGATGGTATATTCCGTTTAGAATTTGTTGGTCACAACTTTTTGACCATACGGTGATAGCCGGGGCCAAACATTTTCACCCTGCGGTTGGATTCCAGGCCGATGGCAGTCACCTTGTAACCTAAATGTTCAAAGAATTTTCGCGCATTGGTGTTTTGAATACCCACCATCACCACCATCCTTTTGCAGCCATCAGCCCTGGCCTGTTTTTCAGCAGCTTTAAGCAGGGCTTTGCCGACACCCTGCCCCTGGTGTTTTGGCAGGACCGCAATGTTGCTCAGAACCCAGTCATCGCGCCGGGTTTCTTCCATGAACGTCATGGGAAACAGGCGTCGCAACAGGACCCATTTGCCTTTTACACGGTAAGCCTTCAACAAGAGGTGCGCAAGCCTGAAATTTAACCTACGTCTGAGCTGGCCTTTAAAACTCACCACCAGGCCGGCTTTTTGGCCGTGAATTTCAGCAACCTGGGCGTTTTTATAACTGAAGCGGTGTTTTTCGAGGGGGAAGGTCTTCTCGTAAATGTTCTTTGCACGCTCATCCTTGTTCAATCCCGGTCCGTAGGTAGAGAAATCCGGGAAAGACAGGAAGAGCAGTTTTGAGGCCAGGCGGGCATCTGCGGGTTCTGCAGCCCGGACCTTAATCACATTTTTATTTTGTTTTGTTTCTGCCATTTTAAGTTATCAATTCTGTCGGTAAGAAATCGACACGGTTCTGGTACATCAATGTTACCCCATTTTCGTCCACATCCAGGCGGCTGAGCGAACAATTATTCAGAAGGACGGAAAAGAGCGTTTCAGGAGCAACCTGGAAGAAAGTGCGAAAGATCGATTTATAGATCCCGCCATGGGTAATGATGCCGACCCGGTCCGAGGTACCACCATGTGCCTGGATCAAAAAGTCAACAATTAGCTTTGCACGCAGAAGTTTCTCTTCACGGGTTTCCATACCGCCTCGCCACCAGCCATGATCAGCGATCCCAGCCGGTTTTACAAGGTCGGGGAATGTCCGGTCAAGGTAGTCCCGGGTATGGCCATGTAAAATATCAACTTCCTCCTGGCCATTAACCACCCTTGCCAGGTAGATGCCGCCCGCTTCATGAAAGTCGAGCCGCCCAACCAAAGGTAAACCGAGTTTACGGGAGATGATCGTGCCGGTAAGGAGTGCCCTTTCCATCAGACCACAGTAAAGATGGGTCAGGCCAAATCCTTGGCGGTTATGGGGGTCCCAGTCCATTTCCTGCCTGGTGTAAGGTGCGGCTAAAAGATCTGCCACCAATCCGGCCTGTTGAAAGCCGATCGGTGTCAGGCTGGGGTCTGCTTTGCGCAGTTCCTCGTTAGGGTTGGCAGACCAGATGGCATTATTCTCTGACTGCGCATGGCGTATGAAATAAAGTTCCAATAAGTTCCTTTACATAGTATCAGGCGAGTTCGTGCAGCTTGACGAGCAACCTGATGCGATCGGTAACGTTCACTGGTTTATGCTGGCTCTGCCCATTGCTATTGGGGTATTTATCGCCCCCCACCAACGCGCACAAAACCGCCTGGGAGTTTTCGGCAAGGTCCCGGGCGTCATAGCCACCCTCAAGGACAAACAAGACGCGACCAGAGCTGAACTGCTCAGCAAATTCAATGATCTGCCTGGAAAAGTCATAAAAACCAGCCGTCGAGTAATTCAAGGCGGTCAAGGGATCATTGAAATGCCCATCAAAACCAGCCGAAACAAAGATCATATCCGGTTGAAGGTGCTGCAACCAGGGCTTGAGAATACTTTGTGAAACCAGATCAAAGACCTCATCCCCACAATTTGGAGGCAGGGGCAGGTTGATAATTCTTTTCTGAACCAGGCAAATCTCATCAAGTCCCCCAGATCCGGGATAGATACCCTCCTGGTGCATTGAGAAGAAGCCGACACGGGGGTCATCCAGAAATATATTCTGTGTGCCATTGCCGTGATGGGCATCAAAGTCGATGATGGCCACTTTCTGCAAACCGCTTTCGAGGGCATCCGCCACAGCCACTGCCAGGTTGTTGAGCAGGCAAAAACCTGCCGGATGCTCGCGGTCCACATGGTGACCGGGCGGACGGACGATGGCAAAAGCGCGCCTGGCAGGGGAAGCAGGCTGTAAGACCTGCCTGTTGAGTTCGAGGGTGGCTCCGGCAGCCATTAAGGCCGCTTCATAGGAACTCCCTCCCACATAGGTCGGGGCATATTCGATCTGGTGCAAGCCCATACCACAGGCGATCCTTAATGCAAGCAGCATGTCCGGGGTATGTACCCGCAGGAGGTCGTCATTCCTGGCTGGCTGAGGGGTGATGTGGTGCATGCCCACATAAGGCGGGCAATCGGTCCACTGCAGGAGATTGGAAAACCTGGCAGCTGACTCGGGATGACCCGGCTGGGTATGCAGATCAGAGGACACGATGGAGAAAAGGCAATCTTTCATCGGGTAGGACAATCCTTGTGTGTGATCATATAGGGAGAATTCTACCTTATAAAATCTCCAGGAAACATGATCTTTAGAACAGGCTCTTAATCCCTCAGTGGTATAATCCGAACGCAATTAACACTTAAGGAACGTATTTATGTTGGAAAAATTACAAAGCATTATTGACCGGTTTGATGAGATCGAAAAGCAGCTTGCCGAACCCGGAAAAGACCGGCAGGCATTGATCGAACTTTCCAAGGAACGGTCAGACCTTGAGCCAGTGGTGAGAGAAGCGCAAGAATACCTGTCATTAAACACAAGGATCATAGAGACACGGGAACTCATGCAATCGGCGGATGGGGAACTCTATGCAATGGCAGAAATGGAATTGCACGAGCTTGAGGAGCAACTGGCTGCCAGTGAAAAAGAATTGAAGGATATGCTGGTACCCAAAGATCCGCGTGATGAGCGCAACGTCATCATGGAGATCCGCGCCGGGACAGGCGGCGATGAGGCCGGCCTGTTTGCCGCAGACCTGTACCGTATGTACTCCCGCTACGCCGAGCTGAAACGCTGGAAAACCGAGCTTATCTCGAGCAATGAGACAGGGATTGGCGGCATCAAAGAAGTTATCTTCTCGATCAAGGGAAAAGGGGCTTTCTCGCGCATGAAATTTGAATCCGGTGTGCATCGTGTGCAACGCGTGCCCGAGACCGAAGCGCAGGGACGGATTCACACATCCACCGTGACCGTGGCAGTGCTGGCGGAGGTGGACGAGGTCGAGATTGACATTCCTGACTCGGATATCCAGATCGATGTTTTCAAATCAGCCGGGGCTGGCGGACAGAATGTGCAAAAGAACATGACCGCCATCCGCCTGACCCACATCCCGACCGGTATGGTGGTCGCCTGCCAGGATGAACGCTCCCAGCTGCAAAACAAGCTGCGGGCAATGGGCATTTTACGCGCCAGGCTGTATGAGATCAAGCTGGCCAAACAAAACTCAGAACAGGATGCCACCCGGCGCAGCCAGATCGGCTCGGGTGAACGCGCTGAGAAAATCCGCACTTATAACTTTCCCCAGAGCCGGATCACCGATCACCGCATCAACCTCTCTTCCTACAACCTGAATGGCGTACTCAGCGGCACTGAACTGGATTATTTCATAAACGAACTGCGCCTGACAGATGAAGCCGAGCGGCTGGCAACCATCGACACCGATGAGTAAGATCGAACTCCAGGAACTCAAGAAGAGCTTAATTAGCGAGACACCGAGGGGACTGGACACACCGGGGGAAATATTCCTGGTTGTGGCAAGCCATTGTTTAGAGCAGGAAAAATCCTGGCTGTTAGCCTACCCCGAATTCCAGCTGGAGGAACATCAAGCCGCA
>CAYSZB010000019.1:0-20475 GCA_964435475.1 uncultured Anaerolineaceae bacterium | reverse complement strand
AAAATCCTGGCTGTTAGCCTACCCCGAATTCCAGCTGGAGGAACATCAAGCCGCAATGATCACTGCTGCCTGGCAGAGGCTGGTGAGTGGCGAGCCGCTGGCATATATCCTGGAGAAACAGGAATTCTTCGGGTACACATTCCAAGTATCGCCCAAAGTCCTCATCCCGCGCCCGGAGACAGAATTGCTGGTCGAAAAGGCAATCGAATGGTTAACCCAACACCCCGCCTACCGGAGAGCTGCTGACCTGGGCACCGGAAGTGGGTGCATCGGCATCGTCCTGGCAAAGCGCTTCCCCGATTTGCAGGTCACAGCCACAGAAATCAGCCCGGAGGCATTGCACTTGGCGAGGATGAATGCAAGCGCCCACCAGGTGCAGGGGCAAATCAGATTTTTACAGGCAGACCTGTTGAAAGGGATCGGACAGGATTTTGACCTGGTCTGTGCCAATTTGCCCTACATCCCGACCCACAAATTGGCAGCGGTCAACAGCATCGGGTATGAACCGAGGCTTGCATTGGATGGCGGCGAGAGAGGCCTGGACCTCATTGAGCGGCTGCTTGGACAACTGGACGGGAGGTTATGCACACCCGGCTTGTGTCTTCTGGAAATTGAAGAAACGCAAGGCGAACAGGTCCTTGCCCTGGCAAAGAAACAGCTGCCCAAGGATAAAATCAAGTTATACCAGGACCTGGCGGGGAAAGACCGCCTGGTGGGTATCGAGCGGAGCGCATGAAAAAGACTTTGATCGGAGCCATAAACGACCCTGAAATGGTCAAAGCTGCCAAGTGGGTGATACAGACCGGCAGGTTGATCATTTTTCCAACTGATACAGTGTTTGGCATTGCCTGCGACCCATGGAAAGAAACAGCCATCCAGGCGATTTACGAGGTCAAACAAAGAGCTCCCGAGAAAGCCATCCCAATCCTGATCGGTGAAATCACTCAACTGGCATCTGTCACAGCAAGCATCAGCCCAAGAGCCGCCCATCTTGCCAGGACATTCTGGCCGGGTGCGCTGACATTGCTCCTGCCCAAGCATGAGAGCCTGCCGGGTCTGATTTCCGCATACCCGAGTGTGGGCATCCGCATGCCTGACCATGCAGCTCTGTGCAGCCTGCTCATGGCAACCGGCCCCCTTGCGACAACAAGCGCCAACCTTTCGGGCTCTGCCAACCTGACGGTCTTTTCCGAGATCATCGACCAATTCAAGGGCAAGGTTGAGCTGATCCTGGACGATGGGGCAGAAAAAAATGAGACTGCCTCAACCGTGGTGGACTGCAGCGGCGATGAACCAGTCATTGTGAGGGAAGGTCCGATCTCCAGGGAAGCCATCATTAGAGCCTGGAAAGGTTCATAAGCTCCATAATAAAAAACAACCGGCACTTACAAAGTACCGGTTGTTTATATTTTAGAGAGCCTAATTACTACTTCTCACCTGTTACAGACGGGGCCGAAGAAAGAATGGCTTCTGCCTCTTTGCGAGCTTTCCGCTTAGCCCTGGCTTTGCGGATGCCCTTGACCAGGAAGTAGACACCAACACCCAACGGGATCAGGAAGGGCAGGCAGTAAAGGCCAAACCAGATAAGTGCCGTCCCAAGTCCCTGTAAGGCTTTGATCAATGCCTGGATGGCATCTTTGGCAATACCCTTGGGCTTCCAGCCACCGATCTCGATCGGTTGCAGGGATTCCTCGCCTACCAGATCAACAGCGATGGAGGACAAGGCGGCAGCCTCTTCATAGTACTTGATCTGGCCCTGTAAGACCTCGATCTGGCCGCGAATGCTGGTCAACTCACGGAAGATCTCGAGCGTGTATTGAAGATCTTTGGCAGAGTCCAACAGTTCAACCAGTTGTTCTTCCGCTGCCTGGAGGTTCTTCAACCTTGATTTTGAATCGGTATATTCAGCAGTGACATCCTGACCGGACACACTTTCACTGAGAACACCGGTTTTCGGGTCTGCAGCCATTGCTTTGATCCTGGTCATGGCTTCATCCAAACGCTCAGATGGTACACGGATGGTGATCGATGCACGCGGCACTTCAACACCGGTTGACAACTGGTATTTGTACATGTTGGAGCCAACCAGGAAACCGCCCATCTCTTCAGCCATCAGGCTGATCGCATCCATAGAGGCAACCGGGTCAGCAACAGCCACCGACAGGCTGGCATTTTTGATCACCAGTCGTTCGACCGAGCTGGCATCCACGCCGCTGCCGTTGGTGACATTATCATAACTGCTTGAGGCTTCTCTTTTTTCGCCTTCGTAGTAAGACTCTTCTGCAGCCGGCATCTCATACTCTGGAGCTGATTGTGGAAATACAGTCAATGACCTGTCTTCACTCCTGGCACTACAGCCAGTCAGGAAAAGTACTCCAATAATTAAAAGTATCCAAATCTTCTTCATCTTTTTCTCCTTATGAACTTTCTTTATGATACTCTGACGCTGAAGGGTTCAGAATTGTTCCGTTACTGAGTAATATAGCACAAATCGCTAGAATCAAGGCAGGAATTGGATCAAATTCCCTCGCCCAGGCGGTGGGCATGCTTGATCGGCAGCCTGGCATCCAGGATGCGCTCCTGGACAATGCGAAAGTCGTAGGCTACACGGTGATTCTGCCACATTCGGGTGACATCGTCGTAAACCAGGTATGAGGCCCGCGGGTCGCGATCGCGGGGCTGCCCAACCGACCCGGGGTTGATAATGCACTTTGTCTCTGCTTTGAATTGATGCTCATCTTCCTGGTAAAAAACCGTGCTGCCAGAGTCAGGCGACTGGGTAAAGACCAACGGGATGTGGGTGTGACCCACCAGGCAGGCTGTCGTTTCGTACTTGTCAAAATTTGCCCTGGCCACATTGTGATCCATGACATACTCCCATACCGGGTTGCGGGGACTGCCATGCGCCAGGGTGATGCCATCCAAGGCCACCTTGGCAGGCAGCATTTCAAGGAAACGGCGGCTGAAGGTGGTCAATTCAGTGGAGAGCCAGTTCAGGGAACGCCTGGCGTCATAGTTGAAAGCATCCACCTCGATCAGCCCCAACGCTGCCGCATCATGGTTTCCCAAAAGGCAGGTCAGGTTGGGTAAATCGCGCAGGCGATCGATGCACTGGTTGGGGTCGGGTCCATAACCCACCAGGTCGCCCAGGCACCAGACCTGGTCATATTTCCCGGCATCCTGCAACACTGCATCCAGTGCGGTCAGGTTGGCATGAATGTCGGATATGACCAGTGTCTTCATAAAATTTCAGTTGAGATAAAAGAATATATCCCAGGAGCCATCTGTCACTTCGACGGATGAATACCTGCCTACAATGACCATCCAGGTATTGCCGGGTTTGAGGGCAAAATAATCCCCGTTACTGTCAGTGAACTTGATCGGCGAGGCCGCATCCACAGAACGCCAGTTCACGTCAAAGGCCTGGCCATCACGAAAGATGACTGCCCTCTGCCCACCCGTATTGCCCCAGATGTCAATGTCATGCAAGGTGGGGGCATATTCCTCGTAATCAGCGAACAACACAACCACATTGGAGAAGGCAAGTTGCTCTCCGGTGACGCGATCAGTGAGTGGGATCATGGTGACATCCAGATTATCGTCTGTTTCCTCGATCCAGCGCAGGTACTTGCCCGACGCCGGGTCGTACTTCCATTGACCAATATCCAGGACATTAAAGGAAATAGTCGCTTCCCTGCCATCGGCACCACCGGCAGGTGTTTGCGGGTCAAAGCGCGTGCCATCCAGTTCCTGGCGGGAATTGTCAATCGCGCGTGCCTCAAGGAGGTCAGCGAAGGCGGTTGAATCAGCAAAAATGCTGATCACTGTACCATCCCCATTATCACAGATCGCCGGGCAGGTATATTCCGAACCGGTGATGGCGCGATCACCCAACAGAGAGACGATATGTGAATAAACAAAGGAATCAGCGCCTTTGAAACCCAAAACGCCACCATACATCATGGTCAGGTAAGGGTCTACCATGCGCCCTGAACGGATTGGACCGATCTGGGTGGCGTCCTGCCCATAATAGAGCGCCATAAAACGATTGAGGCCTTCACCAATGTAGTATTCAAAAACGATATCAGCAAAGGAAAGCCCGGCATGCGGCCTGCCAATGGCAGGATAATTGGCGACCTTGATCAACATCGGGCGCCGGTTTAACAATTCCGGGTCAGCAACCTTCAGACCGGTCAAGGGGTTGACATCCACCGGGAAATCGCCGGGC
Organism: uncultured Anaerolineaceae bacterium; assembly: GCA_964435475.1. GTDB lineage: Bacteria > Chloroflexota > Anaerolineae > Anaerolineales > Anaerolineaceae > CAYSZB01. The sequence continues at coordinate 16,247 of CAYSZB010000019.1, read as the reverse complement.
CCATAAGGCAATAAAACCTCCGGTGTCGGTTCGGGGGTTGGGGTTGATGTCGCTGTGGGCTCAACAGTTGGTGTGGCTGTTGGTTGAGGTGCCTCAGTCACTGCTGCCATGGCAGTCAGGGTTTGCGCAACCAGGGTCTTGGCGGTCGTATCCACCTCAGTTGGGGCGGTGCAACCAGCCAAAACCAGGCTGGAAATGATTAGAGCCAGTAGTAATGTTATTGCATGTTTTTTCATAATGAACCTCGTATCTAGGGATTTTACCCTATAAAAAGCAGAAAGGTTGCCCTGACCCGCAAGATTGTTATACACCAGCCAGAGGTGACACAGCCTTGTGCTAAATGGGTGTTCCGGTCATCTGGTCATTTCCTGGTTAACTGGTCCAGCCGGTTGGCACCGGTGTTGAAATACTTGGCTGCCGGGTGGTGCACAAAGATGGCGGCTGTGGACTGCTCCGGTACCAGCTGGTAAGCGGTTGTGAGTTGCATACCCAGGGCGGAAGCGGCAGGGAGCAACTTAAACACCTTGCTGTGATCTTCCAACTCCGGGATCGCCGGGTAGCCCCAGGAATAACGCAGCCCCTGCCCGGGCTGCAATCCCAATTCGCGGCGGATATGGTCATTAATGTAATCTGCAGTGGCTTCCGCCATCTGCACCGCCAGCCCATGCAGGAAATAGGCCTCTGAATATTCACCCCGGCCTTCGAGTTCGGAAAACTTGAGGGTTGGTATCCCGCCGACAGTGACCACCTGCAGGGGAACAACATCCATTTTTTCAGTTCCAACCGGCAGGAAGTAATCAGCCAGGCTTAAATGCTCTGCTATTTGTTGGCGCGGGAAGTCAAAGGTCTCGATAACCTCACGCCTGCCATTGAGCAGTTCCTGTGGATCATACAGCAGCAGGCGATCCCCCTCAGCCTGGCAAGGCCAGTAACCATAGACTGCCTTTGGCTGCAGCCAATTGTTTTCAGCGGCATCCTTGAGCATTTTTTCCAACCTGTCATCAAACTCCTTTTGCAGCCTGGTCCAGGCTTCACCATGAGTATTCTTGGCACCCCAGGACAGGCGGTAGAGTTCATTCTTGGGTATGTGCAGGGCAACTTCCTGCAGGGGCATATGAGAGACGACCCTTATTTCCCAACTGCTTAGTTGGGGAATAAATTCTGCAGGCGGGGTATCTGAGCGCTGCCCGGGAACAAGCTCCTCCACCTTTCGTTCGTGCTGGGCGCTGAACTCATGGTCAGCCCTGGCCTTTAATTGGGCCAGCAGGCCGGGTTTGCTCTGTGGATCGGTCAAGGCATCCATGGTCGAAAGGCCTTCAAAGGCATCCTTGCAGTAGAACACTCCGGGAGGATAGTAATCGCCCTGTTCAGTTTTCAGTATGCGCCAGCCAAAGCGGGGGTTGATCGCCGCGCCACCCACCAGCACCGGAAAAGTCAACTTTCGCCGGGCAAGTTCATTGACGATCAGCGGCATCTGGCGACTGGTGCTGACCAGCAAGGCGCTGAGACCGATGGCATCAACCTTTTCATCGATAGCAGATTGGATGATCAACTCTGCCGGCACCTGTTTGCCCAGGTCAACCACGGTGTACCCGTTATTGGAGAGGATCGTCTTTACGAGGTTCTTGCCAATGTCATGCACATCTCCATAGACAGTCGCCAGGACGATCTTACCCTTGCTGACCCCTTCCTGCCGTTCCAGGTAATTTTCAAGGTGGGCAACAGCCCGCTTCATCACCTCGGCAGACTGCAAGACGAAGGGCAGGATCAGTTCGCCAGCCCCGAATTTATCGCCAACCTCTTTCATTGCCGGCAGTAGAACCTCATTCAGGATCTTAACCGCAGCATCTGAGCGCCTTGATGTTTTATCCTGGTCCAAAAGTTCATCAATATCCTTTTCAACATCAGCCTTTTGGCGGCGGATAATGCGCTGCCTGATACGTTCATCAACCGGCAGGAGTGCCAGTTCATCAAGCTTTGAAGCGGAGGAGGAATCTTCAGGTGCGCGGGACTCGAAATAGGTGATCAACTCGCCCAAAGGGTCCGAACCGCGGTTGAAGATCAGCGCTTCCGCCAGTTCGCGTTCATTTTCGGGGATCTCAGCATAGGGCTTGATCTGGGCTGGATTGACGATCGCCATATCCAGACCGTATTGAACCGCATGGAAGAGGAACACGGAATTGATCACCTTGCGGGCGGCTGGTGCCAGCCCGAAAGAGACATTTGAGACACCCAGCGAGGTGAGCACCCCAGGCAGCTTCTCTTTGACCTGTTTGATACCCTCCAGGGTCTCAATGGCTGATCGGGCATATTCCTGGTCGCCGGTGGCCAGGGTGAAGGTCAGGACGTCAAAGACCATGTCGCGGGGTTGAAGCCCGAAATTTGCCAGGGCAAGGTCGTGCAGCCTTTGGGCGATCTCCACCTTACGCTCAGCTGTTTTGGCCATGCCTTTTTCATCGATGGTCAGCATGATGACCGCAGCATTGAACTGCCTGGCTAGTGAGAATACCCTGCGGGCTTTCTCCTCACCTGATTCAAGATTGGTTGAGTTGACCAGGCATTTGCCGGGAGCAATTCTGAGGGCGGTCTCGATCACATCCAGCTCGGTGCTGTCAATGATCAACGGTACGGGAACCTCCAACGAGAGCTTTTTTACCAGTTTCTGCATCGCCAGAGCTTCATCGGTGCGTTCGGTGACTGCCACACAGACATCCAGGCCGTGGGCACCATATTCCACCTGTTCCCTGGCGATGACTGACATCGCATCGAAGTCTTCCTGCAGCAGAGCTTGCTTGAATTTACGCGAACCCTGGGCGTTAAGCCGCTCACCAATCAGGAAAGGCGCAGGTTCCTGCTGCATGGGTACCGCCTGGATGGGAGATGCCAGGGCAGAAATTTCAGCAGGCAAACGGTCGGCGACCTTCTTGTCTTTCACATTTTCTGCCAAAAGGCGGATATGTTCCGGCGTGGTGCCACAACAACCGCCTACAACATTGATATGAAATGTATCCACGAAATCCAACAGGTTATCCGAAAATGCCCCGGGGGTCATGGGATAGACTGCTTCGCCGTTGACATTGAGCGGCAGTCCGGCATTGGGTATGCAGGAGATCGGCAGGCGGCAATTTTCGGAGAGGTAGCGAATGGACTCGCGCATGTGTTCGGGACCGGTTGAACAGTTCAGACCGATCACATCCACATCCATGCCTTCAAGGATCCCCAATACTGCACTGATGTCCGTGCCCAACAGCATGCGCCCGGTGAGGTCCAGGGTGACCTGGGCCTGGATGGGCAAATCAACGCCTGCTTTGCGACAAGCCGAACGGATACCAAGGATCTCAGCCTTAACCTCCAGGATGTCCTGGGAGGTTTCGATCAAGAGCAGGTCCACCCCACCAGCGATCAGTCCGGTCGCCTGCTCTTCGTACAGTTCCACCAGCTGACCAAAGGTGATATCAGACATCTGGGGGTCATCTGTAGAGATCAACTTGCCGGATGGCCCGATGGAACCAGCCACAAAACGCGGCTTTTGGGGGGTTGAGAACTCATCGGCCAGTTTACGTGCCAACCGGGCTGCTGCCGAGTTCAACTCTACCACCCTTGAATCCAAGCCATAGTCCTTAAGCGTCAGGCGATTGGCACGGAAGGTATCTGTTTCCAGCACATCTGCGCCGGCTTCCAGGAAGCTGCGGTGAACCTGCGCGACAGCCTGGGGGTAGGAAAGGACCAGGTGATCAATACAGCCGAGGTACTGTTTCCCGCCGTATTCCTTTTCACCCAGGTTCATAGCCTGCAAATTGGTGCCCATGGCGCCATCAAACACCAGCACCCGCTCGTGCAAGGCATGCAAATAATGACTGTCTCTTTTGTTTCCTGTTTTCATAAACGACCTCATCGTGCCCGTAAAAAAATACCTCTCAAAGTTGAGAGGCTGGTTGATCATCTGCCGCCTCATCTTCCAGATCGCCAGTCGGATGGCTCTGCCGGAATTGGCACCTGCTTGTGTGCGGTTGCCGAGGTTTCATAGGGCCGGTCCCTCCACCTCTCAGGATGAGATAAACTGGTTAGTAGTTTAACATAGATTAAATGCGCCGTCAAACCAGGCGGCCAAAGAAAAGCCCAAATTATGATCATTTGTAAAGAATAATTGGACAAGACTTGCGCCAATTCTGCCTGGAAATTGAGAAAAAAGCCCCTATATATTTTTAATTTAACCAAACCCGGGTCTGCCAGGCATGGATTATAATAATCAGTAATATGGAAAACAAATCACCTCTACCCTACACATTCAAAGATTTCCTGGTCACGTTCCTGGTGCTCACCCTGGGCGGTTGGATCGGGCTGGCCATCGTTATCTTCGCCACCCTGCCCACCCTGGGTCCACGATGGTTGTTCTTTTTCATGGGGGTTATCGCACTCAGCGGTACCATGCTGCCCGTGACCTATTTTCTTAACCGGCGCTTTCCCAGCACCCCGCCAGCCGATAAATACGTGATCATCCGGCAGGCGATCTGGTTCGGGATCTATGGCTCATCGCTGGCCTGGTTGCAAATGGGTCATGTGTTAAACTCCAGCCTGGCTTTCATCCTGGCTGGCGCATTCATCGTGATCGAACTGCTCATTCGCGTCTGGGAACGCAGCCGCTGGAAACCTGACCAAACTGAATAGAACCCCATGGCTGCCCTCAGCGACCTTCCATCTGTCGATATCCTGCTTAATGATCCTGAAGTTTCCCTGTTAATTCCGCTTTATGGAAAACCGCTGACCCTCAGCTGCATCCGCAACACCCTGCAAAATATCCGGCAGGATTATCATGAGACATTGTCCATCCCCGACCAGGCTGAGATCATCAACCTGATTAAGAATGAAATTGAACAAATCCTGGAACCCACCCTGCAAGGGGTGATCAATGCCAGTGGCGTGATCCTGCATACCAACCTTGGCAGGGCACCACTGGGACCAGGTGTGCTGCGCCATGTGGTTGAAACCGCCGGTGGATACAGCAGCCTGGAATTGGACCTGTCTACCGGCAAACGGGGTTTGCGATCGGTCCATGCGCAAAGCTTATTGAGATCTCTGCTGGGGGTTGAAGCCGCACTGGTGGTTAACAACAATGCCGGGGCAGTTTTACTCAGCCTGGCAGCCCTGGCAAATCACAGGAAGGTGATCATTTCGCGATCGCAACTGGTCGAGATCGGCGGGGGCTTCCGCATCCCGGATGTCATGCGGCAGTCCGGTGCCCGCCTGGTAGAGGTCGGCACCACCAACCGCGTGCACCTGGATGATTACCGCAAAGCACTGGAGGAAGGGGCTGCGCTTGTGCTGGTAGCCCATCAATCCAATTTCAAGCTGGTCGGGTTCACCACCGAGCCATCCCTGAAGGACATCGTTGTGCTGGCGCACCAATTCAATACGCCAGTGCTGCATGACCTGGGTTCTGGCGCCCTGCTGGATACCGCTCGATACTGCATTGCGCACGAGCCCACCGTGCAGGAATCGCTGGCGGCAGATGTTGACCTGGTGTGTTTCTCAGGAGACAAGCTGCTGGGAGGCCCGCAAGCCGGGATCATCACCGGCAGGCAGGAACTGGTGACCAAGATCAGCAAGCACCCATTAATGCGTGCTTTACGACCGGACAAATTATGCCTGGCAGCTTTAGCTGCCACCCTGGCCCATTACCTGAAAGATGAAGCTGAAAGCCAGGTGCCTGTCTGGCAGATGCTGTCACAGACGCCCTCACAGATCAGGCAGAGAGCCGAAGCATGGCGAGAGTTCCTGGGGAAGGGAACCGTCATCCCTGGAAAATCAACCATTGGCGGGGGAAGCCTGCCCGAAGAAGAAATGGACACATTTTTATTGGCGCTGGAGACCAAAAACCCCAACAGCCTGCTGGCGCGCCTTCGGAAGTCGACCCCACCGATCATCGCACGAATAGAAAATGACAAAGTGGTGCTTGATCCGCGCACAGTGCTGCCCGGGCAGGATGAGATCCTGCTGGAACAAGTCAAGCTGTTACGAAATTTAGCCTAAAGAGAGAATTATTATGAAAAAAGACCTTGAACGATTGATGAACCAACAGAATGTAGACGCCATCTGGATCACCGGACCGGCACAACACAATCCATCGATGGTTTATATGACCGGCGGTGGGCATGTGACGATGGCTGACCTGTTCAAAATCAAAGGGAAAGGTACTTTTTTGTGCCATGGGCCGATGGAACGGGATGAGGCAGCAAAATCGGGGTTTACCCTGGTCAGTTATGCCAAATTTGATCAAAAAGCACTGCTGGCAGAGGCCGGCGGTGACCAGGCGGTTTTCTCAGCCTTGCTTTACCGCCAGATCCTTACCGAGATTGGCTTGACAGAAGGAAAAGTGCTTTTGTACGGTGTACGGGATGTGGGTCCGTTTTACAGCATTCTTATGAGACTAAAGGAATTACTACCCGAACTGGAGATCAGCGGAGACAACAGCAGTGCGGTGCTATTGGAAGCCAGGGCAACCAAAGATGAAGAGGAATTAAGGCGCGTCCGCCAAATGGGGATATTGACAACAACAGTCGTGAGGCGCACAGCTGAATTGCTGCAGTCTCAAAAGGTTAAAGACGAGGTCCTGGTCAAAAAAGACGGCATCCCATTGACCATCGGGGATGTCAAAGCGCAGATCAACCTGTGGATCGCCGAACTGGGCGGTGAAAACCCGGAGGACACGATATTTGCCATTGGGCGGGATGCCGGCGTGCCCCACAGCAGCGGGACCCCGGGCGATGTAATCAGGCTGGGCACGACCATCGTTTTCGACATCTTTCCTTGTGAGCGTGGGGGTGGTTATTTTTACGATTTCACGCGCACCTGGTGCCTGGGATATGCGCCAGATGCGGTGCAGAAAATCTATGACCAGGTCAAAGCAGTGTATGACACCGTAACCTCAGAGATCGAGGCGGGGGTGAACATCCACCAATACCAGGAGCGAACCTGCGAGCTATTTGAAGCCCAGGGACACACCACGCCACGCCAGGACCCACAGGTGACCCAGGGATACGTACACAGCCTGAGCCATGGGGTCGGCCTGAACATCCACGAGAAGCCATTCTGCGGTCGGGCAAAAGATGATACCCAGATCCTCAAGCCGGGTTCTGTTTTTACGGTGGAACCGGGACTTTATTACCCCGAACAGGGAATGGGCGTGCGGTTGGAAGACACCTATTTTGTCAGTAACACAGGCAGGATCGAGAAATTCGTGGACTATCCTCTGGACCTGGTCCTGCCGATTAAAGGATAATGCCATGGATATCGAAAATGCACGAGTTTTGGGGATTGAAAGTTCCTGTGATGAGACATCTGTCTCTGTTGTCAGCGGGGGCAGGGTCATTGAGTCCAACGTGATCGCCAGCCAGGTGGATTTGCATGCCCATTTTGGGGGTGTATTCCCGGAAGTGGCCTCACGCGAACATGTCAAAGTGATCCAGGCGGTTGTTGAAGAAGCCTTGCAAGCCAGCCACCTCTCACTGGAGGAAATGGATGCGATCGCCGTCACAAGGGGTCCCGGCCTGGCGGGCTCCCTGGTCATTGGGGTGAACATGGCAAAAGCGCTGGCAATGGCAGCCGACCTGCCCATCATCCCGGTCAACCACCTTGAAGGGCATATCTATTCCGCCTGGCTGTACCAGGCAGGCACGCAGGCTCCACCCGCCCCGAAATTTCCCCTGCTGGCCCTGCTGGTCTCTGGCGGGCACAGCGAACTGATACTGATGACGGACCACCTGGTATACAAACGCCTGGGGGGAACAGTGGACGATGCAGCAGGCGAGGCTTTTGATAAAGTCGCCCGGTTATTAGGCCTGGCTTACCCAGGGGGACCATCGATCCAAAATGCAGCCCAAAAAGGGAACCCTGAAGCCTTCAAATTCCCGCGGGCAAGGCTCGGAGACAGTTGGAACTTTTCATTCAGCGGGTTAAAAACTGCCGTTCTGCGCACAGTTGAGGACCTTCAACATCAAGGGAAGGAATTGCCGGTGGCTGACCTTGCGGCAAGCTTCCAGGCAGCAGTAGTCGAAGCATTGTTTAACAAGACCATGGCAGCGGCTGAGAAATTTGATGTTAAAGAGATCATCGTGGCAGGCGGGGTTTCCGCCAATAAAGCCCTGCGGCATGCATTCAAAGAACAAAAACGCTGGCATGTGCACATTCCACCCCTGGCGTTGTGCACGGATAATGCGGCGATGATCGCTGCCGCTGGTTATTACCACCTGGTTAATGGTGACCTGGGTGACCTGGCTTTCGATGTACTACCCACCTGGCCACTTTCATACCAGGCATAAAAAAGGAGAGTTTATGAACGCAAATGCAACCTGGAAAAATGATATGTCTTTTGATGGAACAACGGATGGCCGGTTTACCGTGCGGATGGACGCAGGTGAGGCGGTCGGTGGGCATGATGCGGGGTTTCGCCCAACCGACCTGCTGGCTATTGGATTGGCAGGCTGCACGGGGATGGATGTCATCTCCATCCTACGGAAAAAGAGGCAAGACGTGACCGGATTCCAGGTTATTGTCAATATTACGAGGGCGGAAGAGCACCCCAAGGTATTTACACAGATCGAAATCGAGTACGTGGTCAAAGGGAATGCTATCGATCGCACAGCTGTTGAACGCGCTGTGGAACTTTCAGAAACGAAATACTGCCCTTCGATCGCCATGTTGGGAAAGACGGCTGCCATCCGCAACAAGATCACGATCCTGCCAGAGTAGGATTGTTCTTTAAGTTAACCAAAATAAATTAATCGATAGTAGGCGCCGCAGGTGCGGGAGATGCCTGGTGGTCGGGCAAGAGTGTTTCCACGTTGCGCACCTTCGAAAAATTGAAACTCAACACCCCCACCAATGCCATCAAAAGACCACAAGCCACTACGATGATGCTCATCCCAGCGCCAGGACCAGTGCCAAACAGCGGTCCCAAGACCCTGGAGAGCACCGAACTTTGATCCTGCATGACAGGTTCCATGACCTTATCCGCCAGCGGGCCGGCGATCAGCAGTGAGAGGGGAGAGGCAACCTGGGCAACCAGGCGCCGCACAGAGAAAACCCGCCCCTGTACATCCGGGGCTACCTTGGACTGCCAAATGGCTTGATTCGAAGCGTTCAAGAAAACCGGTATGGCATTGCCCAGGAAACTGGCAGCCATCCAGACCGGGATGAACCAGGTAGCGCCGAACAACGCCACGCCTAAAAGGCCTGAACCAATCCAGCCCAATAAGACACCAAGGATCTTTCTTTTGGGGCCACCCCAGGCAGTTAGGACCAGGCTGCCAATTACGCCACCAATGGCACCGAGAGATTGGATCGAACCAAGAATGGTCGCATTGCTGCTGGTGCGGGCCAGGATCATGGGTGCGATCAAGGCATAGGCGATGCTGGCAAAGAAATTTCCAAAAAAGAAAACCAATTGCAAACCCAATAGACTGGCTCGCGTAAAAAGATAGTTAAAGCCATACTTTAATTCACTCCAGAAATTGCCGCGCCCGGTTTCTTCTGCCTGACTGCGATCAACATTTGGAATTTTTACCAGGAGTAACATGGAAAGTGCAAAAATCAGGGTAAGGATATCCACAAAGAAGATGCCTTCGATGCCAATACTGCCGATCAACATCCCGGCCAAAATTGGGGCAAGAATGCCTGAACCGGTTTCCGCAAGGGAGATCATCCCGCTTGCCCGGGTGTACTGTTCCTTGGGGATCATCAGGGAAATGGCAGCGGAATAGGCAGGCCATTGGAATGAGCCGAATATGCCATTGAAAGCAGCAATGATGTAAAGGTGCCAGATCTCCATCGTATTTGTAAGCGCCAGGATCAGCATGACGATCGTGGTCAGACCAGTGGCAATGTCACTTAACGCCATGACCAACTTACGGTTCCAGCGATCAACCAATACGCCAGCAATCGGTGTGATCAGGATCAAAGGCAGAAAGCCGAAGAAGCCAACCATTGCCATGGGGGTTGCCTGGCCTGTTTTTTCCCATGCCCAGATACCCACCGCAAAATGACTCATTGCAGAACCTATCAATGAGAAGACCTGCCCCATCCAAATTAATGTAAATGCCGTCATGCCAACAGGTTTACGAAGTTTCATAGTCAGTCCCAATTTTTGTCGAGGAGTAAATTATAAAGCAAATACATGGCGATTCAGCCAAGTTTTATCGTATATAATGGGGTTGGCGTCCCAAGATTTTGAATTGAGGAACCGGTGATGAAGAAAAATACCATCAAGTTATTTGCATGCTTAATTTTTGTCGCAATGTTGATCAGCGCCTGTCAAAAGGAAAGTACTCCAGCCACGCCGACAGCTACCGTTGTCCCGCCTACCGTACTGACCCCCACAGCGACCCCCACCCCGCTTCCCTCCCCCATACCAACCGTAAAAGTGCCGATGAATGATCAACAAACCCGCTACCGGCTGGACCTGGTGGTTGATTACTACAATCATTTTGTGACCGTCGAGGAAGAAATAAACTATACGAATAAATCAAGTGATACGATCACCGATCTTGTCCTGGCGGTACCAGCGACAAATTACCAGGATGCTTTCTGGATCAACTCAATGGAATATGGTAATGGCCAGGCGATCAGCTTCTACTCATGGGACAGCAGCCGGATGACCATCCCACTCGACCAGGTGCTCGTCCCAGGTGCACAGTTAACTTTGAAGATCGCTTACAGCATGCTGATGCCGGTACGGGAGGGAACATTTGGCTACTCAGGCAGACAGTTGAACCTCTCCAACTGGTATCCATTCATTCCGCCATGGATCGACGGTAAAGGCTGGCAGGTGCATGACCTCTGGCTGGTCAACAGCCAGTTTGTGGGCGAATACCTGGTGTACGAGTCATCCGATTTTGAAGTCAACCTCACATTCACCGACCGCCGCGAGAACATGAAGATCGCTGCCAGCGCAGCTGCCCAGGAACAGGACGGTGTTTTAAGCTATCGACTACCCCTGGCACGCATGTTTGCGCTCTCGATCAGTGATATTTACATCACGCACCAGATCGAGCAGGATGGGGTAACCATCCTTTCTTATGCCTTCCCGGAGCATTCCACTTCATGCATTGCAGCGGCAGAGATCGCCGCCCAGGCACTCAAGGTATATGGCGAAAAATTCGGTCCTTATACCCGTGACCTTTTCACAACAGTCGAAGCAGACTTTTTCCATGGCATGGAGTATGACGGGATGACCCTTTTAAGCAAAGGATTTTACAATTTCTACGACGGCACACCAAAAACGAACCTGACGATCATCACCCCCCATGAGACTTCCCACCAGTGGTTCTTCAGCCAGGTTGGCAATGACCAGGCGATCGAGCCCTGGCTGGACGAAGCTTTGGCCACATACAGCGAGGTGATCTATTATGAGCAATACCACCCGGACCTGGTGCAGTGGTGGTGGGATAACCGGGTGTATGGACAGGGACCAGGCGGTTACATCAACACCAGCATTTACCTTGACCAGGGTTATGAAGCCTACCGCAATGCGGTCTACTTGAATGGAGCAATATTCTTACAGGAACTCAGAGAAACTGTCGGGGACGAGGCATTCTTTGCTGCGATCAAAGAGTATATCAAAACGAAATCCTATGAGATCGCCACCACTGAAGATTTCTTCAATGCAATGGCAAACCAGAGTTTTGCTGATCTTTCTGAACTGCGAGCCAGGTTTTTTCAACCATAAAGCTGAGATATCATACCCAAATCACCTGATTTTCGCGTTAATAATTGACTTGTGAGGCTGGCTGGATTGTGTTATCATGCCGGTCGAGGTTTTTGATAAATGAAAATTTCAAAAAAGCACACTGAGAACAAACTGGAAGAAACCATCCAGGAAGATCCAGAAACGCAAACCGGGCAGGATGGCATCAGCCCCATAAAAGAGAAAAAAACATTACTGGATATCAGAAATAGAATTGTCCAGTTATTCATTGGCTTGATCTGCATTTCTGTTTTATTACTGACCATCTGGGGTATTGGCTCCCTGGTCGTAGGTCGGGCTGCCTCCCTGGAAGAACCAAAAGTACCAACAGCGATTCCCAGCCCCCAGGTCTTTATCACCCCGATGTTTGGAACACCTGAGGCACAACAAGCAATCGAAAAGCAGATGGAACTGAATACGACCGTCATGCCGGAGATGACCCCTGTCGATGAACCACGCAAGGAGATCATTGAATACACTGTTGTTGCCGGTGATTCCATTTTCCTGATCGCAGAAAAATTCGGACTGTTACCCGAAACCGTACTGTGGTCCAACCGTTATACCCTGGGAGACACACCGGATGGCATCGGGGTTGGAACCAAACTTCTCATTCTGCCTGAAGACGGTCTCATTCACATGTGGAGCGATGGCGAAGGCCTGAATGGCGTTTCCAGCTTTTATGGCGTCACCCCCGAAGATATCATCAACTACCCGCTCAATAACCTGGACCCTGACACCCTGGGTGCCTGGTCTTTACCCAACATCAAGGCGGGAACCATGCTGGTAGTGCCAGGTGGAAGACGGCCTACCGTCGCCTGGGTAGTTGCCAGGGATAATGCAGCCGTTGGCTCTTCATACCTCGGACCGGGTGCTTGCACTGGCACTTATTATGGTTTGGTTGGTACGGGCACTTATGTGTTCCCAACCGACAGCCATGCCCTGTCAGGCTATGATTGGAACCCGCCTGTTCATAATGGGCTCGATTTTGAAGGCCGATCCGGGTGGAATATTTATGCCGTTGACTCAGGCGTCATTGTGTTCTCGGGGTGGAGCGACCGCGGCTATGGCAATCTGGTCGTGATTGACCATGATGATGGCATCCAGTCTTATTATGCCCACCTGTTGGATGGATCTTTCCTCCCATGTGGATCGAACGTAACCCAGGGTCAATTGATCGGTGGCATGGGTTCAACTGGTCTTTCCACTGGACCTCACCTGCATTTTGAACTGCGTTTTAATGGTACTGCTGTCAACCCCTGGTTGTATCTTCGTTAAGGAAGAATATCCTGACAAACTAAAACAAGCCTGCGGGCTTGTTTTAGTTTATGGTGTAGTAATAAAACTGGTGCTATCTAGGTTGACCTTCGCCAAAACGGTCCATTCATCTTTTTCCAGGTAATCTTCTTTCAGAAAATTAACCAGTATTTCCACAAAAATCAATTAAAATTGTGATTGTCAGAGGAAAATCATCCATGAAAACCATCCCTACCGTTGTTTCACTCCTCATCACCCTGGCACTGCTGGCAGCCTGCGCCTCCATTTCTCAACCAACCACCCTCCCCGAAACGACAGTGTCAAGCTTGCCCGCACACTCATCCACCCTGATCCCTGCGACCAACACACCTGCGCCATCATCCACTCCGATCCCTGCAACCAGCACACCTGAACCCTCTCCTACGCCACGTCCGCATTATGAGATAAACGATCCTGCAACCTGGCCGCAGGACATGCAGGATTATTGGAATCAAGGAAATAATCAATGGGAAAATGCTGCATTGACCGCTGGATTCGACACATTTATATTACAAACACGAAGAAATTATTTAGCAGAAAATGGCGTTGCAGATGTTGAAACCATGAGTGACCAAGATATTTTTTATCAATATATAAGACTCGGTCAAGAACACAGAGGAGAACCGTTAACACTTACACCATCAGAGTTAAGAATGATGAACAACAATGCAATGAATAGAAATTCAGCACAATTTGCTTATTGGGAAGGAGTGAATCCAAGAATAGTACATGATGGAATTTGGGTTGATCAAGCCGCTTCAGGGATAATGCAAGATAGTTGGTACAATAGATGGTTTGGACCACCACAAAGCCCCTTAAGAGATTCACTTGACTCAGTTACTCTTCAGGTATTTGGAGCTTCTCAAGTAGAACAGCTTGCATCATTTGATGGTGTAATTGGAGATGCAGCTTCTACTTTTAGGCTTCCTGGAGTTGATTCAACCCAGGCACAAGGTCTTCTTGTTCATATATTTCGCGATGAGGGACACAGCTGGTTACCTTTAGTTGTACATTTTCAAGATATAACCCTACAACCCGGAGATAAAATAGTAAATGGAATGGGTGAGATAGTTGATGTAACAACGTCACTTATTATTCCTGCTTCAAGATCTTCATTTAATAGGGCAAATCACGAAAATGATCTTACTTCAGAGTTGTTGCGTCAACTTATTGGTTCAAAAATACATGCAGGAATTGATATTGCAACCGGTGCATTTGGCTATTTTCCATATAATCTTGGGCTTCTCGGTACAAATTCTGACATAAGAATTATTAACATGGATAATGCTCCTGGTATTTATTCAGGTTCTCCAATATGGCCATGGAATACTCAACCATAACAAATTTAAATACTCATTTTTTCAAATAGGAACTTAAAAAAGAAAATCTGAATACAGGATGAACCATGAAAACCATGCCATATGTCGTTACGATCATCATCACCCTGGCATTGTTTGCGGCCTGCGCTCCCAACCCTGCGCCGACCACCCTCCCCATAACAACAGTGTCAACCTTGCCCGTACACTCATCCACCCCGATCCCTGCGACCGATACGCCTGCGCCATCATCCACGCCAATACCTCCAACCAACACGCCTGAACCCTCTCCTACGCCACGTCCGCATTATGAGATTAACGATCCTACAACCTGGCCGCAGGAGATGCAGGATTATTGGAACGGAGGAGATGAACAATGGAGTAATCCAGCTTTAAGCGCAGAGTTTGACGCATTTATATTGCAAGAACGAAGAGAATATGTGGCAGAAAACGGTATTGCAGGAGTTGAAACTATGAGCGATCAAGAAATACTTTATCAATATATGAGGCTCGGTCAAGAACACAGAGGGGAATTGTTAACTTTTTCTCCAACAGAGTTAAGAGACATGAATTATAGGGCACTAAATCGTTATGTAACTCATTATGCACATTCTGATAAAACAACTGGTAATTATATGTTTTATGAAGGAATTTATTTAGGGGTTGTGCCAGGGAACGGTGTTATGGACATTAATCTATATAATGATACAGTTTCAAGGCAAGGAAACTTTAGAAACATTATAAATGGATTAAATATTTTTGGCGTAGAACAAAACGATCTCATGCCAGGCTATTATGGGTTTGTTGGTGATGGTGCAGCACGATTTAGATTGCCTGGTGGAGTTTCTCCTGAAGTATCTCAGGGTTTATTAGGCCATGTTTTTCATAATAATGAACATTTTTTTCTTCCGACTATTGTAAGTTTTCAAGAAGTACCATTAAACGCTGGAGACTTAATAGTAAATGGAAACGAGAAGCTCGTTCCATTAGAGCAAAATGAGGCAATAAGATATTCAAGAGCGGAGCTAGCACATAATCCTGGAGGTATTTCTGCACAACCTTTAACAGAAGTAGAATTAATTTCTTTAATTGGCAATAAAATAACCTTCAGAAGCGACAATTTCTTAGTTTCGGGACTGGGCGTTACTTCTTATTTTCCTCACGGACTTGGTCTTCAAGGGGCAACAACTGATGTTCGTGTTATTACCGCAAACGATGGAGTTATTTGGTCTGGTCAAACAGTGTGGCCATGGAGTCCATAGCCATAACTGATTGAAAAACTCATTAAAACTACTAAATTGGGGGTATCATGATTTAGTAGGTCAGGTTCGTTTTCCTGATTGTTTTCCTTTAATTTTTTGGTTTTTTGATAAGCTCACCTGTTTATGTAGGGTGTAATTGAAGATTTGATTGTTTATCATCAAGGCATTATGTGTGGTAAGGTAGATGACGGGTGTGCCGGTGAACCTGATGGGGACCATCCGCCTGAAACCTCATGCTATTGTAATGCCTGGCAATATGAATATGGGTACCTGTTGATTTGCCACATTCACACAAATGATACACGGCACCACCCCCATCCGCCAGTCCTTCCGCCTGACATGCAGTCAATCCCTGGTTATTCCTATATTAAGCTTGAATAAAGAAGGAATTAAGTCAAATAAGGCCTGTTTCGTTGTTCTTTGGTACATCGGGTATTACTTTGCCGTAATAAAACTGGCGTTGTCCGGGTTGACCTTTGCCACCACTGTCCAATCACCCTTGACCAGGTATCCAGCATAAGGATCCAAGCCATCCTTAGCCATCCAGCCATCCAGGTTAAAGGGGATGATGCCATCCGCCTTGATCCACATGCCGTTGTAACGCCGGGAAATATGGATATGGGTACCGGTCGACCG
>CAYSZB010000018.1:27610-38571 GCA_964435475.1 uncultured Anaerolineaceae bacterium | reverse complement strand
TCGCCATATTTCACCATTCTAAAACCCGGTGTGAAAGCACCAAAATCATCTTTGTATAAAGGTGTGGATGAAAAAGAGATCAAGGTTACTGTTCTACCGTGGAAATTACCATCGAAAACGATAATTTCCGCCTGGTATTTGGGAATTCCTTTGACAGTATATGCCCACTTCCTGGCAACCTTGACGGCAGTTTCAACTGCTTCTGCGCCACTGTTCATTGGCAAGCTCATACCGTAACCTGTCATATCACTTAATTTCTTGTAAAACAGACCGAGTTTGTCATTACGAAATGCACGGGAAGTTAAAGTGATCTGCTGTGCCTGTTCCAGCATGGCAGCAAGGATCTTTGGATGGCAATGCCCCTGGTTCAAGGCTGAGTATGAACTCAGACAATCCAGGTAGCGATTGCCATCGACATCCTCAACCCAAACCCCTGACCCTTTTGATAGAACAACATCCAAAGGCTTATAGTTGTTTGCGCCATAGGTTTTTTCGAGATCGATGTAGTATTGGGAATTCATTAAATACCTCCTAAAAGTGTCGCTAAGATAGCTTTCTGTGCGTGCAGGCGATTATGAGCTTGCGGGAAAAGAGCTGAGTTGGGTCCATCTGCAACCTCATCGGTTATCTCATGGTTGCGATGCGCAGGAAGGCAGTGCATGACGATCACATCCTTGTTTGCCTTTTCAACCAAATGCTGGTTAACCTGGTAGGGGGGGAAGATAGCTTCGCGTTTTGCAGTTTCTTCTTCCTGGCCCATGCTGGTCCAGGTATCGGTGTAAATGACGCTGGTATGGCTTACTGCTTCGACAGGATCTCTGAAAAATGATAATCTGGAGCCACTGAACAATGCATATTGTTTGCCCGAGTCCACGGCAGGAGCAGGCATGTCGTAACCTGCAGGGTTGGCAATAGAAAAATTCGCGCCAAGCTTGGCACAAATGTGCATCAGTGAAACTGCAACATTATTGCCATCACCCACATATGAAACATTAACATCCTTTATGCGGCCGAAATGTTCATAAATCGTAAGGGCATCGGCCAATGCCTGGCAGGGATGACTGAAATCACTCAGCCCATTGATCACCGGGATCGAGGACCACTTTGCCAACTCCAGGATGTGGGCATGTTCAAATACCCTGGCCATAATTCCATCAACATATCCTGAAAGTACCTGGGATACATCTGAGATCGCTTCCCGCTTTCCCAGCCCGATCTCTGATGGTGAGAGGTAAAGTGCATCCCCGCCCAGTTGGCGCATGCCCATGTCAAAACTTACCCTGGTGCGCAAGCTGGGCTTCTGGAAAATCATTGCCAAGACTTTACCTTTGAGGATCGGCTTATTCCCTGTGGCAGAATATTCTTTCTTCAAAGAGACAGCCAGGTCCAGGAATTTTTGTAATTCCTCTCCAGAATAATCTCCGATGTCCAGAAAGTCTTTTTTCATACATACTCCTTTAGATTGATTTATTTTCATTATGGCCGGAAGCTAGATCAATATAGTGATCTTTACCAACCAAATATTTCTTCGCTTCAGATAAAGGTAACAATTGAATCAAAAGCAGCCAAAGGCAAAACAGCGAGACAACAATGGCAAATACCGTGAGCCAAATATTCAAGCTAAGCTGTGCTTTTTCAATCCACTCGATCATATCATTGATTATGTCCTGGTAGTCATTGAGAACAAGCCTGGCTTCGTCGACCTGAGAACCCAAGGTGTCCAGCTGGGTATTGACACTGCTTGAAGAAAGAGCCAACTCAGTCAGGTTTTCACTAAATGACGCAAGATAACCACTGATCTGCTGGAGGTTTTCAGGCAAGGAATTAAAATTTGCAGAAAGATTACCAAGACTTGTATGCAGAGGGATCTCCGGTCTGAAATCCAAACCTAAAAAGGGTAAGGATGCCAGTGCATTTAAAGCACTGTCAATCAACCTGGCACTTGAAGCTGATGAATCTAGAGAAGTCTGGGCAGAATTTACTATTCCGACCAATTGATCGTCAAACATCAGGCTTGCATCCGTTGAGATCTGTTTTATGTCCTCAAGCGAGTCAGTCAAGGATGTAAAGGACACTTCGAGCGTGTCTATGTTTTGTTCAGCCTGTGATAGTGCACCATCAATAACCTGAATACCTTCTTTTGTTGTGGTAAATGCATCATTTATGGCTGTCAATGAGACTGTAATGGTTTTATTTATTCGGACTTTAGCCACCCAGGTCAGAGAAAGCAAAGCAAGAGATATTATGATGCCCAATACTCCTGTAATCAACAACATCGTGCCAAGAAGTTTTGAATTATCTTTATCTTTCATTAATCAACCTGCCTGCCTCATCCTGTGAATGACGCAAGATTTGCTCTTGAATCTTCCACATTTTTGATTTCCCGGCGCTGGTAGCATGGTCATATCCCAAGATATGGAGAAATCCATGAACGGTCAGTAACTTTATTTCATCCATTACTGAATGGTTGGCTGCAGCGGCTTGTTCTTTAGCTTTTGAGAATGAAATGAAGATATCACCCAGGTATTTTTGTCCTGAGTCCAGGTCCAGGTAGTTGTTCTCAAAAGATAGAACATCGGTAGTCTCATCCATGTTGCGATACTCCCGGTTCAGAGACTTCAATTTTTTGTCAGTTGTAATAACCAGGGAGATCAGCATGTTATTGTCGAGTTGCATGACCATAAATGCCCGTTCAATTGTCTTGTGCAACTCGGCAATGTCTATATCCTTTTTAAATGATGGACCTATTACTAAATTAATCATAGCTATTCGTTACACCTTGTTGTCATCAAACGGAATTGCTTCAATTACAGGTTGTTTAATCTCGGGATACTTGATCCTTGGATGGTAAATGCGGCGCAGCGTGTTGAAAAAAGAAACGGCTACTATCTCGAGATCTTTGAGGGTTAAGTCAGTATCTTTCAACTGTCCTTCATCCAGCAAGTAGTGAATAACCTTGTTAATCAGAGCTTTTAGAAGATCGTCATCTCGAGGGAGTTCTGCGCGGGTTCTCGCTTCAACGCCATCAGCCAACATTAACAAGGCAGTTTCTTTTGATCTAGGACTTGGTCCGGGATAACGGAAGAGCGAGCTGTCGACCAATTCGGGATCTTCGGCTGATTTTACCGCTTGCGAATATTGATACCTGGTCATCAAGGTACCATGATGTTCCCGCATAAAGTCAATGACCTGGGTTGGCAGGCGATGTTTCCTGGCGAGATCGACACCATCGCTGACATGTTGAATGATCGTTGCTGCGGATTTTACAAAATCAATGTCATCATGAGAATCGATCTTTTCACCGATCTGGTTCTCAATAAAATACTGCGGGTTGGCAATCTTGCCGCAGTCGTGAAAGATTGCCCCCGTTCTAACCAGCAGGGCATTGGCGTTTATCGCTTCGGCTGCATTTTCAGCCAGGTTTGAAACCATCAGGCTGTGTTGATACGTTCCAGGAGCATTTTTTAGCAATAACTGAAGCAGGGGGTGATCTGCCCTGGTCAAGTCAATCAGTTGCAAAGGGGTAACAATATCCAGCCATTGGGAAAAGATATATTGTAAAAATAATGCCAGACCAGCGGAGATCAAGCCATTTACAATGCTGGCAGTAGACAATGTGGCAATACCGATCCAATCAGTCACTGAATCAGGAAGGCGATAGGCCAGGACAATACCGACACCTATCAAACCTATGGCCAATGCAGAAGTAAAAAATGATGCGATGCGCCTGGCTTTGCCAATAATCAACATACCAATGAAACTTGGCAACATGTAGAAAACTGTCAGGTCAAAGCCTTTGGGTGAGCCGTAGGCGGTCAGAGCTGCCAGGCTGAGAGAAAAGATGATACCAATCTCAAGATTGAAAAGGATCGTCAGGGTTAAGCCAAAGGCAGCTATGGGATAAATGTAAGGAATTATCGTACGATTTACAACAAATATCCTGGCAACAGTAAGAAAAACGAGAAATAGGAGAGAAATCAGGAGTATGGATTTAGTTTTCGCAGTTACATCCAATTGCCTGCGAGAAAAATAAAAGCCAATGAAGAGGCAAATTACCAAAACGATGATGCCAGCACCGAGAATTTGCTGGTAGTTATCCTGGACCTTGATCAAGTTAAATTCTGCCAAGGCTTCCAATATCTCTGGTGTAATAATCTGACCTCTTCTGACCAAGGTCTGACCTGAGATGAAAGTCCTTTGGACTGGCTCAACAGATGCAATTGCTTCATTTTGTGAAACCAGAGTTTTTTCTTCGTCATACAAGCTATTGGGAATGATGAGCGGAGAAATCATTTCAGAAATGACAGCCACCAAGTCTTCCTGAAGCGAGTAATCGATCGAGGTCGGTACGCTGCTTCGAACCTGGGAAACATTGACTGACTTGATGGTATTGCGCATCATTTGTTCCAAGACCCTGACTGCTTCCACCTGAATTGCTTCCCAGTTTTGATCGGATGTTGCTATTATCCCCCGGGCAGTCTGTTCTGAGATCGATATCTCATTTATTGCAGAAATGTCCTGGACTTTCTGGTCATTGCTTGCAAAGCCATCCTGCCGAATGATACTGATGTAATAAAGGATCGATCGCAACTGTTCAATCTGGTGACGACCAATCCCGGGATCGGCTGGCAGGTAAATTGGTTCAACCTTAGATGTTGCTTCAGCTTTGGCATTTTCGGTTAATATATTTGATGAAAAGTTCAATGAATATGGTGCAAGAATATCCTGAGATGCCACATCGCCTACCTCCATCTGGTAGGTGGATGTAAATATGATGTCAGGCAGTATCAGCGCCAAGAAGGCGACAATACCTGAGAGAATCAAGATTATTACATTTCGAACCTTTTTTGCTCGAAAAAGTCCTTTTGGACCTTGTTTCTTATTGGCATCAGACATGATTATAGATGATCTACTGCAATAATTCACGGACAGCTTTACTTGCTTCCTGGTTAGAAGCCCGTCCTGCCAACCTTTCGATCAATAATTTCATAACGTTGCCCATGTCCTTGATGGAATTGGCACCAGTTTCAGCAATAACCTGACTGGCAAGTTCCATCAGTTCCTGATGGGATAATTGCTGGGGTAAAAAACCTTCGAGGACCTGTATTTCAGCTTCGGCGGAGATAATGAGATCATCGCGATCGGCTTTTTGGGCATCCGCGATGGTATCCCGTTTTGTTTTAATCTCTTTCTGTATCGCCGCCAACACTTCCTGATCCGTCAGAGGCTGACCTTTGGAAATTTCAGCTAACTTGATCGAAGAAATCAATAAGCGGATGGTTGTCTTCCTTGTGGTGTCATTCGCTTTAAGCGCCTCATGCAAATATTCTTGAAGAATGTCTTTGTTAATCATATGCTTATTATACCTTCCCAAACTAACTTACTTTCCTAAAAAGGTCTTAAAGGCTTGATGGTTTTGAATCGAAACTGATTGATAAATTTGGTCCAGTGCGTTCTTAGTCATTCCAACAGAGACCTGGTATGATTTTAAGAAGTCAATTCCACTTAATGGTGTATCCAAATTCATGTAGGCATGCGAGTTCTTTGGCAGATGATCACGAATTAATAAATAGATCGTTGGTGGCAGCTTGAACAAATCGATTGGAATATGAACCATATGGGACTTGATCAATTTAATTTCATTAATCATCTGAATTATTTCAAGCTGTGCCATTATTTCGATATTTTGATCGATGTTAAACAACCTAACAAAGTTGGTATGGGAGAAGTAATCCTGGATGGTATGGATCAAACTGCCAAAAGCCCGTCTTGCTCTTGAAAATTGGGCAGACTGAATGTATTCCAAACAAGCATGTTCCTGCTGCCTGATATACGCTACACCCTCTGCCAATTTATTATTGTCGAAGTGATACTCGTTATGAAATATTTGTCCAATAATTGAGTCTTGTTGTAAATTTGCACGAATAACCTCATTAAGTGCACCGCTAGATAAGGAAGTGGATAGGGCGTCTATCGTAACGAGGGTGTGGTAATAAGAGTGCACTGGATCAGTTACCCGTAGTTATCAAGTTCCGGATCTGGGTAAATATGCTTTCGCCAATGCCAGGAACATTTATGAGGTCTTCAATCATTAAAAAATTACCATTGTTATTGCGATAGGTAATTATGGCTTCTGCCTTTGTCTCACCTATGCCAGGTAGAGATAAAAGCTCTTCTTTATTAGCCAGATTAATATTGACAGGGGCAGCCAATCCTTGTTCTTGGATGTCTTGTTCTTCAGTTTCCGGTAATATTTCCCCTTTAGCCGGGATATAGAC
This sequence comes from uncultured Anaerolineaceae bacterium, assembly GCA_964435475.1. Taxonomy (GTDB): domain Bacteria; phylum Chloroflexota; class Anaerolineae; order Anaerolineales; family Anaerolineaceae; genus CAYSZB01. The sequence goes on along the minus strand of CAYSZB010000018.1, from coordinate 32,293 downwards.
CTGTTTGCCATCGGTCAAGAATGCCGCCAGATTGACGCGATCGATATCTGCTGTGCCTGTTAATCCGCCGGCGGCTTCAATCCCATCGCTTATCCTGCTTCCAACAGGCAATTCCCATAAACCAGGATTACTCACCTGTCCTGCTATATGTACTTTTATAGTTGCAAGAACACCTACATTGGCAGAAGAGGTTGATTCCGAACCAGGTGTGGACACCTGTAAGCTGATCGGTTCACCCCTGGGCGCTGAGGAAAGAAACAGAATCAATCCTGCAGCAAGCAAGCCGAGCAATAATCCAAGCAATAAGATTTGCCAGGTTTTCATTTCTCCCTATGACTGGATGGGATTTTCCAGCTCGACCATGCGTTTGAAGGCAGCAATGGATACCTCCAGCATTTGAGTATCCGGCTCACGGGTGGTTAACCTTTGAAGCAGTAAGTTTGGTTTCATGATAAACCTGATGAATTTGGAGTCAATGTGCCTGGCTGTCCAGCGAATATACTCATAAGAAATACCCGCAAGAACAGGGATCATTAACAAACGGGTCAGCAGGCGGGTGGCAAGCGGAAGGGGACCAAAAAGCGTAAAAATGATCACGGAGACAAATACCAGGGTCAGGATAAATGAGGTCCCACACCTGGGGTGTTCCCGTGACATCTGGGAGATCGCAGCTGGGTCCATGCTGGTATTTGACTCGTAGCCATTGATGGTTTTATGCTCAGCGCCGTGATAGGCAAAAGTCCTTTTAATATCTGGCATTTGCCCAATTAACACCAGGTAAACAACCAGGATCAGCAGCCTGATCAATCCTTCAAGAAGGTTGGAAAGAAATGAACTGAGGGACAGAAGTTTCTCCAGCCAACCAGCCAAGGCAGCAGGCGCAAGGAAGAACAACCCGATCCCGATCAGCATTGAGACAGCAATGGTTAAGTAAAAGCCAACCCCCTCGATCTTTTCCTCTCCTCCTGTCTGGATATTGGCTGATCTGGTAAGATATGTTAAGCCAAGCCCCAGGGAATCCCACAGACTCACCAAGCCCCTGAAGAAAGGCCATTTTGCTATTTTTGACCTATAGATACCTTTTAATTCACTTTCCTCAATAACTATTTCACCACCTGGTGCCCTGACAGCCATCGCTACGAACTTTTTCCCCCGCATCATAACCCCTTCGATAACTGCCTGACCCCCATAGGCTGGCATTCTCTCTTGTTTAGCCATTAGTTGAACCTCAATTAGCAAATTCCAATAAGAAATTAATGAGCGCTTGAACGCCTTTGTTCCAGGTTGGCAGGTGCAATCTTTCGTTGGGTGAATGAATCTGATCGTCCGGCAATCCAAAACCAGTCAAGATCGAATCCACCCCCAGGATCTCCTTGAAAGCTGTTGCCACCGGAACACTGCCACCCTCTCTTTTATAGACAACCGGTTTATTCCAAACCTTTTCAAAGGCATTTTTCATTTGTGTAAGACCTGGCGCATCACCAGTAAGATAAGCAGGTCCACCAGAGAGTTGCTTCAATTCCCAGGTAACAGTTGGGGGAACTTTCAGCTCAAGATATTTGATAAACTGTCCATACACTGCGTTCGGATCCTGGTTGGGGACCAGGCGACATGAAATTTTTGCGCTGGCGTAAGATGGGATGATGGTTTTTGCGCCTTCACCAATATACCCAGAATACAACCCATTGACATCCAGGGTGGGGCGGGCACCCAATCTTTCAAGAAGTGTGTACCCTTTCTCTCCATGCAGTTGCTTCACACCGGTCATTTTCATGTAATGCTGTTCAGATATGTCTAAAGATGCGATACGCGCTTTCTCATCAGAAGATAAATTTATAACATTATCGTAGAAGCCTGGAAGAGTTACCTGTCCATTCCCATCATGCATTCCCGATACAACCTCTGATAAGACTATGGCAGGGTTGTGAATGATCCCACCGAACATACCTGAGTGGAGATCTGCTTTTGGACCGCGGATCATCAGCTCGAAGTATGCCAGACCCCTCAAGCCGTAGACGATGGTTGGTTTATCCGGAGAGACCATCCCGGCGTCGGGGTTGAGGATCACATCCGCTTTCAGAAGGTCCTTGTTGTTTTTAAGAACATTGTCAAGTGAGGGCGAACCTATCTCTTCCTCACCTTCAAATATTACTTTGATGTTGATCGGCATGTGAGATGTTTGAATAATACTTTCAATGGCAAACAAGCATGCCATTACCTGACCCTTCATATCAGAAGCACCCCTACCGTAGAGGTAATCGCCAATGATCGTTGGGGAAAAGGCCGGCGTTTTCCACTCATCGGTCGGATCAGCCGGCTGAACATCGTAGTGACCATAGACTAGAAGGGTTAATGCGGCTGGATCCTGTGACTTTAACTCGGCAAATACAACCGGGTGCTTATCGGTTTCAATTAATTTTATGTTTAGAAAACCCAGCTGCTTTAAGTAGCCGGATAAAAAATCTGCAGCTCTCTGAATTTGCTCATTCTTACTGGAATCAGCAGATACAGATGGGATGGCAACAAAATCTTTCAAGATATCGAGAAATACATTTTCTTTTTGAATAAAATACTTGATAGCGGTGGCAGACATAAGATTCCCTTTGCTTTAGTGTTTGTTAGATTATATGCGATTTAGACCTGTTTTTGTGTTAGCATTAATTAAGGTTAAAATATATCCATTGGAAAATTGCTATGAACAGAGAAGAAGTCTTATCAAATTCCCTTAAACACAATTTTTGGACCTGGTCAGCCCAATCCAAAGTGGATGTCATGCCAATTGAAAAAGCACAAGGGGTTTATTTTTGGGACTTTAATGGGCAAAAATATTTGGACCTAAACTCAATGGTGATGTGTGTCAATATCGGTCATGGGAACCAAAATGTGATCGACGCCATCGTTGCACAGGCAAAAGAACTGCCGTTTGCAGGACCTCACATGGCAACAAAGCCGAGGGCTGAGCTGGGAATGTTGCTCGCTTCCATTTTACCACCTGAATTAAACCGGTTTTTCTACACTCTCGGTGGGTCTGACGCAAACGAAAATGCTGTCAAATTTGCCAGGGCTGTTACCGGGAAATTTAAAATCCTGACGAGATACCGTTCTTATCATGGCGCAACAATGGGGGCGATGGCTTTGACGGGCGATCGCCGGCGATTAGCCTGGGAACCAAACACCATGCCTGGTGTGGTTCACTTCCTGGATCCGTATATTTATCGATCCAATTTCTACCAGGGATTAGAGGACATAAAAGAAGAACAATTTACAGCAGCTTACTTGAAGAACCTTGAGGAAGTGATCAGTTATGAAGGTCCCCAAACGATTGCAGCTATCCTTGTCGAAACCGTGACCGGAACGAATGGAATTATCATTCCCCCTAAGGGATACCTAAAAGGCGTCAGGGAGATCTGTGACCGATATGGGATATTATTGATCACCGATGAAGTCATGTGCGGGTTTGGCAGAACAGGTCGCTGGTTTGCATTCCAGCATTGGGATGTTGTTCCAGACATGGTTACAATGGCAAAAGGGCTGACATCGGCTTATGCCCCCCTGGGAGCGGTGGCAATGCGACCCGAAATTGCAAACCATTTCAATGAACGAGTCTATTACGGAGGTCTGACTTACAATGCAAATCACCTGGGCATGGCTGCTGCAGTTGCCAATATAAACGTTATAAAAGATGAAAAATTAGTCGAGAAAGCAGCAAATACGGGCGAGTACTTGACTTCCATGTTGCAGGAGCTAAAAGCAAAGCATCCAAGCGTCGGGGATGTTCGAAGTATTGGCCTATTTGCAGCGATTGAACTGGTCAAGAGCCGAAAAACCAAAGAACCCCTTTCGGGGTTCAACCAGCCGACTTCGGAAGTGATGGGAAAGGTCAAGCAATTTATCATTCAAAATGGCATTTACGTCCACACACATTTTAACCTTATCCTGATCATTCCTCCCCTGATCATCGAACCCGAAGAGTTGAAAGCAGGCATTGAAATTATAGATGAAGCGTTGAAAATTGCTGATAAAGTCTATGAATCCTAATAAGTAGGGAAATAAAGGAGATATTTTGACGGGTAACTTTCATCATAAATTGGTAATTATAGGTTCCGGACCAGCAGGTTTATCAGCCGGGTTGTATGCTGCCCGAGCCGAACTTCAACCTGTCCTGTTCACTGGCATGACCCTGCATGGACAGGCCTCACTCACGCATACAATTGAAAATTACCCGGGATTTCCAGACGGTGTGGGGGGAGAAGCTTTGGGTGCTTTGTTTCAACAACAAGCAGAAAAATTCGGCACCTCAATTGTTTATGACCAGGTTACCGGAGTGGATCTCAGCCAACGTCCGTTTAATATTTCGACATACTCCCAGGTGTACACAACGGATGCGCTGATCATCACCACTGGTGCAAGCCCCCGCCTTTTGAATGTGCCTGGAGAGAAAGAGTTGACAGGGAGGGGCGTCTCCTACTGTGCTACATGTGATGGCTGGTTCTTTAAGGACAAACATGTGGCTGTAGTGGGCGGGGGTGATAGCGCTCTAGAAGAGGCATTATTCCTGACCCGGTATGTTAAATCAGTCGTCATCATCCACAGAAGAGATGCTCTTCGGGCAGGACAAATTCTGGAAAACCGGGCGAAGAACAATGAAAAGATCTCATTCCTATTCAACTCTGTTGTAACCGA
>CAYSZB010000018.1:0-27510 GCA_964435475.1 uncultured Anaerolineaceae bacterium | reverse complement strand
ACCGGGCGAAGAACAATGAAAAGATCTCATTCCTATTCAACTCTGTTGTAACCGAAATCAACGGTGAAGCTGCGGTAACTCATCTTAAAGTTAAAAGTACGATGTCAGGTGAGACCCAGGAAATGCCTTTTGAAGGAGTATTTATATTCATTGGGCATATACCAAATTCGACGATATTCGGTAACCAAATCTTAATGAACAATAATGGGTACATTATTGTGGATCAACGAATGAGAACCAATGTGGATGGTGTGTTTGCTGCCGGAGAAGTAGCTGACCCGCATTACCGCCAGGTAATTACCTCCGCTGGAATGGGAGCTGCAGCAGCGATAGAAGCGGTTCGATATCTGGATAACCAATAACTATAATAAATTAAATACACCGGGCAAAGGAGAAAGAACCTGCCTGGTGTTTTTTATTTTTAACATTTATCAGGTCAAGGTTGTGCTTCAAAAACAAATGCAGACCAACTGAAAACCCTTCTTTCACTAGAAGTGCCAGCCTGTTCATAAAGTGGGATGCCGGTAATGCTGGAGCCTACCTGGCGGACAACAGATACCGACCAACGCATGATGTGAGGTATGCTGTCTGTCGGTCGGAAACTGACGGGAATGATGAATTTTGTGTCTTTGGCATACTCTACAAGACGTTTACCTTCAGATGAGGTCAAATCTTCAACCGTGATCATGTAAAGTTCATTTTGCCGAAGCTCGCCGACAGCCGCCCATTGAACGGTGATCGCATCATTGTTCAGCGAGAATGCCGCCCCGTCCACCGGGAGAAGCAAATTAGGAGGGGCGTACGGCGGAGGGGTTGTCGGTGTAGGGGTAGGCCCGGCGGTCGGCTTGCGCTCACATAGTGGGATCGTCAGGTACATGCCCTCATAGACAATATCATTGATCATTGAGTTGTATTGCTTTATGGCATCCATAGAGACATTGTAAGTCTGGGCAATGGAAGACAAGGTATCTGAACTTTTTACCTGGTAGTCAATCCTTTGACATGCCGCATCCGTCGCTTGAGCAGGGTTTAAAGTAGCAGTTGGGGGCAAAGTGGGGGTTGGCGTCGGTTGGGGAACCAATAGCTTTATGCCAGGGCTTATGTCGCAATTAGCGTTGAGGTTGTTTTCGTTGATGATGCTTCTAACTGAAACTCCAAAAATGGCAGCAATTGAAGAACAGACATCACCCTGAACCACTGTGTATTCAATTGGCGGTAAAGGCGTATAGGTGGGCTCCAGGGTTGGGGTTGGCGTGATGGTGGGGGTCAGGGTGACCGTGGGTGTTGAAGTTATGGAGGGAATTGTTATCACTTCTTCAGAAGGTGTTTTGGCTGTATTTAAGGAGAGTAGAACAACGACGACAACCAGGGTGATAATTAAAGCAAGCAATGCCAAGGCCAGGGGTAGACTTAATTTCATTTCAGGCAGACGCCTGGCATTGAGTTTTGGCGATCTAATCTCTGCCTTCACTTCCAGTTGACTGCCGCAGACAAGGCATCTTGTGGCAGTCTCACTCAAGCGGGTTCCACACACCGGGCAGATCTTTGTTTTCGTAGTTGTCTTTTCTTCGCTCATAATATTTCTCGCTGAGAGTATACCTGTCAAAATCAGATTGTGCAAGACAATAACCTTTGTCGAAATGTATCAATCAATGTAGAATTAACGACATGGCCGGTATTTATGTTCATGTACCTTTTTGCATGAAAAGGTGCAATTATTGCGATTTTATCACTTATCAGGGCATGACAGAATTAATTCCTGATTATCTTGCCTCACTCGAGAGAGAAATTCAAGAATCCTTGACACAATTCCCTGACCTGGATGTGTCCACGGTCTATATTGGCGGGGGATCACCATCGATGCTTGAAGGAAAAGCAATAAGTGAGTTGATGCATGTTCTACAAAATTGTTTTTCGTTGGATAGATGCACTGAGATCACTATTGAAGTGAATCCCGGAACTGTCACAAAAAACAAGTTAGAGAAAATTATCAATTCAGGCATCAACAGGTTAAGCCTCGGGGTTCAATCTTTGGATGATGAGAGCCTTGTCAAATTAGGCAGAATTCATACAAGAAAACAGGCAATCACAACAATAGAGAGGGCTGTTAAGATTGGATTTACAAATATCAGCATCGATCTTTTATTCGGACTTCCATGGCAAAGCGTTGAACAATGGAAAGCGACTTTGATTGACGCCTTAGCACTTCATACACAACATGTTTCGATCTACAACCTGACGCTCGAAGCAGGAACACCACTTGCAGAAGCTGTTGCACACCACCAATATCCACAACCTGATGACGATATTTCAGCAGATATGTACGAATTAACGCAACAATTATTATCGTCAAGTGGCTACAGACAATATGAAATTTCGAATTGGTCTTTTTGGGGTCAATTTGAAAGTGAGCACAATAAGAATTACTGGCGAAACAATGACTACCTGGGATTTGGGGTTGTTGCGCATAGTTATTACATAGGAGTACGGCATGAAAACACTCCAAGTATTCCCCAGTACATAGAAATGATCAATAACAGCACCCGATCGAATCCATGGCCTTTAGCCTGCATTAATTCCATTGAAATGTCAAAATTTGAGCAAATGCAGGATACGATGATGCTGGGTTTACGAATGACAGGGGAAGGGGTAAGTTGCGATAAGTTTTACAGAAAATATGCCTGCGACATGGCTGAGGTATTTGGCAACGAGATCGATCAATTAATTAAGGCAGGTATCTGTGAATGGGGAGAATTTGAAGGTGATAAATGCTTTCGATTAACCAAGCGCGGTGTACTGGTGGGCAACAGGGCATTTCGCATGTTTGTCGGATGATAAGAGCTGCTAAATCACATTAACAACTGTGCCATAACCGTGTTTTTCCCAGTCATCGGGGCTGGCAACAGGATTGGTCCATCGGTAAAGCCATTTTGCATCTGATGTCCGCATATTGACACAACCATGGCTCATTTGACTGCCAAAATTGTTGTGCCAATAGGTGCCGTGGGTTGCGACGCCAAGTTCCATTTCAAAAAAGCAATTCCATGGAACACCCATTAATTCATAATCGTAAATATTGGCTGTTAATTGGCCATCGCCCATGTGTTTAGATGGCATCTTCGTGGCAATGTGGAATCTGCCAGAAGGAGTGGCGAGATTGTTCCAAGGCAATCCTGAAGAGATTTTAGTTTCCATAACAATGCGCTCCCCTTCATAAGCGATCAAAAATTGCCTGGCAAGAGATATATCTATCCTCTTCTTTTCAGGGGGAATGTCCTGCGAGATGGGAGCCATTTCATTATGCGGTACAAAACGAAAGTTTTCCGCTGGGGCACCTAATTCGACTTCTAGTAACTCATCCTTAATAATGTACCAGGGTTGTTTGTCAGGTCCTTCAATCGCATTCACCACCCAGTGCACAGAGCCATAATAAAACCTGTACATGTCTTTCCAGCCGGTCAGTCTGTTGAAAAACTTTGTCCGGGTAAAGGGAACAGTAACCTCAGCCAGTTGACCTGATTTTTTTACAACATCTTGGACTTCGTTTTTTGTGAACCTGACTTCTACAAGGTTGCCGCTATGGACATAACCTCCCCATACTCTGTACCATAATGGATTGTACTCAGGTCCTTTTGGACCAATTACATCGTTGTAGACATTGATGATCTCATCCAATTGTTTTTGATATAGGATGATGCTTTCATCAAATGGCTCCTTGTGTATGCTAACACCTTTAGGATTGCCCACCATAAAATATCTCGTAGCTATTGGCGAGGTGTCGCTTAGAATTTTAGGCTGAATTAAAAGTGAACTGAATGCAAGACTGCTGGTTTTTAAGAACCTTCTTCGCGAGTGGCTAAAAGAATTAGGCTTCATAAAAATATATTATCCATAAGCTGTGAATTAATCAAGGCAAGCTGGGTCAATATCTGATACAGAGTTAAATATTCTTGTTGGGCGATATGGGAATTTTAATAAATCCATCTTCTTTGTGACCCCACTTAACACAAGGATCGTGTCCATGCCGCTATTAATGCCAGACAAAATATCCGTGTCCATCCTGTCTCCCAACATTATCGTGTCTTCGGAATGGATCCCAAGATAGTTTAATGCAGTGCGGATCATCAAGGGATTTGGTTTTCCAATAAAGAAAGGTTCAACTCCCGTGGCTTCTTTAATTAGGGCAGCCATTGCACCACATGCAGGAGTAATTCCTGTCTCGCTGGGTCCCAAAGGGTCAGGGTTGGTTGCAATGAATTTGGCACCATTGATGATGAGACGGATCGCCTTGGTTATCTGGTCAATGCTGTATGAGAGGGTCTCACCCAGAATTACATAATCCGGGTCTGTATCTGTCATGATGTAACCGATGGAATGGATGGCAGAGGTGAGACCACTTTCACCAATCACAAAGGCTTTTCCGTTCGGATTCTGCTTCTGAAGAAAAATTGCGGTTGCCATGGCAGAGGTAAAAATCTGGCTCTCTGGAATGGAGAGACCAGTTACCTCCAGGCGGTGAGAAAGATCGCGAGGAACGTACATTGGGTTGTTAGTCAGGAGGACAAACTTCCTGCCCTGGTTTTTCAGGGTATCAATAAAAAGATCAGCCCCCGGAATCATATTTGAGCCCTGGATTAAAACACCATCCATATCGATAAGAAAATTCTTTTTCATATTAATCAGAAGAAACAACTGGGTTACAACTAAATTAACAAAAACGGAAAGGATTTTCTCAGTCACCAGACAATTCTGGTGACTGAGAAATATAAATCAATGCTATTTCTTTTTCAGGATGATGCGGGCATCGACAACTTTTACGCCTTTGCCCTCTTCGTACACAATCACCGGGTTTGCATCAGATTCTGATACCTCATCCTTGAGGTCATAGACCATGAACGCATAAGATGCCAGGACTTTAGCCAGAGCTTTCTTGTCACGCATGACTTCGCCCCGAACGCCATTGAGAATGGCTGCGCTCTTGATGCTTTCCAGCATTTTTTCTGCTTCCAGGAGGGAGACTGGTGCTACGCGGAATACAACATCCTTTAATACCTCGACGAAAATGCCACCCAGACCGAACATTACGGTTGGTCCAAAGGTAGCATCATTAACCGAGCCGATGATCACTTCCGTTGCCCAGGGAGCCATTTCCTGCACTGCAATACCATCGATGAAGGCGTCTGCCTTATACGCCAAAGCATTTTTGGTTATGGTCTGGAAAGCTTCCTTAACACCTAATTCATCCTTGATATTGACTTTAACGCCGCCAGCATCTGACTTGTGCAAAATATCCGGTGAGACGATCTTCATTACCAGGGGATAGCCAATCTTACGGGCAAGCTGGACAGCTTCTTCTTCAGTTTTAGCCAGGTCGGTTTCAGTGATCGGCAGACCGTATGCCTTGAATACTTTCTTTGCTTCAATTTCAGTCAGGGCATTTCGGCCATGCTTCCTGGCGCTCGCAATAATTGTGCGGGCATGTGCAGAATCAACTTTCTCTGGGATGTATGGTTTTTCATTAGCCAGATCCAGCATGCGGCCATATTCCCGTAAAGCACCCATTGCATTTACCGCGAGGTCCGGGGCGCCATAAGCTGGAATGCCATTTTCAACCAGCCATTCCATGGCTTTGTCGGAACGCTCACCGCCAACAAACGAGACAGTTACCGGTTTATCCGTAATACCTGTTTCAGTGATTGCTGCATGGATAGACTGGGCGATTTCCTGGGGAAGGGTCATCGCCGTTTCACAATACAAAATTACCAGGCCGTCCACCCAGGGGTGGGCATAGGCAAATTTGACGGTATCGTGATACCATTCGTTGCCTGCCATGCCGGTCATGTCAACCGGGTTCTTGGCTGAACCAAAATCAGGCATGTGTTTTTTGAGTTCTTCCTGGACATCCTCAGGCGCAAAGTGCAGTGGAATGCCAGCTTTCTCTGCCGAGTCAGTCGCTAAAACACCCACGCCGCCACCATTGGTCAGGACAAGGAGGTTCTCACCCTTCATCGGGGCTTCCAGAGAAAGCGCTAAAGTGCGATCGAACAGGTCATCCAGGTCTGTGGCTTGAGATACCTTTGCCTGTTCAAATGCAGCACCATAGATCTTTGCAGCACCAGCCAAAGAGCCGGTATGGGAAGCTGCAGCGGCGGCACCATGGGCAGAAACGCCTGATTTCAAGACAACAATAGGCTTGGTTGCTTTTCTTGCTTCTGCGATAAAGCGTGGTCCGTCTTTTAAGCCTTCAACGTATAACGAAATACAGGAGGTTGCAGGATCTTCGTTCAAGTATGCAATTAGATCGGCGAAATCGACATCTGACATGTTGCCTATAGATACCAGTTTATCAAAACCAACACGACGGGTATAAGTTGCCGCATCCATGGCAATTAATAAGGCGCCACTTTGTGAAACAAGGGAGGCCTTACCTGCCAGAGGTAAGAATGGGGCAAATGATGCATTCATTTTGTCTGAGTTGGACAGGGTGCCAACAATGTTCGGGCCTAAAACCCGCATACCATACTGCCTAGCAATATCCACAATTTCCTGTTCGAGGTCTGCACGACCAACTTCGCTGAACCCTGAGGTGATGATGATCAGGCCTTTGACACCTTTTTTCCCACACTCTTCAGTCGCTTCAATGACAAACTTGGCTGGAATTGTGATGACCGCAGCATCGACTTCACCAGGGATCGCTGAAATTGTTGGAAAACACTTGATCCCCAAAATCTCCTCAGCCTGTGGGTTCACCGGGTAAATCCCACCCTGGTACCCACTTTCGATTAAATTCTTGACAACTGTATTGCCGATCTTGCCAGGAGTGGCAGATGCACCAATAATCGCAACACTTTTCGGCTTTAATAAGCCGGTTAAAACTGGATCCACTTCATCCTCCTAAAAAATAAAGTATTAGCCTTCATGACCAAAGTTGAAGTATACTCCAATATGATAAATATTCGATAATTTTTGTTATAAAATTTCGATAATGAGATTAAAATGGGTAGCAAATAGACGACAAAATCCAGGCAATGAAACATGTTTCTGAAAAGGTGAAAAATGCAGAAAATTGATTATGGCGGTTGGAACAATTGTTATCGAATTTCGAATGATACTGTTGACCTTGTAGTAACCACTGATGTAGGACCCAGGATAATGCGGTTTGGTTTTATCGATGGTCCAAATATGCTTAAGGAATTTCCCTTACAATTAGGTGTAACGAATTCAGACCGCTGGCTATCCTTTGGTGGGCATCGATTGTGGCACACGCCTGAAGATAAGAACAGGACTTACTACCCAGACAGCAAGAAAATTGACATTTCCTTTACAGAAAACAAAGTGATCCTCGATCAGAATATTGAACCGAATACGCAAATCGAAAAATCAATCGAGATTCAGCTGGATGCCCAAAAGCCCCTTGTATCAATCACCCACCGGCTGACAAATCATGGTGCATGGCCAATTGAAACGAGTGCGTGGGGGATCACGGTTATGGCACAAGGAGGCAGGGCGATAATTCCTCTTCCCCCGAGAGGTTCTCATCCAGAAAATTTGCTCCCAACCAGTACGCTTTCCCTTTGGGCATATACAGACCTAAGTGATGAAAGATGGCAATTTGGCAAGGAATTTATTTTTCTGAAACAAGACCCGAAGAACAACATACCTCAAAAAATTGGGCTCTTCACTGGAAAAGGATGGATCGCATACCAAAATTTTAACAGCGTATTTGTCAAGTATTGTGCTGCCACGCCGGCCAAAAACTATCCTGACATGGGAGCAAATTTTGAAGTGTTCACAAACAGCGAAATAATGGAACTGGAATCCCTTTCACCAATCAAGAAGATCAATCCCGGTGAAAGCATAGTCCACAATGAATTATGGTTGTTAAAAAACAACATCCCCGATCTGGTTAAGGATGAGGATGTTCAAATCTTCTTAGGTAACCTGGAAAGAGATTTTCAAATAATCTGAATAAGAATGGATGCGAGTACACCGATAATCAGACCTATTGATGAGCAGGATAGCAGCATAAACGTTTGATCAAATGGTTTCACTTGATCAACCTTTTTTCTTTTTGCCTTAAGTGATTCCTTTTTATTGATCGGGATCAGGAAATTCCAAAAATCGATCTCGACCTGGTTCATGGTCTTTTTCATTTTTATACTCCTTAACCGCGTGATGCACTCATCTTGACAATATCACCGGAATCAGTACAAACAACACGGATGGTCTGTCGCATCACATTGGCATCAGACAATTTGTTCTCTGCCCTATAGATAAATAAGAACCGGGTTTCCCCTTGTTTGCTTATCGTTGGTTCTTTGCCAACACAGGCAGGATATTTTCTATAAACTTCCCAGTTTACTTTTCTAATCACTCCGCTATCAACCATGATTACCACCGATCTGATCAGTCCTTTTGCAGGACACGTTTTCTCATAAATGCTGGGATATCCAGGTTGGAATTGAAGTTCACCTGAGGCTCATATTGATTTTGTGAGGCAACAGGCTCATTTTTTTCAAAGAATAGGGAGTCAATTCTTGGTTCACTTTTAAAATCTGAACCCCTGCTGTTTTCTACTGTAGCTTTATGACTTTCAGTAATTAACTCCAGGTCTTTAAGTTTGATCCCGCCCAGTCCTGTGACGATTAAGATCACTTCCACTCGATTGATCATATTCGGATCGTTGATCACGCCTGGTATGATTTCAGCATGGTTTTGGGACTCTTTTTGCAATTCTTCCATGGCTTCAGTGATTTCACGAAAAGTTAGATCGTCACCCCCACGGAAATTGGCAATGATCCCGGATGCAGTTGTCAACGGAATCTCCTCAAGGAGGGGGTGATGCAAAGCTTTGCCCAATGCATCAGAGGTTTTGTTTATTCCTTCGCCAGCACCGATGGACATCAACGCCCCGCCACCAAAAGACATGATCCGTTTTATGTGGGCAAAATCAACATTGATCAAACCTGTTTCAGTGACCAGTTCAGCAATACCCTGGACACCCTGCCTCAGGACATCATCGGCAAGGGTAAATGCCATCTCAAGGGGGAGGTCTTTTGGGGCAATGGAGAGTAACCTATCGTTTGGAATAACGATCAAGGTGTCGGTGTATTCTCTAAGCTTTCTGATGCCTTCTTCTGCATTCTTTTGCCGTCTGCCAAGTTCAAAGGAAAAGGGTTTGGTTACAACTGCAATTGTTACAGCTCCAACCGCTTTGGACACTTTCGCGGCGATGGGAATGGATCCTGTGCCAGTGCCGCCACCCATACCTGCGGCCAAGAATACCATGTCAGCACCTTGCAAGATTTCAGCAAGTTCTCGAAAACTTTCTTCTGCTGCTGCTTCGCCAATTGCCGGCAATCCACCTGCACCCAGACCTCTGGTGGTCTTAGGACCAAGTTGGACCTTGTGGGGTGCCAGGTTGGTTTTAAGAGTTTGGGCATCTGTATTGGCGGAGACAAAAGTAACACCTGTCATGCCGCTTTCGATCATGCGGTTTACAGCATTAGATCCTCCACCTCCCAAGCCCATGACAACGATCTTAGGTCCACTGGCTTCCACTGGAGTAAATTTCACACTGGTCAAAGAATTGATGTTCATAAAACCTCACTTTCCGTTAAACGCTTATACTTCCAATGCAACTTCTATGCCACTTACGATCTTTTCATCGATCAAGCAACCAGAATTCTTTAAATATTCCAATTGTCCTTCGGAAAATGCATGATTTTCATTCCAAACTGTTACTTTCCTGGCTAAAGCCGCTTCGTCTAAAGAGAAACCAATTGTAGGTTGTTCACTTTTCATAATTGGTCGGATCTTTTCCAGGATATGTTCGGGAATTCCCCAATCAAACTTAGGTAGAAGCAAATAATGGTCAATAGGATATACCCAGGAAGCTACGTTTTTCGCGATATGATCAAAGGGATCCTGTTCGAACAAGGATTCGATGGGCAAATCCTTGTTCATTACTTTACCAAGCATCTCATCCTTCGATACCAATTCTGGGATATTCAGATTTGCAACAGTACTTAATGGGTCAAAAATACAACTTATTACATTTTTTGATATCGGATGAATGTTGTTGGAGATACCCTGGTCCAGCGCTAGAGAGACAAGATCATTCAATTGTTCTGATCTTGTTTCCGGTTCTTGATAGGTTCTCGAGCCAAACCAGAACATCAGTACCTTCGGTTGATAGCCAATGATAGGCTCGACCATTTTCGTATACCAATCGCTGGTGCGGAAACCAATGTGATCCTCCATATCTTTTGATATCGCATAGGCGGTAGAGTTTAAAGAATTGTTTTGTTCACCCAAGCCCCAATCCAATGGTTTATTGAAAGTTTGTCCACTTATGGCTATATGTAAATTGGAGATTATCTCTATACATTTTCTATTCATGGCTGATTTGAGGACCTTCTTGATAAATGCAGTATCCCAGTAATCGCCACCCGGCTGAAGTGGGGGGAACACCGAAGTAAGACCTTCCCGACTAGCCATTTTTACATAAGAAATGTAAACATCAAGAAACCGGTCAACAATATCTCCCTTATTCCATAATCCTTCATCCCAAGAACGGCGAAGATTTGGCTTATCAAAGAAGATTACATATTTCACTCCCCATCTTGCGTATGAACGAAGGATGATCCTTGCTTCTTCTGCATTCCCAGGATTAATATCCACCTTTGAAAATTGAATGACGGGTTCAATATTATGAGACAACAGGGATTTGATGAAATCCTCAGGGATCGCAAAATCCAAAGAGCTTTGGAGAACCAGCCAAGAAATGTGTTTTCCAAGCATCTGGGGTAACCAGAGAGCAAGATCTTTTTCCTGGAAATGGTGAGTGTCATTATAGTAGTGTAATCCAAGCCTCGTTTTCATATTATTTACCTCGAATAGTTACTTTTCCTAATTGATTGGATGCAAGAGACATGCCAGAAATTCATTCTTTTATCTGCTATAATCCCTAAACGATGATCTTGGTAACAGGCAGCACTGGTTTTATTGGTAATGCACTCATCCGGCATTTATCAGGTACCGGTCAAAAAGTTAAACTTTTACTCCATCCCTCACAAAAATCACCTTTCTTACCCAAAAGCCTTCCGATTGAAGTAGCTGTGAGCAGCCTGAGTGAAGAACGGAATTTAAGAACAGTCCTAGGAGATGTTGATGTAATTTTTCATCTGGCAGGCTCAGAAACCCGCGGAACGCGATCTAGTTTATTTGATGTCGAAGTCAAAGGAACAAACAATTTATGTTCGGTTGCTAAGGCCTCAAATGTTAAACAGATCATTTACTTAAGTCACATCGGTGCAGATAAGGCTTCCGCATATCCGCTCCTAAAGGCAAAAGGATTATCTGAAGACGCTATCATTAATTCAGGGTTGGATTATTTAATAATCAGGACTGGATTGGTGTACGGCGTAAAAGACCACTTTACAACACAAATTGCGCGGCTGGCAAACAAAGCTCCAGGTATTTTACTTATTCCGGATGATGGTTCAGCGCTTTTACAACCTGTTTGGATCGAGGATATTGTCACATGCCTGACCTGGTCGATCAATAACCCGGAATTATTCCATAAAACTATCGAAATTGGTGGACCAGAATTCTTTAGTTTTAAAGATATCATCAGGATGGTCCTGTCCAAGATGGAATTAAAGCGATCGTTAGTCTCAATAAAGCCAGTTATCCTCAGCAGAATAACAGAATTTCTGGAATTAATTGATAAGGATTTCCCGACCTCGGTTTTTTGGATTGATTACCTGGCAAGCGACAGAATTTGTGACTTGAATTCTATCCCGATCCATTTCGGTTTTAAACCAGCGAGGTTTTTAGATCATATTGATTATCTAAAGGACTATAAAGAATTTAATAAAGGTAAGCAATAAATGACATTATTATGCGTGCATGGACATTTTTATCAACCTCCCAGGGAAGATCCAATATCCGGGGTCATTCCTGATGAACCAGGGGCTGAACCATTTCGCAATTGGAATGAAAAGATAAATGCAGAATGTTACAAACCGAATGCTGAACTCGAAAACTTCAGAAAAATTTCATTCAACATAGGTCCGACGTTATTTCAATGGTTAGAGACCAACGATCAAGAAACATATCAGAAAATTCTTGAACAAGAGAGGGAGGTTTTTCGCATTCAAGGCGTAAGCAATGCTTTAGCCCAGCCCTATAATCATGTTATTTTGCCTTTAGCTTCATCCTATGATAAGAGTATCCAGATACATTGGGGGAAGATAGATTACATTCACCATTTTTGTCATACCCCTGAAGGAATATGGCTGCCTGAAACAGCTGTTGACACTGAGACTCTTGAAATTTGCGCTGATGAAGGAATAAAATTTACAATCCTTGCTCCCTGGCAAATGGAGGGAAGGTCCCAGGGAGAGACATATTTTTCTGTAAAATTATCAGAAGAAAGAAACCCTTTTACTGTGTTTTTCTATGACCAGTTAATCAGCACATCAGTGAGTTTTAACCCTCAAGAAACAGTAAATGGAGATATTTTTTTAGAAAAGCTAAAAATTGAGGATGGAAATCCAAGAATAATTGCCAGTGATGGTGAGTTGTATGGGCACCACCAACCATTTAGAGAAAAATTCTTAGCCTATATCCTAGGCGATGGTGCAGAAAAACGACAGGTGGAAATTGTGTTTCCTTCGTTATTAATAAAGAATAGTAATAAATTAAAAATCGTGAAAATTAGGGACAACACATCATGGAGTTGCTTTCACGGTGTTGAGCGCTGGAAGAATGAATGTACTTGTACACCTGGAGCAAACTGGAAGAAACCTCTACGGGTCGCTATCAATCAACTCGGAGATGAATTGAATAAAGTCTACATAAATTTTTCTGACAATAAAAGGATTGATTATTTACGATTAACCAAAGATTATATTCATGTAATCTTGAAAGAAGAAGATGTGCAAGATTTGCTTAATAGATTCAACTTGGATGGATTGTCGACAAAAGGTAAGGGTAGCCTAGAGCTCTTATTAAAAGCCCAACTTGAGCGTCAGAAGATGTTCAGTTCCTGTGGATGGTTTTTTGATGAATTTCACCGTATTGAACCATTAAATAATATTGCCTACTGTGCAAAAGCAGTATGGCTAACCCAGAAAGCAAGTGGGGTTGACTTAACAGAACAAGCGCTTGATCTTTTGAGTGTCGTCAAGAGCAATAAAACAGGTCTGAGAGGTGATACTGTTTTTTCTCAGACCATGCTACGCCTAAACCAAAAGTAGAGTAATCTCTATTTTAGGCTCTCCACCATTTTTTGTACCTGGTATCCTGACTTCTGCCCAGCTTTTAACACTTGCTGAATGGCATCATTGGCTATGATCATATCCTGGACATGAGATGACCTATATCTTAAGGATGTTTCAGCACTGATTAACCAGGCTGTTGTTGACAGGTCCTTGAGCATTGTTTGAAAGAGTTCTTTATTAAACCAGAGAACATCGTTATAACGATTGATATTGATTGCTAATCTGAAGGTCTGGTCATTTAACCAGTATTGTATAATTGAACGGGGGGTTTTATGAATAGTATCGTCTGCCCAATTTTGCAATGAGATCATGCATTTTAGCGACCTCACAATTTCCAGGGATTTGGAATACTCCAATCCTAAGTTTACGAGTTCCTTCTCTAAATAAGGTGCAAGCTTCCATTCATCAAAGAGCGAGACAGCAAGATCTGCATTACTCGTTGAATTGACAAATCCACCGAGATTATGCAATAAGGACCAAAGAATAATCGACAAAAGAATACTATCTTCCTTAAGACTTGCCTTTACAAATTCCTGGGCAATAGCATATTTCCCCTTTGTTCGTTTTTTGATGTCTTGATTCTCATAAACAAGTGATTTGAGTGAGATCATTTCAGCTAAGAATTTGCTGATAACAATTGTCTTGTCTAAGTTGAGGTTAACATGAGCATCAATGGCTCCAAGGAAGAGTGAATAATTTTCGCTATATCTAGTGATGTAGTCACTAAAGGTTAATTCATCCAACTCGTGGTTCTTAAGGTTATTAAGGAGGTGGGAAAGGGATGAGGAATTTATAAGAGTCCTTAATGGATCCAGTATCGGCGCAATTCTCAATTCACGCAATGCTTCTCCGATACTCGGCACACCTCTGCCGTTTAGGAACTTTTCGAGGTGAGAATATTGTTGGTTATCATCGTCCTCCACTAATCGAAAATCAAGAAAAACGTGATACTCATACGCCTCTAAAGTGAAATATAGCCCCCTTTTAAATATCTCGTCAACCGATTTTATATATTGCAGGTTCGACCTGGTGTCCCTGAAAATTACATAATTGCCGAAACCGGTTCCTAAGTTTAAGCTATCGAAAATTGAAATCTGGAGAAACTCACTGGTAAGCTTGTTTTTCTTAGCTGTGGATAGCTTCACGTACCCTTGTGTCTTGCTAAATTTATTGTTGATGATGACAAGGCTTCTCTCTGAACCTTTCCCATTTGTGTAGGCAAAAATATTCTCGTCTACACCTCCATAATCGTTCACAAAATTAAATAAATTAAAATTTTCAACATCAGCGAAAAGATATCTTTTCCTGACCAGTGGAAAAATTTCGTATTCATGCCGTTTGACAAGATTACCATCCGGTACCTCATCCCAATACGGGCGATAATACTCCATGCCATATTTTTCAGAGTATCCCTCGATCTGACCATGGCCTATCATCGGAAGACCTGGCATTGTCACCAACAGGGTACAAATGCCAAAATATTTGTCGCCTTTCCCAAATTGCTCAATCGCAGTTTTTTCATCTGGGTTGTTCATGAAATTGACATATCTTTTCAAGATTTGAGGATCAAACTCCAAGGTGCTCTTGATCAAATGGCGATATTTCTCATTTTCTTCGTTTCTGAGCATATTCATGAATGCGCTGTTGTAAACACGATGCATCCCCAGCGTGCGCACAAAATAACCTTCCATAAGCCAAAAAGCCTCAGCTAATAAAAGTGTATCTGGTACCTCCAGGGATACCCGATCCACAACTTGCCTCCAGAATTCTTCTGGAATCGCCTGGTCAAAATCACCCTTACTCATGCCATATTCAGCTCTGGTTGGGATATCTCCTCCTGAGCCTGGTTGCGGATACCAAAGTCTTTGGTAATGCTTTTTGGTCAATGTCATTGCAGCATCAAAGCGGATGATCGGAAACTTCCTGGCCACCTCCAGTATTGTCTGAATTACTGCTTCCCTGACCTCGGGATTCAAGTAATTCAGTTGCGCTGTATCATTCCAGGGCATGCTTGTGCCGTCGTTGCCATGGTAAATAAAACGATTTTGCCCTCTTCGATGATCGTAATACTTGAACACGACTGCAGCATCAGAGCGATCGTAATAGTGATCTTCAAGGTTTATGGAAATATCTGGATTCAGCGAGAGATCAATCCCATTGAAAGAGTATGAAGGAAAAGGACTATGATCCAGTTGTATAAACCAATCAGGATGGTCATATACCCAATCCGAGTCTATACCCATATGGTTTGGAACCATGTCGCTTGCCAGCCGTATACCCCTGGCTGATGCTCTGTCCTTTAAGTTCTTGTAAGCTAGTTCTCCTCCCAAATCGTTGGCGATTTGATATTTGCTCAAAGAATATGCTGAAGCAACGGCATCCGGATTCCCACAGAGTTGTTTTATTCGTTTGGATGACTGACTTCTTTCCCATAAACCTATCAGCCATAACCCTGTAAAGCCCCATTTGGCAAGCATGTCGAGAGCTTCATCGGGAATCTCTGATAGGAACTTAATCTGTTTTCCGTATTCTTTCGAAAGTTGGGCCAGCCAGACATAAGTGTTTTTGGCCAACATGACCACATTTGGCATCCAATCACTGTCAGGACTAAAATTCTCGGTCTCAATGCCATCACCATACAGGTCAGGTTCACTCGTGGGAAGGGAGGATATATCTCCAGTAAAATATCGTTTTTCCTCCTCCTTAATCAGATCCAAGGAGCCTAATAATCTATATAAGTAACTGCCAATAAGGTGTCCCCACTTGACACGAATATACTCCAATTGCCCACTCAGAGAATAAGGAATTTCCATAGCTGGTGACCTCAGCATCGTCACAATATCCTGATCTTCTGGGCCAAAATGAGGTTTTTCTTCAAAGAAACCTGAAAGTAATGCAATAACTTGTTTGTATGATGATGTTTTAATCAATTCATTATCGTCAAACAATTCGCTATATGGGAATATTGCAGGATTTTGATTGGTGATCCAAAGCATCAGCATTTCTTCCAGCGTTTCAGAGATGGCTGTTTGATCTCCCTGTTTGATCAATTCTTGATTTACAGTTTTAACTTGCCGATAATCTTTAACCATCGGGAAGAGATCATCGAATTGAACAAGAACCTCTTGTAATTCCTGTTTCCCAAGCTTGCCTTCAAGGAATGCGATCAATTCTTTGAGAATCCCGGTACCTGTATCCTCCAAATATTGATGAAAAACCAGGTGAAAAATCTCGTCAATCAATCCCAGTGCATTGATCTGACCTGCTTGAATTGCTTTTTCAGGATAAGTGGCCAGATCTATTTTTGAATTAATGGTTTGACTGAATAGACGGGCAGCATGGAAATTCGCAAATATTACATTACCCTTAGTTGAAAATAAGACCAGATCAAAACCGTATTTGTCACGACTTTTACGAGAAATATGAAATTCCATCTTTATCCTTATTAGTGGTAAATTATTCGAATTTTATCTATTAAGTGGTTGACGCTCAATAATGTGCGTGATCACATTTGAACCTGATCCGCCTATATTCTGTGCCATGCCAATAGTATTATTTTCAACCTGGGTGGTACCGCATTCACCACGAAGCTGCTGGGTTACTTCAACGATCTGGTAGAGACCTGTGGCACCAACCGGGTGCCCCCTGGCTTTAAGTCCTCCCCGTGTGGCTACAGGTATTCGCCCATGTATTTGGATTTCTCCATTGTTGGCATTTTTTGGTGCTTGACCCTGGTCACAAAAGCCACATGCTTCAAGTGACAGTGCTGCCATGATAGAAAATGCATCATGATACTCAAACACACCAATCTCAGCGGGGGAAATGCCCGCCTGAGAATACGCTCTCCTGGCAGAAAGCTCAACTGCTTTCAACCATGTTGGTACATCTCGGTTTTGCAGTGAAATTGTGTCTGTGGCGGAGGCAGATCCGGTTACAGTGACAAAACTGTGAGATTTCTCCAGAGGTTTACAGGATATGACAACTGCAGCGGCACCATCACCGATCGAGGAAGCATCAAGCAAATTGATCGGATCACAGACCATGGGCGAAGTCTTGAAACTTTGTAAAGTGATCTCCTTGTTAAACCGGGCATATGGGTTGGCGGTGGCATTGTTGTGTGCATTTATCGAAAAGATCGCGAAGTCACTTGCATTCCAGCCATATTCATGCATATAACGCTTCATGATCAAAGCATTCAGGGCAACAAAAGAAACACCCATATCCACTTCGAGGTCAGCATCAGCGGCTGATGCCAATGATGTGGTAATTTCCGAGCTGGGGGAATCGGTCATTTTTTCCACACCTACAACGAGGGCGGTTGTAATCTGACCTGAGGCAATTGCCAATACGGCATTGCGAAATGCGCTTGAGCCCGAAGCACAAGCTGATTCAACACTAACCGCTTCGGTAAAATTTAAATCCAGCCAATCAGCCAGGAGTGGTCCGAGGTTAGATTGCCTGTTGGCTGTTGGAGACATCATGTTACCAATAAAAAGACCATCAACCGGGGGAAAATCAGCATCCTGAAGAGCCAACAAGGCAGCCTCGCCAGCCATCTCACGCAAGGATTTATCCCAGTGTTCTGCTACTTTGATCTGACCAATGCCATTTATGTAAGGCTTTTGCACCATAGACCTCTTAATGCTAGATATAATCTATTATAAAGCTATAAGGTCAAAATAAATTATCTCTTACCTGCTTGATTATGTGAAAAATGAGGTGGCAATGTCCTGGATCGATATTTCTTTACCAATAAGCGAGAAATTAACTATATGGCCTGGGGACCCGAAGGTTCAGTTTGATTGGATAGAACAAATTCCAGCCAATGAAGTTAACCTGACAAGATTATGTATGTCTGTGCACTCCGGGACCCATATCGATGCGCCACTGCATTTTTTTGAAAATGGAAAATCGATCGATCAGATCGATCTCTCGGAAATGATAGGGGAGGTCCATGTCATCCAGGTGCCGGAAGAAGTAAAAGTTATTGACAAAAGTTACCTGGATACTGTGTATTTTGAACAAACCCAGAGGTTGATATTTAAAACCAGGATGTGGAAAAATTTTGAGGACAGGTTTGATGAGAATTTTAAAGCCATTGACGAAACTGGTGCAAGGTGGCTGGTTGAGCAAGGCATTAAGTTGATTGGAATTGATTACTTATCAATATCTCCATATACAAACAGTGCAGCGCCGCACCAGATCCTTTTGGGGGCAGAAATTGTTGTTGTGGAGGGATTGGTATTAAATGATGTAAAAGCGGGAAAGTATGAAATGATTTGTCTACCAATAAACTTAGCCGGCAGAGAAGCGGCACCAGCAAGAGTTATTCTTGGAAAGGTTCAGGTCATCTCCGGTTAGTTAGAGGTTTCGCCCTTTTCAGTTGCTTTACTGCGTTGGTTAAGAGGGTGTAAGCCAACCAAATGGACACTGTAGCAAAACCATGGGCAAAGACAGTAAAAAGGGGAGGGGTTCCACCAGTATAGTAAGTCCAACATTCCCGGGTAGTCCCCCAAAGCTCCAGAAAATATCCCAGCGCTGAACCCAAGTAAAAATATAAGACCGCGCTTTGTTTATCGGGATTGATAATTATTAGAAATGCGCATAGTATTATTACGCTAATCGTCAGAATGTTACTTACGGTTATGAATGAAAAGAATACCAGGAAAACAAAAAACAGGGGGAAGGTGACCCAATACAAAACAAAATATAATCTGTTAAAGTTTCTGAGCTTAAGCAGGGTAACATAATGGACAAGTCGATTGACAGACAGGAATGCAATTGGCCAAGCCGGGATTATCCAAAGCGGGGGACGCTCATAAGTATAGTAAGTCCACAAACCAGTTTGTGTTCCCCAGAATTCAATGACATATCCTCCAACAAGTGCAATGACTACAAGAAGCGTATCGGTTTTGATGTTCGCATAGGTCATGATTAATATCGACATAACCAGGAAAAGAATGATCAAAAGCCAGTCAATTTGAAGCCAAAAAGGAACATCAGATCGATAGGAAGCAAGGTAGTCTTTTAGCAAAGGCCACCAGATATATGCAATCAAGCCAATTATTAATAAGAAAGTGCTCAGGATGAGTAGACTGGATCTATTCCATGCCTGATTTTTGATCTTATCTTCCATTTATTGTGTTATTAAGTATAAATGCTATAAGATTTCCGGCATGGTCAGAAAGTGAAAGGCTAAAGCTTCAATATCCTTTGCTTTACGTGAAGGGCCAATCTTTTCAACGATCTTTTTAAAGCGATCCAGCAATATGGCATTGTCGCCAAGATAGTGAATAGGATCAACTTCTCCCGATAGAATATCGCCTATACCAAGCTTCGCATATAATTCGCTTACCATGCCATAGCTCCACTGGTCGCTGATCTTCAATTCTTCAGCAAGATCCCTGCGTCCAAGGCTAAAAATGAATGCCAACCTGGCAACTTCAGATTCCCGATCTGAAAAACCCGGCATTTCGGAGCGACCCGCCAGGACCATGGATTTCTCCGGGAGTGATACACCAACCTTCTTAGCCCTGGCAATTGTGGAAGGGGTGAAAATATAGTGGCCTTCATACGCAAAGGAAATTGCCCATGCCAAAGAGTACCCAATTTCGTGTTTTAGAATGTACCCGCAGAAGATGTCGTCTTTTAATGATTTTATGACCTGGTCTTCAGCCCTGACACCGGTACACAAGACTTTGATGTTCGGAGTGTATCGCTTGAGAATAGAAATTATGCCGGGAAGGTCATAATCGTCACCAATCACATCCACGTCCAGCAATAAAATATCCATTTTGGTTACCGGCTTATCAACGAGGGAGATCAATTCTGATAGATCTGAGACTTCCCCCATTAATCGGGTCCTCCAATCGCGGACCATTAACAAGGCCATCCAGTTCCTTGAAAAAACATCATCCTCCAAGACCGCAACGAGTATATCCTTTTGCATAGTTCCTCTTTCACATAACTTGATCCAAGTTTAACATGAATATTGCCATTCCACTGGATTATAATAAATCAAGAATTCGATCAGGAGAAGATTATGAAAAGAGTAGCTGTGCTAACAAGTGGTGGAGATGCTCCAGGAATGAATGCGGCAATTCGAGCCGTTGTCCGTTGTGGGATTTCCCGGGGATGGGAAATGTATGGTGTAAAAAATGGATACGCGGGGTTAATTTCTGGAAACATATTCCAGATGGGCACACGTGATGTGGGTGGCATTCTTCAAAAAGGCGGAACCATTCTAGGAAGTGCAAGGTGTGATGAGTTTCGCACAGTTGAAGGTCGGTTAAAGGCGATTCGGAGCTTACGACAGGTAGGCATAGATGTCCTGATGGTTATTGGCGGCAACGGCTCCCAAACTGGATCCTTCGAATTATCCAAAATGGATTTTCCAGTGATCGGAATTGCTTCAACCATTGACAACGACCTGTTTGGTTCGGATCTTACTATTGGTGTTGACACTGCTTTAAACATAGCCCTTGAAGCACTTGATCGGCTCAAAGTCACTGCATCATCTCACCAGAGAGCTTTCTTACTGGAAGTCATGGGTCGCGACTGTGGATACCTTGCATTGATGTCTGGCATAGCTGGAGGGGCTGAGGCGATCGTGCTTCCCGAGGTGGAAGTTGACCCAGAGGTCATAGCTCAAAAATTGCACCAATCTTATGAGCATGGAAAAGCCCATGCAATTGTTGTTGTGGCAGAAGGGGCAAAATATAATGCGGAAGGATTGACGAAGTATTTCCAGGAACATAAAGAAAGGCTGGGCTTTTCAGTCCGAGCCACAACCCTAGGTCATGTTCAAAGGGGGGGAGAACCCAGTGCCTCAGATCGCATCCTAGCGAGTCGATTAGGTGCAGGCGCAATTGAAGCTGCAGAGCGAGGTGAGTATGGAGTCCTGGTCGGGATCAAGGGTAATGATATTGTCACAACAAAACTAGAAGAAGTTGTGTCAAGTAGGAAAGGTATTGATTTAGACCTTCTACGCCTGGCACAACTCCTTGATTAATTGTTCTTCTTTTGCAGGAAAGCTGCAATAAATTCATCGATATTGCCATCCAGGACAGATTGTGTATTGCCTGTTTCATGATCTGTCCTGTGGTCTTTAACCATCTGGTAAGGGTGCAGCACATAAGAGCGGATCTGGTTTCCCCATTCCGCTTTTTTATATTCGCCCCTCAATTCTGACAGTGTTTCAGCCTGCTGCTCTTCTTTGATCTCAAATAACCGGGAGGTCAGCACTTTCATTGCATTTTCACGGTTTTGTGTCTGAGAACGTTCATTCTGGCAGGTGACCACCAATCCAGTGGGGATATGAACAATGCGGACAGCTGTCATATTTTTCTGGACATTCTGGCCGCCGGCCCCTGAAGATTTATAAACCTCGATCTTGAGATCTTCCTGGGGAATGTTAATTTCCATATCATCATTAATATCCGGCAGTACTTCCACCATGGTGAAGGATGTATGGCGGCGATGGGCAGCATCAAAAGGCGACAAACGAACCAAACGATGCACTCCTTTTTCCGGCCTCAAGTACCCATAAGCCAGGTCGCCAGAGATCAATATTGTTACACTCTTAATGCCTGCTTCTTCACCTTCAGTCCGATCAATGATCTCTGCCCCGAAGCCCCTTCTTTCTGCCCAGCGCAAGTACATCCTCTCGAGCATGGCTGCCCAATCCTGGGAATCTGTACCGCCAGCGCCTGCGTGAATGGCAAGAATGGCATTACCGTGATCATATTTGCCAGCCAGGAGTACAGCAAGTTCCTTGTCTGCCAATTCCCGGTTTATTTCACTTAGCTGAGTGATGATTTCGTCCAAAATCGAATCATCATCAAGTTCCGCCAATTCGGATAGGTCATAAATTTTCGCAGTAAGGGTTTCCCAATCTTTGATTATGGATTGGAGTGAAGCGATCTCTTTCATGACTTTTTGGGCATGGTCAGGATTATCCCAAAAAGATGGAGACTCTATTTCTTTCGTTAGTTGAGCCAGCCTGGATTTCTTTTGACCTAAGTCAAAGATGCTCCAATAAAGATGAGATCTTGATCTTGGCAATTTCGAGGTTATTAATGATTTCGTCCACAATTACTCCTGGTTACTTTCCCATAATTCCATTTACAAAAGCTTCCCGGTCGAAAAGCTCCAGGTCATCGAATTTTTCTCCCAGGCCTGCATATAAGATCGGAAGTCCAAGCTCAGAATTAACCGCAAATGCCATACCCCCTTTTGAAGAGGAATCAAGCTTTGCCAGGATAATTCCGGAAAGATTGACGGCCTCTTTAAATGCAGCAGCTTGAGGCAAAGCATTCTGACCGGTTGTGGCATCAAGCACAAGCCAGACTTGATGCGGAGCACTAGGTAAAGCCTTATTACAGACACGGTACACCTTCTTGATCTCTTCCATGAGGTTAAAGCGTGTATGCAAGCGACCAGCCGTGTCAATGATGATAATATCTGAATGCCTGGATAACCCAGAGATGATGCCATCGAAAGTTACAGCACCCGGATCACCATTCTGCTGACCGATAATTAAGGGAATGTTCAGCCGTTCACTCCAAACCTCCAGCTGCTCCACAGCAGCTGCGCGATAAGTGTCAGCTGCAATCAACAGGACCTTTTTTCCCAGCTTTTGATACCTGTATGCCAGCTTGGCGGCAGTGGTAGTTTTCCCGGATCCGTTGACCCCAACAAGCATGATAACAGTTGTCGGTTCTGTGAAAACAGGCTCATCAACCTCCTGCAAACGGTCAACAAGGATCGTTTTGAGGTAAGAAGTCAATTGGGAAAGTTTAGTGAAGCCTTCCTTTCTAACAACCTGCCTGCAATTGGAAATAATATCCTCAGCAGTTTCAAGACCGAGGTCTGCCTGGATGAACATAGCCTCCAGGTCTTCCCAAGTTTCGTCGTTTATTTGTGTACTACCGAAGAAGTTGGCAATTTTCCCGAAGGCCACATCTCTCGTCCGCGAAAGACCCGCCTGCCATTTTTGTAAGATATCAGACATAGTGAAGGGGATTATAACATGCCACTTTTTTCGTACGCCAGCTGACCACAGCCTGCCTGGATCTCAATCCCGCGCCTTAACCGCACCGTGGAGGGTATGCCTTTTTCGTTCAGAATCTTATTAAACTGGTGAACCTGTTCTTTGGATGGTGGTTGATAAGGTGAGCCTTTGATCGGGTTCAGTGCAATGAGATTGACGTGGCATAAAATCCCTTTGAGTAATGCCGCCAGGTCTCTTGCCATTTTGTCGCCGTCATTGATGCCAGAGATGAGCGCATACTCAAAAGTAACACGCCGGTGGGTGTGCGAGGTGTAGTATTTGCATGACTCGATCAAATTGGGGAGCGGATAAAACCGGTTAATGGGTACCAGCTGGGATCGAATGTCATTATCAGCAGAGTGAAGGCTGATGGCCAGGTTTACCTGGTGTTTTTCATCAGCGAATTGTGTAATCCTTGGAATTATACCAACGGTGCTGATCGTAAATCGCCTGACACCCAGGTTGAATCCCTCTGGATTGTTCAGCGTGTAGATCGCTTTAAGGCTCGCGTCGTAATTATTGAATGGTTCTCCCATACCCATGAGAACAACATTGGTTACTGATGCATTTTCTTTGTGCAACAGGGATTCAAAATACAATACTTGTGACAAAATTTCTCCGCTGGAAAGATTGCGGGTGAAACCCATCCTTCCTGTTGCGCAGAAGGCACAATTCATGGCACAACCGCTTTGGGTAGAGATGCACACAGTATTACGTTCTTCATATCGCATCAGAACCGCTTCAATATATGCATTACTTTGTGCAGAGAACAGCACTTTGGTTGTAAGACTGTCATTGGAAGAAATAGAGGTCTGTGGAAGCAAAGAGACTGGAAGATAACTATCCTTGATCTTTGATTTGAAATCCTTTGGCAGGTTGGTTATTTTATCGATATCCAAGGCGGCTTGTTTATAAATGCCCTGCCAAAGTTGCTTCGCACGGTAAGCAGGTTCATTGATTGATGCCACCCAGGCCGAGATTTCTTCAAAATTTAGGTCAGTTACAAGATTGTTTAACATGAAATGAGTGAATCCAGATCAGGGCAGATAATATCGGGCTTTGGAACCCATTGATCGGCTTGAGCAATATTTGAGACACCTGACAATACCAAACCTGTCAAGCAATTCGAAGCCTGACCACCGACAATATCGGTTTCAAACCGATCACCGATGACCATCGTTTCCTGCGGACTGGTTGCCAGCCTTTCAAGAGCCACCTGGAAGATCATAGGTGATGGTTTTCCAATGACTATTGCATCTGTCTGGGATGCTGTTTCAATGGCCTTGACGATCGTGCCTGCTCCAGGCCAAAGACCATGAGGAGTAGGATATGTGACATCTGAATTTGTCCCGAAAAATGGAGTTCCTGAGCGAATCAGCAGAGAGGCAATCTTGATCTTCTCATAAGTCAGCGAATAATCCAGGGCTGCAATGACAGCAATTGGCCTGGTTGTATTTGTAAAGTCATCCAAATGTGTAAAACCAAATCCGGACATCATTTTCTTCAGACTGTTTTCACCAACCACAAAGACATTTCCACCTTTTGGAAATAATTTTGAGAGATGGATGCCCAAGGCTAAAGAAGAATTAATTATCTGATCAGTCTTAATGGATAGGCCAAAACCCTGGAGCTTATGCTGATATTCCTCGATCGTCTTCGTGGCATTATTGGTTGCAAAGACGACATTGAGGCCCTGAGAATAGATTTTACTAAAAATGGCAGGAAGATCACCAATAGGTGTGGAATCCCGCCAGATCACGCCATCCAGATCCAAAATCAGCGATTTTAATTGGGGGAAAATGTCTTTGATCATATTGTGATATTTAAAATGCCGGCGTTAATTATTTCACCAATAATGTCGCCGGCATCTCATTTTGCTTATTACTTAACAGGGGGGTGTAGCACTTTATCGACGATGCCGTACTTCACAGCCTGCTCGGCATCCATGAAAAAGTTCCTGTCGGTATCTCTCTCGATCACCTCAAGAGATTGACCAGTCGCTTCAGCCAGGAATTCTGTCAGGTGTTTCTTTAAGCGCAAGATCTCCCGAGCCTGGATTTCAATATCGGAGGCCTGGCCTTCTGCACCGCCCAAGGGCTGGTGCATGTGGATCGTGGCATGGGGGAGGGCGTAGCGTTGTCCTTTGGTTCCACCTGCGAGAAGCACTGTACCAAAACTGGCGGTGATGCCAACTGCAACCGTGCTGATCTTGTTGGGGATCATTTGCATGGTGTCCAAAATTGCCATACCTGAATAGATCTGACCACCAGGCGAATTAATGTACATCTGGATCGCCTTGTCAGGGTCCTCTCTGCTTAAGTATAACAATTGGGCAACAACAAGGTTGGCAATTTGATCATTAATTGCTGATCCAACAAAAACAATCCTCTCTTTCAAGAGAAGTGAGTAAATATCATATGCCCGTTCGCCATGGCTACCTGATTCCACAACCATGGGAATTACAGACGAAAATTCATTTTTTTCCATTATTATCCTTTCGTAATTTCATAATTTGGCGACTTAATCAATCAGCAGGATTTCCAGGTTCTACCGGTTCAGGTTCCGTAACAGGTTCGATCCCTTCCTGTTCGAGCTTTTGAGAATCCTTCTTGCCGGTCGCAATCAGTTTTAATTGCTGATTGATCTGATTGTTCAGTGAGCGATTGGCAGCTTCGTAAGTGATAGCATTGGTAAATTCGCGTTCTCCTAATTGTTTTTGCATGTCCAAAAGGCTGCCATCGGCATTCAGTTCGGTCAGGATGGTCTTAATGGTTTCAGACATTTGGTCTTCATTAAGCTTAATGCCCTCCGAATTCGAAAAAGCATCCATAACCAGAGACCTTTCCAAGCGGTGGATGGCGGCAGGTTTTACTTCCTGCTCCACAAATTCATCCTTATTCATTTTGCGAATTTTAAGGTAGGTTTCAAAGTCAAGATGTTGACGTTTCAGGTCTGCTTCCACGCGATTTTGAACTTTTTCGATTTCCTTATCAAGAACCTGCGGCGGGTATTTGATAGTTGACCTGGAGCGAATTTCATCAATAAGGTCCATGTAGTACTTGTCATCGTAACTATGGTTGAGGTCTTCGGTCATCTTATTCGTGATGTCTTCCTTCATTTGATCGACATCTTCATAATTACCTACTGTCTGGGCGAAATTCGCATCCAATTCAGGGAGTTCGAGGCTTTTAACTTCCTGGATTTCTACTCTAAATACTACATTTTTACCTTTTAAGTTATCATCCCGTTTCTCATTAGAAGAAAACTTATGTTTTAATTCGATACTTTCACCTGAATTCTTCCCAATCAGCTTCCTGGTAAAGCCCTTAAATGGCCATTCTGTATCTTTCTGTTCCGATTTCTTGGGGATAATGACCTGTTGAGGCTGGCTTGTAAAGATAACTTTATCATCGCCATCCTGCTTATCAAGATCTTCTGCAGAAATTGACATATATACCAGGTCTCCTTCAGCGGCGGAGCCTTTAGCGGGAACAATGGTCGAAGCGTTCCTACGCAATTGATCGATATATTCCTCCACTTTGGCATTATCAAGCTTTCCTGGTTCATAAGATTTGCGAAGATCCTGGTAATTGCCCAACTTAACTTCTGGCTCCAACGGGACCTTAAAAACAAAGATCGGAGGATTTTCACTTTTGATTTCTTCCAAAGTACCTGAATCGGCCGGGGTGATCTCTGCCTGCTGGATGACATCGGGATATTCCTTCTCAAGCAGCAGATCAATCGCTTCCTGTGTGATACGATATTCGCCAAATTGAGCCAGGGCAATATTGTATGGGGCCTTACCCGGCCTAAAACCCGGAACTTTATTAGTTTCAGAAATTTTCCTGGCAGCCCTGTGCTTGTAGCGAATTAATGTATCAGGATCAAATTCAACTGTGATCTTTACCTGATGATCGTTTGTAAACTCTTTTTCAATTTTCAATTTATACCTCTACATTATTAATTATGATGAAGTGGGGAAGGAGAGGCTCGAACTCTCACGCATTGCTGCACATGATCCTAAGTCATGCCTGTCTGCCAATTCCAGCACTTCCCCTCAAACATAAGATTATAAAACATGGCATAATACTAGTCAATGCGAAATATGAGACCAGGTGTGAGTAGGTCAGCACATGGTATACACTTTTTAGATAAGTCATACGAGTTGTA
>CAYSZB010000017.1:0-39238 GCA_964435475.1 uncultured Anaerolineaceae bacterium | reverse complement strand
CTGTGCATATTTTAATTTCATAAGTAAATTAAAGCAAGAGGAATTTAAACCATATATCCTTCAAATACCCGCCTTAACATGTCCAAAGAGGTCTTGACCTTGGGTTTCATTCTCGGAGTTATTCTTCACAACTTCTTCACACCCTGTAAACAATTTCTAAACCATTGAAAGATAGGGGACGACTATACTTCGCCGCATGAAAAAGAAGATCTGGATCATCGATGCCCTGGCCTTGCTTGGCTTTTTATTGACCTTTTTACCGCAGATCACTGGCTATGACCTGCACGAGTGGATCGGGCTGGCGGTTGGAGCGACTCTTTTTGTGCACCTGTTACAGCATTGGCGCTGGGTGGTTTCGATCAGCAGGAACCTGCAAAAAAGCAAGGCCCGCTTGCTCGTTCGATATTTCCTGGATGGATTATTGGCCCTGGGTTTGGCGGGAATCATTGTCACCGGGCTGGTGATCTCATCAATTCTCAACCTGAGCCTGGTCAATTATGATGCCTGGTACGTGGTGCATTTCAGCATTTCCTATATCTCCCTCGTCCTTCTCCTGTTAAAGATCACCCTGCACTGGAAACAGATCAACAACATGATCGCCTGCCTGTTCAAACGCGAGCGCTGCGAGCCCGAACTGACCCCTGCCCAGGCCTCCAGGCGTCATTTCCTGCGGGACGCGGGCTTTGCGTCAATCGGTTTGTTCGTCGCCGGCAGCGGGATTAATTCACTTCTCAGGAGCGTAGCGGAAGTTTCAGCTTCCAACAACATGCAGGCACCCACACAGGCAGCAACAGCAACCCGGGCTCCGAGTCCAACCGCAACTTCAGCTACACCGCAAACAGGGTTACCGCAGGAGACCCCAATAGGACCCACGGCGACCTATACCCTCGAACCCAGCGCAACCCCCACCGCAACAACTGCCAGCGGAAGGGCTTTATGCAATTTACACTGCGCATACCCCGGTAAGTGCCGCAAGTATGTGGATAACAACGGGAACGGGTACTGCGATCGGGGCGAGTACATATGGTAAGGGCTGGATAGCGGTAAAAGTAGATAATGTCGCCCTGGTCGGGAGATCAGAGCAAACCAAATCTTTTTAAAGCTTCCTCAATAAACAGGTTCAGATCAGGTTAAAAGAGAAAATTGCCTGCTCAAAGCGGCATAAGAAAAAAAATCAAATATCTGCTTCCACGAACATGCTACAAAGATTATACATCATATACTTTTCGAGAAAAGTACTGTAAAATACTGCATAAATAACTTCAAAATAATATATTAAATAGGAGAAAAAATGGAAGAAAAAGCAATTATTAAGTTACGAAGGTTTAACCTGCTCATGGGCGGCCTTCACCTGGTTCAAGGCGTCGCCATGCTGTTCCTGGCAACCACCGTCATTCAAAAGATCGCCGAATTTTCACCGACGATCACTCAAAACTTTATCGCGTTCAATACGCAAACTCAATCGCTAGGACTGAGTTCAAAAGAACTATTTAAGCTGCCGTTCGGCATACTGGTGGCTTCATTCCTGCTGATCTCAGCAGTTGCCCATGCCATCATATCCATCCCCAGGAAAACCAATGCCATCTACGCTGCCGACCTTAAGAAAGGCATCAACAAATTCCGCTGGTTCGAATATGCCTTCAGTTCTTCGATCATGATCGTATTGATCTCCACCCTTTTTGGTATTTACGACATCGCTTCGTTGGTTTTGATCTTCATTGTCAATGCGGCAATGAACCTTTTTGGCCTGGATATGGAACTCATAAATGCCGGTTCGACCAAGGGCAAAGTAAACTGGGGTCCTTTTGTTTGGGGTTCCATCGCGGGAATTGCACCCTGGATCGCCATCCTGCTCTACATGTTTGGCAACGCCAATTTTGACATGGTTCCCTGGTTCGTTTGGGCGATCATCGGTACTTATTTCGTCGCCTTCAACACCTTCCCGATCAACATGATCCTGCAGTACAAGGGTGTTGGCAAATGGAAAGATTACCTGTACGGCGAAAGAGTCTACATCATCCTCAGCCTGGTTGCCAAATCGATTCTCGCCTGGTTGGTGCTTTTCGGCGCGATGCAGCCTTAAACAGCAGTGTAACGATCAAGCACAAAACTAAATAAAATACAGCGAATTAAAAATCACTACGAAAAGACCGCTTTGCCATACAGCAAGGCGGTCTTTTTTAGAAAGGGGAGATTCGGAAATGAACAGGCTATTGAAATTTTTTCTTTCAATAACCTGTTTGGGAGATATATTCAATCAAACAAAAAAAGTAGAAAGTCCTTTGTGTGGCAATCAGGAGCTGATATTTCATCTTTTGCTGCCATAAATGATCTCCATCCAGGTGTCACGGACTTCGTCCATCGGTCTTTTTTGAAGTTCAGGTTGTAATCCAAACAATAGTGTGGCGCGCTCCTCCGTGTCATAAGGCGGCCAGGCGGGTAACTCGGAAACGCCTGGGGTTCCTCTCCTTGCAAAATTGGTCCAGGCTTTGCCCATCAGTTTTGATAGCTTCAACTCCGCTGGTGTGCAGTCATAACGCATGGCGTCTGAGATATCGCCTGACTCAAGTGTGCCAAAAACGAAATACAGGTCAGAGACATGGGCGGCTGCCTGAGTCTTGGGTGAGGGGTGGGTAAAAATATAGAAGTAGACCTCACCACCCGCAGCCAATTGCTGCTCGGCGAAGATAATGGCCGGGATGCGGAATAGGGAATCGGAAAAGAGCTGGTTGAATTCACGTTTCTGTTTTATAGCTTGTTCAGGCAGAGCATCGCGATATAGTTCAAGCAGGTGCTGAACCTGGGCCTTACTGGCACCGCGCCGGGTAATTTTTTTTAAGAGAATCTGTTTAAGTAAAATACGAATTAAGAAAGGCAATTTCATGCCTCCAAAGACAGGTAGTTCCTCAGAAGTGACTCCAATCATCACAGGAATGTCCCTGGCAGCACCGTTACGCAGGTCAACCAGGGGTTCATGGGGGACGATCTCACCATCATGCACTGGAGCGAAAGAAAAGTCCAGCATTTGACCAGCCGCTTTCCGATTGGCGCTTTGTAAGGATTCGGTCGAGGCACAACGCAGGCCTTGTAAGTCACCCAACCGGACGCCGGCATGCTTGAAGAAGCGCTTTGCAGATGCTTCAAGCGTGTCCAGATTACTTTTTTGAGGGTCATAGAAAAAAGAACCGCTCTGCAGGATGGCTTTGTGGAACAAACCGCGGGCGGAAGGCATGACCAAGAGGTAGGCCACCGAGGCTGCGCCAGCGCTTTGACCGAAAATCGTAACATTGGTCGGGTCACCCCCGAAATCGGCGATATGACGCCGCACCCACTCAAGGGCACAGACCTGGTCCTGCAAGCCCAAATTCGGGCTGATGCCTTCAGCATACAGGAAACCAAAAGCACCCATACGGTATTCTACTGAGACCACGACCACATCCCCCAGTTCAACCAAATTGCCGCCCCGGTTTCGCGGTCTTGAACCGGAATCGATGATAAAACCACCCCCGTGGATGTAGACCATGACCGGGCGTCTTTTTGTATCGGCTCCAGGGGTGTAGATGTTCAAAACAAGGCAATCTTCTGATTCGTCTAAGATGATTGGAGGTGTGTCAACAGCTGTTTGCGGTGCCATGGGTCCAAATTTGGTGGCATCGAGTACGCCTTGCCAGCTATCGATGCGTTGGGGCGGCATGAAACGCAGTTCCCCCACGGGAGGTTGGGCGTAACGAATGCCAAGGTACTCCTGGCGGGACGTGTACTGTAAACCACGAATTGTACCCAGCCCGGTTGTGATGAAGACCTCAGTTGCTGATTCCATTATTCTCTCCAGTTTTTCCAGTTAATTTATGATAAACATTTCCACAAAGATTCAATCAAAGGTATGCTGCGGCGATCGCCTTCCTTGAATTCAGCCATGCGGTTCATGACATAGGCAATGGTCACATTCTTTTCCATATCCATGACACAGACCGAACCGCCGAGACCGGACGCAAAAAAACTGTACCTGCCGGGGAGAATTTGCGGGTTATGGAGGAAAACACCCAGTCCGCAGGCCGTAGGAAAACCGAATTTCACTACGTCTTTTCCACGCGCATGTTCTTTGACAGCAAATTGAACCATGGAACGGGTTAACACCTGGTGACCATTGAATTTTCCCTCACCTGCCAGGATTGAACCCAATTGTGCTACCGAACGGGCATTGCCCATGCCATTGGCTGCAGGGATCTCGGCAGCGCGGCAGACACGTGAGTTAAAGTCCTTTCCACCGAACTGCGGATTGCCCATGACTTTTCTTGAAATCGGGAATGCCAACTTAACCAAGGCGATGAGCGAGGGATTCACTTTATCTTGTTCAGGGATAATCTCAGAAACACGGTGTCCCTCTGATGCTGGCAGACCGATATAAAAATCGATACCCAACGGT
Source organism: uncultured Anaerolineaceae bacterium (assembly GCA_964435475.1). Taxonomy (GTDB): domain Bacteria; phylum Chloroflexota; class Anaerolineae; order Anaerolineales; family Anaerolineaceae; genus CAYSZB01. The sequence goes on along the minus strand of CAYSZB010000017.1, from coordinate 34,812 downwards.
CCGCAGATCTCATCATGCAGGTAGCAACCAAGAGTCTTTCCGGTCACTTGCCTGACAACTTCTCCCAACAGGTAACCATAGGTTAAGGGATGGTAACCGATCTTTGTACCGGGTTGCCACCACGGTCTTTCTGCTTCAAGCAACCGGATCACCTTTTCCCAATCCAGCAGTTCTGCAAATTGTACCTTGGGCGTGAAGCCCGGCAAACCAGCCGTATGGGAGAGCACATGGCGGACAAGGATATTATCTTTGCCGTTGCTGGCAAAATTCGGCCAGTAATGACAGACTGGTGAATCCAGGTCGATCTGACCACAATCCGCCAGGTGCAACAAACAGAGAGCAGTGACCATCTTGGTGGTAGAGAAGAGGTTGACGAGGGTATCCCGCTCCCAGGAGCTTTGACGGCAGGGGTCTCTGTGACCGCCCCATAGGTCAAGGACAAGCCTTCCCTCATGGAACACCGCCAGCGAAGCGCCGATCTCATTACGATCGGTGAAATTCCGCTGGAACTCATCCGCCACAGGTTGAAAGCGATCTTCGCAAGTACCGCTGATAAGCGAATTATCCATTTTTATCTTCGTTTATCACAAGCGCTTCCTTTTTCTGCTTATGCAACTTGTCCAGTTGTTGTTGGAGTTCCAGCATGCGTTGTCCTTTGATGGGATAAAGCCAGAGTATTACCAGGTTAATGATGGTGACCACCTGGGGGATCAGCAAAAAGATGATCTTGATGCCGAGGATGACACTGGCAGGCTGGCTTTCTGCAGGGGCACCCTGGATGTAGGCAAATGCCAGCATGATGGCTGTACCAATGGCGGGACCAAGACTCTCTGCGGGCTTGATGATCAGGGCGTTCATGCCATAGAACATACCTTCGCGCCGTTGTCCGGAACGAATTTCATCTTCATCAATAACCATCATCTGCATTGGGCCTTTGAACACACCCGCACCACCAAAGAAGGCATTCCAGACTATGCCCACCCAGATAAGGAATTCAAGGGCAGGGTTCAGCACCAGGAAAAAGATGGTCAGCCCACCGATCACCTGGAGAATGCTGTAAGCGATCATCAGGTTGATCATCCCGGCTTTTTCACGCAAGCGCATGGCTATGAAATTTGAGATATAACCGATGACCATGCTGGCCAGGTAATACCAGAGGATATTATTTTCACCGATGATGAACCAAAACATAAAAGTGAAGGCAGAGGTCATAGTCGAAGCGATCTGGCCAAAGAAATTCATCCCGACAATGCAGAGAAAAGCTTTGTTCCACAAGGTCAGTTTAGCCGCTTTCCAGAAAGGCACTGGTTTGTCACGCTGGAATTCCGGTTTTTCCTTGCATAACTTGACAACAAGGAAATAAAAGATGGGAGAGACCAGTGCAATGACCAGGCTGGCGATCTTGATCTGTTGGTGATCCAGGGTACTGACAGCCAGCAAAGGCAGGCCAAAGACAAACATGATGATCGTGCTGATCAGGCCGATCCTGGCACGCTCATCAACATCCATGGTCATTTCCGGCAGCAGGGCCATCCAGGTCATGACCACCATCGTCATCAGGGTATCATAAAAACAAACGGTCAGGGTGAAATGCAGGAAAAGAAGAAATTGAGAGCCATGATCCGTGGGAAGCCACCAGATCAAGGCAAACGCCAATGCAAGCAAGGGTGCACCCCACTTGATGTAGATCAGGCGTCGACTGCCCCACTTTTTGGCATCGGTAGAATCGGTGATGTAGCCCATGATGGGGTCATTAAATGCATTGATCACACCATAGATCGCCAGACCGATATACCACAATTTGGGATCAAGTTTCAGGTCATTGAGAAAGAACTTGGAGTAAGCGAATCCAAAGAAACCAACAATGAGGACAGTGGGGATAACACCTGAAAGATAGCCGAGAAGCTGTTTGGTGGGGAGTTTTTCACGGGTTGCCAGTTTTTCTGCATGGAAAAGGTTGTTCATGGGTGATCCTTTCTACGGTTGACAGTTGAATTATAACGCCGCAGCATACTTGGAGGGATTAATTAAAATAAAATAGCTCTGGTCTGATGACCAAAGCTATTAGTAGGCAAAAGCTATCGAGGTGGCTGTGTAATTTTATTGGCTTTTGATCTCGATCGTTTGGCCTGTAGTGATGCCATTCTCGTTGAAGCTATCCACACAGACATAATAGGTGGCACCTTTGTTAAGTGTCGGCAGGTTCAGGTGATCCTGGTCATAGACCAGCCAGCTGAGATAGAGCTTTTCCGGTTGCACACCGTAGCGGATGTTGTACCCCTGGGCATTGGTGACCTTTTGCCAGCGGATGAGCGCGTCCAGGTCGCCGGTCCTGGAGGCTGTGGCTTCCACCCTGGCAGGTTTCTCACCTTTGCCCAGTCCAAAGACGCGCAAACCGCTGACCTTGAACGATTGCCCATAGGGAAATTCGTACCCGGTGACCTTGATGTAGCGTAATTCTTTACCACCTTCATAGGCAAAGAAATCATGCGGCAGGTCATGGAGGTCATTACGCTTATCCTCGAGGATGAACCAGGTTGAGCCATCCAGGCTGCCTTCCAGCATGTAGCGGGTATGTTGTGGCGAAGAGTCTATGAAGCGCCTGCCTATGATCTCGTTATGCATCTCCTCCTTGGAATGCTTTGGACCACGTACCTCTCCATCTGCAATATTGACCTGGATTGCATACACCGTTTGGATATCACACAGGTCCAGTTCGATATACTCCCCGGGTTTATTGGTTGCAGCGCTCCACCAGGTGCGGATGTCTTCATCCACTGCCAGTTCAGGCTGGTGGGCTTTGTGGCTTGAAGAAACCTTAACCGGCTTTTTATAGGATAAGAGCATCCATTTTGGCTCGACCTGCCAGGGGTCGAATTTTCCTTCCGGGAAGGCGATCGGATAATCAGCAAAATTCTGGTTGCAGAAGAGAACTCCATCCTTGTCAAAGCCAGTTGGGAATAGCCCCAACCGGCGTTCAAAGTTCTTATTGACCGATATGCGCATGGTCGAAGCATGCCACCAGTTACCATATTTATCCTGGATGGTGCTGCCATGCCCGGCAGCTGTTATGAAACCGCCCGGATTGGAAGAGAACGGGTTATGGGCACAAAACTCAAAAGGTCCCAGCGGATTTTCAGAGATGTAAACACCATCAGCGTAAGTATTGTGCTCGGTGCCAGGGATGGCGTATTGCAGGTAGTATTGACCGTTATATTTGGTCATAAAAGCACCTTCAGTGAAAGGCTTACCACCAAAGATCATCGAGACCAGCCCCTTTTTGGTATCCGGATCGCAGTTCTCACCCGGTCGTTCAAAGCCATGGCTTACTGGGTCCCCGATGAAGAGCGGCACTTTCTCACCAATGGGTGTCATGGAATGGCGGTCCAGCTCAATCCCATGGATTGGCTCATTGGCAGAACAGCCCCAGTATAGATAGACCCTGCCGTCATCATCGCAAAAGAGGCCCGGGTCCCAAAAGGGAAATGGGGCTGAGACCTGTTCAAAACTATCTGACAGGGGATCAAGAGTACGCAGGATGGGACAGTTCTCTGCCCGACGCGAGGCACAAAAATAAAGATACTCCCCTACCTGGCGCACATCCGGGGCATAATCATAGATCAGCAGGTCGCGGTTTTCATGAAACTGCCATTTAACCAGGTCATCGCTGTGCCAGAAACCGGCAGACATCGAAACGAACATGTAGTACCTGCTCTTGAAGAGAATGAGCGTGGGGTCTGCGCCTTCGCGGTGGTAGATCCATCTGCCAAAGGATTTGATATGCTGGTAACGGTAGGACAGGTTTAAGGGGTTGCAGTAAACATTTTGCATTGCATAAATTCCTTCTATTGTTTAACCTTTTTTACCATTTTACAACACAGTTGAGTATTGCGAGGTCAAATATCTCTACTTATTGATCATTTTCCATTTTTTAACCCCACCACATTAAGACAAGCGAAATCCAAGGAAGAAGCTGGATATCTGGGCAATGTAGGAGGACAATTTCCTTTTTACACAATTAATCCAAGATACCTGGCACTCATTTGGCAAGCTTTTGAATAGCATATATCTTTCATTTATAAGCACTCATCTGGATAATTCGAGGCAACTTAACAAATTCTGGATATATGATTTTAAAGGTCAAGCTTCATAAAGGCAGTCTGGGTAAATTATCTTTACGAAAATCCCCCCATAATATACTCCCGGTCATTTTCCCACATAAAAAAGAGGTTATTGGTTGTCCAATAACCTCTCTGAACTGGTGTGGAAGTTAAAGTTAACTGATTATGGGATCGATCAAACCATAGGTCCCGTCACGGCGGCGGTAAAGGACATTGACCTTGCTGGTTTTGGCATTGTAAAAGACAAAGAAATTCTCATGACCCAGCAACTGCATCTGTTCCAGGGCTTCCATCTCATCCATCGGGACAAGGTTAAAGCTCTTGCGGCGGGCGATCTTTAAGCCTTCCTCAGCTTCTTCTACCTCAACCTCAGCCTCCTCACCCGCTGCTGAGACACCATCACCCCTGCCACGCCACCGCTTTCCCTTATAGCGTTCGATCTGCCGGGACATCTTATCAATTGTTTCATCGACAGCAGCAAAAAGGTTATCCGCTCTTTCTTCTGAGCGAAGGATGAAGCCCTTCCCGCGGATGGTAAGCTGTGAAACAAAGCGGTCTGTCGCGCTGCGGGCAGTCTTTACATAGGACAGGTCCATGCGACTTTCTCCGATCTCAGGCAAATATCTTTCGAGCCGGGAAGTCTTTTTTGTTACATAATCCTTGATATGGTCAGTCAGTTCCAAGTCTTTCGAGAAAATGTCAATTTTTTGTGCCATGGGATCCTCTCTATTTATGATTTAACAAGATTATACAACACTTGTCAAGGTAAATTAAGGTGTGCACCTCCTTTTATTGTACGGGCAAAGGTCAGGCAGTAGATTTTTAAGGCACCGCCACTTCTTAATGCAAGGGCAGCTGCATTAATTGTCGCTCCTGTTGTGGATACGTCATCAACAAGTAAAAGGTTCTTCCCCTTGATAAGGTGCTCTTCCGCCCAAAAGGCATCAGCGACATTCTGCCAACGTTCCAGTTCGTTCAAACCAACCTGTGAGCGGGTGTTTTTCACCCGCACCAGCGCCGACGGCAGATATTTGACGCCAAAATTGAGGGCAATGGGCAATGCCAGCAAAGCCGCCTGGTTGTATCCGCGTTCTTTTTGCCTCTGGTGAAACAGGGGCAGGGGGATGATGATATCAAACTGCCAGTTTTGACGGTCGAGATAAGGGATCATCAACCCGGCCAGTTTTTCAGCCAGGCCCAGGTCATTTTGATATTTTAGGCGCTGAACCGCCTCACGTGCGATGCCCTGGTAGGCGAACATCGAGCGAAGTCGGTCATAATATGGGGGATGATGGTGGCATTGTGCACAAACTAAAGTTGACTTCTGAGCGCGTCCACATACCGGGCATACAGGCAGCGGTATTTCCTGGAAATCTGCCAGGCAGTCCGGGCAAATTCGCTCGCCTTCAGCCTGGCAGTTAAAGCAGGAAGGGGGGAAAATCCAATCCACTCCCTCCCAGATGCCTGTGTAGAGCTTGCTGAGCAATGTCATGTCAATGACCAGGTTCTAATGCGGTTATTGGATCATACCTTGCAGTGTAGTGTTGTAGAAATTTTGCATTGCCGGCCAGAGGAGGCTGAAAAGGGTGAACAAGACGAGGAAGATCAGGATTACGAAAAGGGCATATTCCAGGAATCCAAAACCATGTTTTTTCATAATTGAAATCCGTTCCTTTCGTTCATCAACATCTTATCATAAATCCGTTGGTATGAGCAATCCATAAAAAGGCTATATTATCTATTGTAGGCTACCTCCTGATTGGTTAGAATATGAATATCTTTAATCACATAATATCAATTTAAAAGGAGACAATATGAGCGATATTCTGGAAAAAATCAAAGAAGGCAAGGATTGGCTTTCCAAGATCATAGCAAAGATCCCCGGCTTTAAAGGCTATATGGAACGGGCAGACCGCCGCATGTCTGACAAGTTGTTACGGGAAAACATTGCCAACACATTTGAAGGTTTATACCAACGGGTATCAGGCTTGCAGAAAGACCTGATCTCCCAGGGTGGATTGGCATACATTGACGATGTCGAGTCCGCAGCGATTAAACTGCGCCAATTCATCGATCGTATTCGCACGGCGTCCTATGGATATGCCGGTATTTTCGATGCGATCAAGATCAAAGAGACCGAGTTAGGCCAGGTTTATGAGTATGATGCCACTCTGTTGGCGATGTCAGACGAAGTAACCCGCGCGATCGACAACATGGAAACTTCGATCGGCACAGATGGCCTTCCGGCTGCGATCAAACACCTTACCAATATCTCACAACAGTGCGTGGATGCATTCAACAAGCGCTCAGAGGTAATGAAGGGCATTGCCCAAAGTGCTGAGGGCTAATTTTTATCAAACTGATCATATAAGAAAAGATGGAGAGTAACTATGGCTAGAATTTTTGATGTTGTTGAATATCCCAGTGAGATGACCGATGAGATCGTCCATCGCTTCCCCGAAAGTGGTCCGGCAGACCTGAGGATCGGTTCCCAGGTCATCGTCAGGGAATCGCAGGCAGTGGTTTTCTTCCGCGATGGCAAAGCCCTGGATGTTTTAGGACCCGGACGGCACACGATCACCACCGCCAATATCCCATTCCTTATCGACTGGATTGGCAAGGCATTTAATGATCGCACCCCATTTACCGCCGAAGTGTACTATGTCTCGATGAAGGAATTTGCGGACCGCAAGTGGGGCACACCGCAGCCGATCATCGTACGCAACCCTGGTGTTGGCCTTGGCATTGCCCTTTTGCAGGGTTTTGGCACGTACAGCTTCCAGGTAAAGGATCCCCAGCAGTTTGTGACCCAGATCGTCGGGGCACAAAAAGCTTACCGCACCTCTGAAATTGAAAACCGCCTGAGGACCATGCTCTTATCCAAGTTGCAGGATCTTTTGGGTGAGACTGCAGCCAAAAATGATGTGCTCCAGCTGATCGGCCTGACCGAAGAGTTGGGTGCTGGAGTGAGAGCCAAAGCCCAGGATGATTTCCTGGCCATCGGCTTACTGCTCAAATCATTTTACATTGGCAACCTGAAACCCTCCGACAAATCCGCCGAAGAATTGCGTGCCATGGGCATGTTGGATATGCAGACCTATACGCAGCTCCAGGCTGCTGACGCCATGCGTGATGCCGCCCAGAACCCAAGCGGTGGTGCTGGCCTGACCGCAGGTATTGGCGCTGGTATGGGCATTGGGAATGTGCTGAGCGGTTCGCTGGCCGGGATGACCGGGGCACAGCAAGCCGCACCCGCCGCAGGTGCCGCTGCCGCCGCAGTAATGCCGGATGTCATGACCCCCTCGGAAGCAGCTACATTCCTGAAGGTTTCAGAAGAAGATGTGATCGCTGCAATCACGGCAGGTGATTTGAAAGCCCGCAAGATCGGCAGTGCATTCCGCGTGAGCAAGGAATCCCTGCAAGAGTTCTTAAAGGGATAATCAACAGCCTTCCAAAACAACAGGTGACAAGACAGGTACCAGTCCAGGTGCCTGTTTTTTTTAATTTTTCAAAGCTTTTGAAACAATCCAGGCGTCCATAATACCTGGCTCATGCTGGACAAGGGGTGTTATAATTTTTAAAATAATACCATAAATTGGAGCTTGATGAGACTTCACGAATACCAGGCAAAACTCATTTTTTCCAAGCACGGGATTCCCATACCACAAGGCAGATTAGCATCCACCCCAGGCGAAGCCAAACAGATCGCCGAAGAGATCGGGCTGCCGGTCGTGCTCAAAGCCCAGGTGCTGTCCGGCGGTAGGGGCAAGGCTGGCGGTGTCAGGCTGGTCAAGACGATGCAAGAAGTGCAGGTAGAAGCTTCCAGGATCCTCAGCAGCCAGATCAAAGATTTCCCGGTTAGAAAACTGCTGGTGGACAAGGGCGTTGAGATCCGCCAGGAGATCTACCTGGGGATCGTCAGTGATCGCTCAAAAGGACAACCGGTCATTATTGCATGCGGTGATGGTGGCATTGACATTGAGATCATTGCCTCCCGGACACCTGAAAGGATCATCAAAACCTGGATCGATCCCCTGATCGGCTTGCGAAGCTACCAGGCCAGGGAACTGGCGAATGAGATCGACCTGCAAAAAGAGTATTGGAAAGAATTCCAACAGATCGCTATGAGCTTGTGGCAGATCTTCCAAACATATGATGCCACGATGGCAGAGATAAACCCATTGGTTATTAATAATGAAGGCAAATTCCTGGCGCTTGATGCCAAACTGAGCATTGATGATAATGCGCTCATGCGCCAGCGGGAATTTCTGGAATTGCGGGACCTCTCTGCAGAAAGCCCGGAGGAAGCGGAGGCCAGGAAATTCGACCTCTCATACGTGAAATTGAATGGCAATATCGGTTGCCTGGTGAACGGTGCCGGGTTGGCGATGGCGACGATGGATACGATCAAGAAGTGCGGTGGTGAGCCGGCTAACTTCCTGGATATCGGGGGAGGTGCAAACTCTGAAAAGGTCAGCGCGGCATTGATGATCATCCTCTCGGATCCCAAGGTCAGGTCGGTATTGATCAATATCTTTGGCGGGATCACAAGGTGCGATGAAGTTGCCAGGGGTATTTTGATCGCTTTGCAGGAAGTGGATATGCGCGTGCCATTGATCGTCAGGCTGGTCGGGACAAACGCCGAAGAAGGGATCGAGATCCTCAAAGGCCAGGACCAGATCACTGCGACCACCCTCCTTGAAGCAGCGCAACTGGCTGTAACAAAAGCAAGTGGGGAGGAAATATGAGCATTTTGATCGATGAGAAATCGCGCATCCTGGTGCAAGGAATTACCGGCAAGGAAGGTCTTTTTCATTCAGAACAAATGCGTAAGTATGGTTCGAATATTGTGGCAGGCACTGCGCCGGGTAAAGGCGGGGGATGGGTTCTTGAAAGCAAGGTGCCGGTTCTTGACTCGGTGGCGCATGCTATCGACGCAACTGGTGCTGATTGCAGTGTGATCTTCGTCCCCGCCCGTTCAGCAAGCGATGCGATCCTTGAAAGCGTGGCCGCCGGGATCGAGCTGATCATCTGTATTACCGAGGGCATCCCGATCATGGATATGCTGATGATCAAAGCCTATATGCAGCGCAGCCATTCCAGGCTCATCGGGCCAAATTCGCCGGGTATCCTGTCACCTGGCAGATCCAAAGCAGGCATCATTCCAGGCAACATCGCTATCGAAGGAAACGTTGGGGTCATTTCACGCAGTGGTACATTGACCTATGAAGTGGTCTATGCCTTGAAGAACAGCGGCTTGGGTGTCAGCACATGCGTGGGTATCGGGGGAGACCCGATCATTGGAACGACATTCAAAGACGCACTGGTAATGTTCGAAGAAGACCCCCAGACGGAATATATCGTTATGATCGGTGAGATCGGTGGCGATGACGAGGAAGAAGCGGCAAAGGTTGTGTTTTCGCATATGAGCAAGCCGGTTTTTGCTTACATAGCCGGGGAAAGCGCCCCGCCCGAAAAGCGCATGGGGCATGCCGGCGCCATCATAGAAAAGGGGGTTGGCTCAGCCCATGCCAAGATCGAAGCCTTGGGTAAGGCAGGTGTTGGCATGGCGCATCACCCGGAGGAATTCCCCACCCTGATCCTTGATCTGGAGCATAAAAAAAGAGGAGACCTTTAGATCAGGGTCTCCTCGATGAGGTAAAACAAAGCTTATTTTTGCAGCAATTGATCGATGTATTCAACCGCATCTTTGACAGTGCGAATATTGCGCGCAGTCTCATCAGAAATGTTGACGTTGAACTTCTCACAGAAACCATCGATCAGGAAGAACTGATCCATCGAATCTGCCTTGAGATCTTCAATGAAACGGGTATCCATGGTGATGTTATCGCCATCAATTTTCAAGACATCAACAACCACACCTTTTACCAGTTCAAATGTGTCTGACATAAAAAACCTCCATAAACTTGATAATCAATATATAATAATTGTAACCTGCCTTGAGCGCCTGTCAAGCAATGCGCCTTGGCTGTAATATATAACACATGGCAGCAAAATTAGATTCTAATATTGAAAAACGTAAAACCGAACACTTATCTGTGGTTCTGGCGAATGATGTCAGGTCTGGGTTAAGCTCGGGGTTTGAGACGATCAGGCTGACCCATGAAGCCCTGCCTGAGATCGACTTATCAGAGGTGGACCCATCGCAAGTGCTTTTCGGCAAGCGATTAGCGGTACCCATACTGATTTCGTCCATGACCGGGGGTACCCTGGAATCAGGAACAATTAATCTACGCCTGGCTGAAGCAGCGCAAACCCATGGGCTGGCCATGGCGGTTGGGTCTCAGCGGGCTGGGATCGAAAACCAGGATCTGGCTTTCAGTTACCAGGTCAGGAAAGCAGCACCTGGCATATTACTATTCGCCAATTTGGGGGCAGTGCAATTGAGGCATGGCTTTGACCTCGATGTCTGCCAGCGGGCAGTTGATATGATCGGGGCAGATGGCTTGATCCTCCACTTGAACCCCCTGCAGGAAGCATTGCAGGTCGACGGGAACACACAATTTGGGGAATTAGCACGTCAGATCAGCCAAGTGTGCAAGAAGCTTGAAGTGCCAGTGATCGCCAAGGAAGTCGGTTGGGGGATCTCTCCCAGGACCGCCAGGTTACTGGCAGAATGTGGAGTGAAGGCTATCGATGTGGCAGGTGCAGGCGGCACTTCCTGGTCTGAGGTGGAGTACCACCGCCTGGATGACCCTGTCATGAAGGATGTGGCACGGCAATTCAGCCACTGGGGGATCACTACTGTGGATTCAATCCGCAATGTCAAAGAAAACGCAGCAGGGATGATGATCTTTAGCTCAGGCGGCCTGGAAACCGGGATTGACGTTGTCAAGAGCATCTGTCTGGGTGCCAAAGTGGGCGGAATGGCCACTCCAATATTAAAAGCTGCGACTGCAGGTGACGATGCCCTGCACCAGAGAATCGCGGTCATCCAGAAAGAGATCCTGATCAGCATGTTCGCTGTTGGAGCACCTAATTTGGACATGCTGACAGAAGAGAAACTGCAGAAATGAACAATGAATTGAACCAACTGCGCGAGTCCCTCCTGGGATTGATTGAAGCTGACCTGAGGCAATTCACGGATGCGACCTGCCCGCAGAAACAGCCACAGATCGGTGAAATGATGCGCTGGCACATGGGTTGGGAAGGTTCTGCTGCGGGTGCCAGGCATGGCAAAAGACTGCGGCCACTGTTCTTGCTGCTTTTTGGCGCGATAACCGGGTGTTCACCTCACAATGCCTTGCCCGCTGCCACAGCCATTGAACTCATCCATAACTTCACCCTGGTCCATGATGATATCCAGGACCAGAGCGACATGCGCCACAACCGGGCTGCCTTGTGGACGCGCTATGGAACCGCGCAGGCGATCAACACCGGTGACCTCCTGTACAGCCTGGCCAAACTCAGCCTTGCACGCCTTGAAAATGACTTTCCAGCCGGGATCATCCTGCAGATTGCGATGATCATCGAACAGACAGTGTTCAAACTTGGAATCGGTCAGCATATGGATATTGCTTTTGAAGGATCCACCGCAGTCAAATTGGCTGATTACGTGGAGATGATCGCTCATAAAACCGGTGACTTGCTTTCCGCCAGCTGCAAGATCGGGGCAGTCCTCGGACCATCTGACTCCGAATTGATCATGGCGGCAGGTGAATACGGCATGGCACTCGGCATGGCTTTCCAGGTCCAGGATGACATCCTGGGGATTTGGGGCGATCCAGCGATAACCGGGAAATCAAACCAGAATGACCTGGCCATGCGCAAACTTTCGCTCCCGATCACCATGGGACTGGATAATCGTAGCCGCTTTTATGAATGCTGGAACTCTGAGCATTATGCAGATTATGACCTGCCATATTTGAAAGATATTTTGGAAGGTGAAGGTGCCAAAGATTATTCTCTGGAAAAAGCAGCTGAATTTGCTGGCAAAGCAACTGCGTTATTGCCAAGGATCTGCAGGGGAAACAACGAGTATGGAGAATTGCTCTCAGCCGTGACCAGGGAACTGATCGGCAGAAGCTTCTGAGCCCCAAGGGAGCCAACCAGGCGTAGAAAACCTGCTTAGTCCAGCCCGGATGACAGCAAATCCATCGTTGTTTTCACCAGCAGTGCGACCCCCAGCGGCAGACAATCCTCATCCACATCAAAACAAGGGTGATGGTGGGGAGAAGCAAGTCCTTTTTCTTGATTTGCCGAGCCGATGAAGAAGAAACAGCCGGGGATGCGCATCAGGAACTCAGACATATCCTCGGCACCCATGGTCTGGTAGTTATTCTCAATGATTGCCTCCGGGAATAATTCCCTGGCATTTGCTGTCACCTTTTGGGCAACCTTTTTGTCGTTGATCACCGGGTGGGTTCCCGGGTCAACTGCCGTTTCTGCGCTGCAATGCATTGCACTGGCGATTCCTTTGACGATCTCCTCAAAACGGTTGACGATTGTTTGCCGGACTTCTGGTGTAAAGGCCCGGATGGTGCCTTCTGCAGAAACAGTGGAAGGGATCACATTAAAAGCGCTGCCGCCTTCCATGTGGGTGATACTTAAAACGGCACCATCCAGGGGAGAAATATTGCGTGAGACGACCGTTTGCAGGGCAGTGACAATTTGGGTGGCAGTGATCATCGGGTCAATTGTCAGGTGGGGCTGTGCCCCATGCCCACCACTGCCGGTGATCTTGAAGGTAATGCGGTTGGCACCTGCCATCATGGGGCCTTCGGTGATGCCGAACCAACCCACCGGCTTGAGATTCCAGACGTGCAATCCAAGGGCAAAGTCGGGTAACGGACCATCCAGGGCACCATCATTAATCATAGACAAGGCACCGTTGCCGGTCTCTTCGGATGGTTGGAAGGCCAGCTTGACTGTGCCTTTGAGGTCTGAAAGGTGCGCGGCAAACATCCGCGCACAGGTCAAGCCCACCGACACGTGACAATCATGCCCACAGGCATGCATCACACCGGGGTTAAGCGAAGCGTAGGCAGTCGTATTCTCTTCCTGGATCGGCAGCGCATCCATGTCAAAGCGCAGCAGGACTGTCGGACCGTCTGCTGGTCCCTTCAGAACGCCCACCACACCCGTCTTACCCAATCCGGTTGTGACATGGTATCCCATACCATTCAGTTCCGTGGCAATGACCCCGGCAGTGCGAAATTCGTTGAAACCAAGCTCGGGATGCTGGTGAAAATCCCTTCTTAATGCCCGGGTGTAACCTGATAACTGTTCAGCTTCATGCTTGATGTCCATACTACCTCGTAAAATTGATCCTGCGGAACTTTTCTTCGTACTTAAAGTTTCCCTGGGGATCCTTTTCGAGCCAGGAGCGTACCCGCTCTTCAAAGGCTATAGGATCACCTATCTGGGAAACGTGCATTTTTAAAGCCTCCAGCCTGGTTTCAAAGAACCCTGTGACATCCACCAGGACATTGGGTTGACCGGTCAGGCTCATCCAGATTTCTTCAACTGTGTGCGGCAACAGGCCAGCCTGGACAAGTTCAGGGTAAAAATAGATGTTGCCTGCAGCCGGGAATGCTGCATCGATGACCACCTGCCCAGCGGCGCGGTGGTCGGGGTGGTTGATGTATCGGCGGTTTTCAAACAGGTTCAATGGGTCACAGGTAACCAGAATTTGCGGGCGGTACTTGCGGATCAGGGAAACGACCTGCTTGCGGGTTTCCAGGTCTGGCACCAGGTATCCATCAGGGTAATCCAGGAATTCCAGTGATGCCACCCCGAGGAAATCAGCCGCCGCGGTCTGTTCTTCTATGCGGTGGGCAATTATTTGGGCCGGCGTCAGCGTTGGGTCACTGCTGCCTTTGTCACCTTTGGTCAAAATGGCGTAGTGAACGGCATGTCCCTCACTGATCCAACGGCTGATAGTGCCGCCCAAAAAAAATTCCGGGTCATCCGGATGTGCGAGGATGACCAGGATCTCTTTTTTTTCAGACCAGGGAATGTATGTCTCGATGCTCATTTCCTATTGCGTCGACTCCGGTTGCCACGATACCCACGTCTGGATGAATTGCGCGGCCTTTTTTCCACCGCCCCTCGCTGTTCTTTCACTGTTACCGCTTTTTCCGTACTGACTAATTCTACATCATGGCTTAACGATTGTTCTTCTTCAACATGACGTGTGTGAATAGACTCAGGTTCTGCCATCTTGCCGCTTTCAAGTTCCTGCATCGTGAATTGCCTGCGTCCCAATTCAGGCAGGTAGACAACCACCTGCTGGGATAATGGCAAAACCTGGATCACCTTTCCCTCTCCCAATGGGGTTTGGACCATTTTCTTTATCTTGGGCATGTTCTTGCGAGCATCTTCATAAAGTTCATACTCATAGTCGAGACAACAGCGTAACCTCCCACACATGCCAGTTATTTCTGAAGGAGTCAGTGAGATATCCTGGGATTTAGCCATGCGGATCGAGATTGAGCTGAATTCAGATAGGAACCTGGCACAACAACGTTCCTCGAGGCCACAAGCTCCCAACCCACTGAGAACTTTTGCCACATCGCGGGGACCGACCTGGCGAATCTCAAGGCGACCATCTGGAAGCTTGCGGGACAACTCCTGGTGAAATTGTTTTACATTAAATTTCGGATCCGCCTCTGAGTTGATCATTATCGACAGGTGCGTGCCATCATAGGAATATTCCGCTGCGACCACCTTGATAGCCCCATAATTGGCATTCCTGACATGATCCTGGGCGATCTTAAGGGCTGCAGATTCTTTATCGGCCATCATTTGCCTGATCATCAGGTCCTTGGGTGTCACAGGTCTTTCTATTGCTTTGATCTCCTCTTTACTTGTTCCATTAACAGCTATATCGACCTTTACCACATCAGCAAATTGAAACCCACGGGAGGTATTGACGATCACCTTATCACCCAGGGCTACTTCAGGATAGGCTGAAGAATCATAGTGATAGATCTTACCCAAGTGTTCAAATTGAACACCAATGATTAAACGCTTATTTTCCATGAATGAGATTATATCAAATAGCTAACTATAGGCTCTCATACTAAGAATGCCAGCAAGAGTTTGTGATATAGATATTAAGGCCTGAGCTGCCTCGCTCTCCGGATCTGACAGGACGATCGGTTGCCCCTCATCACCGCCGACCCTGACCGCCTGATCCAGCGGAACAGTACCTAGCAATTGTGTACCAGCGATTTGAGCCAGTTTTTGACCTCCACCCTCACCAAACAGGCGCATGCTAGACCCATCAGGCATCTTGAGGTAAGACATATTTTCAACCACACCCAATACAGGCACTTCCAATTTTTCGAACATGTTGACAGCACGATAGGCATCATCAAATGAAACAGCCTGCGGTGTTGTGACAATCACACCACCACTTGGAGGAATGGTCTGAACCAGGGATAATTGCACATCGCCGGTTCCTGGTGGAAGGTCCACGACCAGGTAATCCAACTCACCCCAATCGACTTCGGTCAGGAATTGCTGGATGGCTGAATGCAGCATGGGTCCGCGCCAGATCAATGGTTGACCATCTGGGACCAAGAAACCAATGCTCATCACTTTTACACCATACTTTTCGGCAGGGATAATATGTTTTTCTTCTAGCATCGGTGGTAATTCCTGGATGCCCATCATCAAAGGAATGTTTGGCCCGTAAATATCGGCATCCAGTAAACCAACTTTGGATCCACTTTGTGCCAGGCTGATCGCCAGGTTGACGGAGACAGTACTTTTACCGACACCACCCTTGCCTGAGCCAACTGCAATGATATTTTTTATGGAATGATCAGCATTTGCCTGGAGCTTCTTGTCGCTTCTCACCCGGGCTGTGGTATTGATCCTTACCGAGGTCACACCCTCAAGGGCTAATATCGCCCTGCGGGCGTCATTTTCAATGGTATTCCGTAAAGGACAGGCCGGGGTTGTCAGGACAAGAGAGAATGATACCTCGCTAGCATTTATTGCGATGTCTTCAATCATTCCAAGGGTTACCAGGTCCTTTTGTAATTCTGGATCATAGACTTTACTTAATGCCTGTTTTACTTTTTCTACTGTGACAGTCTGCATTCAATATATCCTTTTCAAAGCCCCTTATTAGGGGTATTTTTATCTATTCTATCATTCTGCCAGATCATACCAGCAATTCGTATAAACAAATTGGCACCCAAAATGGATTTATAAACCTACTCAACCGTCACCGACTTGGCAAGGTTGCGCGGCTGGTCGACATCCAAGCCCAATTCAGCAGCGATGTGATAGGCAAGCAGTTGGAGCGGGATGATCGTGATCACCGGGCTAAGAAGCCAGGGACATGGGGGAACCCACATAATGAACTCAGTGAGAGTTGGAATGTACTGATCTCCATCTGTAGCAACAGCGATCACATCCGCCCCTCTGGCCTGAGCTTGTTCGATCTGGCTCACCATTTTGTCATACCAGGGATCGCGTAACGCAATTGCCAGGGCAGGGATATCTTTGTCAAGCAGGGCGATCGGACCATGTTTCATTTCACCTGCAGGGTATCCTTCAGCATGGATATACGAAATTTCCTTTAGTTTCAAAGCCCCTTCATATGCAATCGGCATGTTGATCCCCCTCCCCAGGTAAAGAGCGCTGCGGATCATGCGGAACCTTTTGGCAAGTGCAATTATTTCGTCTTCCCGCTCAAGGCATTGACTTACCAAAGAAGGCACCATGAGCAGGTCGTTGATCAGTTCAGATCTCCTTTCCTTGGAGAGTGTTCCGCGAAGGTCAGCCAGGTAAATGGCGATCATATAAAGGTCAAGCAGAGGCGCTGTAAAGGCCTTGGTCGAAGCAACCCCGATCTCCGGACCTACCTGCATCGGCACACAACCATCAGCCAGGCGCATTGCCTGTGTTCCTATCGCATTGACGATGGACCAGATACGGGAACCCTTCTTTTTGCCCTCTTCCATCGCAGCCAGCGTATCAGCTGTTTCACCAGATTGGCTGATGGCAATAAGCACAGTTCCTTCTTCAATTATCGGCTCAGCATAACGAAATTCTGAGGCAATCATAACTTCAACGGGTATCCGTGCAATGTGTTCAATAAGAATTTTCCCCACCATGCCCGCATGCGCCGCTGTTCCACATGCAGTAATAAATATCTTTTTAATTTTTTTTGCTTCTGACCCAGATATGTTCAGATCCGGCAGATTGATGGAATTGTCATCGAAGTCGATCCTTCCTGCCAGCGTGTCAGATAAGGCACTGACCTGCTCATGGATCTCCTTTTGCATAAAATGCCTGTATTGCCCCTTTTCAGCCGCGATCGGATCCCAGGGAACATATTCAAAGTGGGCGTCAAGCGGGTCGCCAGCGATCGTATCAAGCTGTATCTCATCTTTCTTGATCACACATACCTGGTCTGGTCCCAAAAAGGCAATCTCCCGGGTATGTTCGAGGATGGCAGGCAGGTCAGATGCGATGAACATTTCACCTTTGCCCTTGCCCACAACAACCCCTCCAGCATTGCCTATCCTTGCAGCAATTATCTTGTCAGGCTCGTAGGAAGAAAAGACAAGGATGCCATGTGCACCTTTTAATTCTTTCAAAGCCATGTGAACAGCTCGTGAAAGGTCTTTTTCATAAAAATAGAATTTTTCGATCAGGTGAATAATCGTTTCACTGTCCGTATCCGAATTAAAAATTACACCTTCAGCAGTTAATTCATCACGCAATTTTAAGTAATTTTCAACAATGCCGTTGTGGACAAGGACAAATTTCCCGGTTGTACCTATGTGAGGATGCGCATTCCTGGCATTCGGCTGTCCATGGGTAGCCCAACGTGTATGACCAATGCCAACCAGACCATGCAGTGGATTATCCTTGATCAGATCAGCCAGGTGACTTAGTTTGCCTGCTTCGCGCCTGATCGAAATCTGACCGTCTTCGTAAACTGCGACACCAGCTGAATCATAACCCCTGTATTCCAACTTCCTTAATCCATTAAGCACAATTTCGGTGGCATCTCTTTCACCAATGTATCCAACAATTCCACACATAGTTATCCTTACCTCTTGTTAAAAGAAAGTAATCAGACTAAGAAATTCTTTCTGTCTTGTATTCTTTATACCAGGAAATCAGATGAGATCTCATCTGGGGGGCATCCGCCGATCTTTCGATTTTCCCATTTATTGGTTAACCCTACTTTGCAGGAGGGAACCCCCGACCTCGTCACTTGGAAATTACTGATCCAAGCCAGGCGCTACTTTTCCTGAATGATCAAATGCTGATTATACACTAAGAAAAGAGGCAATGTTTTGCCTGATTAAAAAAGTAATCACTCGATCGATCTCAACCAATTCAGGTCTTCGAGTGTATCGATGTCCCTGGCCATGTCAAGATCCAGCCATGCCAGTTGATGAGGCGAAAAACGGGAGAAAAGCGCCCGACCTCCCTGGTCACCAGTCACTTCGAGAAGTTGCGGGAATACCTTCCGACTGAAGTATGTGGGTGGGGTCCGGTGGCCATCAATTATTGGGCTTATGACATCATGTTCATAAAATAATGCTGATTCAACTATGGCACAGATCAAGGTAACGGACACCTGTGGCTGGTCTGCCATCAAAAAAACTGCTCCCTGGCTTCTGTTTCCTAATTGTTGAATTCCTGCTTTCATCGAACTGCTCTGGCCGGATCTCCAATCAGGGTTACGAATTACCTCAGCCCCAAGAAGATAGGATAAAGACAGAACCTGCTTAAAATCTTCTCCGGTCACTACTATAACTGGCGATAACCCAGCGTTGCGGGAGGCAAATGCGACATTTTCCAAGAAAGTTCTCCCTCGCCAGGTCAATAGTTGCTTTGAGACACCCAGCCGTGATGATCCGCCTGCCGCCAGGATGATCCCAGCCACATGCTTTTTATCTGCAAAAGAATGCTCATCCTGACGAGATGATTTGGGGATATTGTTCATAACAATATTTGCGCCTTAATTCATATTCAAGCTACCACTACAAAAACAGCAATCCTTCAAAGCATTATCCCGGCAGACTGCCGGTTCCTAACCGCACTTTTTCCTGAGGCATTTGATAATATTCATCAAAGCCAAGCCCCCGCTTGTGGCAAAGAGTTTATGCATCAAATTTTTCCCATGCCCCTAAGGACGCGTTCCGGGGTCAAGGGAAAATCATCAAACCAAACACCGGTTGCAGCATGGACTGCATCGCAGACAGCCGGCGCATAAGGCAGGTATGGCATTTCTCCCATACCACGCGCGCCGTAAGGCCCCAAAGGATCTGCATGTTCATGGATCAGCGAGTGGACTTTGTTTGGAATATCCAGCACGGTCGGGATCAGGTAAGTGGAAAGTAGTTTGGTTTGTGGATAGCCATCTTTTGTGATGAAGTTTTCCAAATTTGTGTATCCAGCCGCTTGAACCACTGCCCCTTCAATCTGCCCTTCAACTTGCATGGGGTTAACCGCCATGCCCACATCATTTGCACAGATAACCTGGTCAATGGAGACCAAACCAGTCTCACGATCCACCTCGCAGCTGACCGCTTCTGCTACATAGCCATAGGTAAAATTTGGTTTACCCTCCCCGGTAACCGGAGCAAAAGGCGTAGTTTTTGGGGCCAAATAAGTGAATTCTCCCACGGCAGGTCGTTCCTCTTTATGCCATTTTTCCAGTGCCACTTTGGCAGCGCCAATAATCGAATTGCCTGACATGAAAGTTAATCTGCTTGCGGAGGCACTGCCTGAATTACCCGAAGTGGCGGTATCCGAGGCGATAACGGAAATCTTGTCCACAGGAATGTCAAGCGCCTCGGCCGCAAACTGGGCAAAAGCTGAGTGTGCCCCCTGCCCCACATCCGCACCGGCATGCCACAGGATCGCCTTTTCAATTTCAGTTTCACCCATGAGCATGATACGGCCATGGCAATTTTCCTGGTAACCGAATGAAAAACCGATGTTCTTGTACCCGCAGGCAATACCCAATCCAGAGACCTTCTCACATTTTTCTTGTTTGAGGTCTGGTTTGTGCCAACCATTATCATCATGCACCCAGCCCGCTTTTTGGGCACAATCAGCTAAAACTTCGCGAATTGAAACCACATCAGGGATAGGAGTACCAGTAGGCATCATTGAGCCCTCCTGGTAAAGATTTCGCATACGGATTTCAACCGGGTCCATATGTAATACTTCAGCCAGTTTATTGACCTGCATTTCCGCCTGGAAAGCCGCTTGTGGTCCACCAAAACCCCGAAATGCGCCACCTGGGATGTTGTTGGTATAGATCGCCTTTGCATCTACACGCACATTGGGCACCTCGTAAGGTCCAGAGGCAAGCAATGTGGCATTGCCCAGGACCTTGGGGGATGTATAAACATACGCTCCGCCATCAGCCAAGATCTGCACATCGACCGCCAGGATCTTTCCCTCCCGATTTGCACCCCATTTGGCTTTCATCAAATATTGATGACGTTTATGATGACCAATGATCGACTCTTCCCGGTTCCAGGTGATCTTTACAGGGCGATCAATCCCCTGCTCATGTAAACGCATGACAGCTAATGCCAAAATAATCTGGACTGACATATCTTCGCGGCCGCCAAAAGCCCCACCGATTGCCGGGTAGATCACACGCACTTTTTCCTTGGGCAGGTTTAGAGAATGCGCAATCTGCTCCTGGTCTTCATGTGTCCACTGTCCAGCTACCACCACTGTTATTCTTTGCTCTTCGTCCAGGTAAGCCATACCTGCTTCAGGTTGTAGATAAGCATGTTCCTGGACTGGTGTGTTATAAGTTCCTTCAACAATTACATCACAGTCCTTAAAGGCTTCCTCGACTTTGCCCTTATCGATATGGAAATGACAGAATTCATTTGTTCCGAGATCGGGATGCAACAAAACAGCACCCGGTTTCAATGCATCAATCTGGTTCGTGATCACAGGCAAATCTTCATAATCAACCCTGATCAAGTTTCGCGCCTGGGAAGCGACTTCTTCAGTTTCCGCAATTATTACTGCAACCTGGTCACCCACAAACCTGACTCTGTCTGCAAATTGTTTATTCGAACCCGGTCCGCAAAGCACAGGCTGGTCTGAAACACCTAGTCCATATTCATTGACGGGTACATCTTTGGCAGTCAAAACTGCCACAACGCCAGGCACTTTTTCCGCTTCAGTTATTTCAATCGCCCGGACAATGGCATGAGGACGCAGGGCAAATTGAACCTTCATATACAACTGCCCAGGGAGGTTGTAATCCCCGGGATATAAAGCACTTCCATTAACTTTGGCGACTGTATCAAAGCGACTGATTGATTGATTGACAACCTTCATTTTTATTCACCTCCCAAAGTCTGGCTGGCGGATTCGATCGCCTGTATGATCTTGTAGTACCCTGTGCAACGGCACAAATTGCCGGTGATTGCCTGACGGATCTCATCCTGGTCGGGTTTGAATTTTTCTTTTAACAGCATCGAAGAGGACATGATAAATCCAGGTGTGCAGAATCCACATTGGACTGCACCAAAATCGACAAAAGCTTTTTGTAAAGGTGTAAGTTGGTCATCCCCACTCAGCCCTTCGATCGTGGTGATCGATGCCTGGTGTGCCCGTGGAGCAGGTACCAGGCAACTCATAACTGCCTTGCCATTCATGTGTACCGTGCAGGCCCCGCATTCGCCTTCTCCACAGCCCTCTTTTGTCCCTGTTAACAATGCCTGTTCGCGGATTAAAGAAAGCAGATTCTTATTAATGCCTTTTTTAATAGAGAATTGCTTGCCATTGATATGTGTAATTATTTCTTTTCCATCCCATTCGGCATTCGGAACATTTGGGTCATGGCGCAATAAGACTGCCTGGTCAGGAACAGGGTCTGAAATTGAATTATCCAAGATGTGGCTCAAAGCTTTTCGGATAATGACTTTCATGATATATGTCCGGTATTGATCAGAACCCCGGATATCTGAAATTGGCCTCAGGTCCTTCTCAACAAGTTCCACAGCGTCATTTATTGTCTTCTCAGTTAACTCCTTGCCAACCAGACCTTCTTCTACTGAGTTTGCATGGATAATTGTCGGCGCTACTGCACCCATGGTTATTGTGACTCTCTCAACCGTTTGATTCCTCTCTGTAACAATCACGCAAGCATTTACTACTGAAATCGCCTGGGCACGCCTTAGTGCTGACTTCACAAATATGCCCCTGGTATCCTTATCTAAACCGGGGAAGAACACATCAACCAGTACCTCATCAGGCTGCAAAACGGATTTCCTCACTCCTTTGTAAAAATCAGCCAGTTTGACAATTCGTTCCCCTCGGAGAGAACGCAAAGTGACGCTGGCGTCCAACCCCATCAATGGGGTGATGGTATCATTGGCTGGAGAACCCGTGATTAAGTTACCTGCCACTGTTCCCACATTGCGGATCTGGGGAGAGCCAACTTGCCAGCATGCCTGGAGTAAGGGGTAAGCCTTTATGCGGATCAATTCAGAGGCGACTACATCGTTGTGGGTAACCAGGGGGCCAATGTGGATTTGACTGTCTTCATCTTCCCTGATCATATCCAGACCAGGAATGCGTGAAATGTCAAGCAGGGTGGTGATCCCCGGGCGCAAGCCCCTTTCCATCTCAAGTAATAAATCAGTTCCCCCGGCTATGATCTTCTTTTGAGCTGGCTCTATGCTTATCTCATTACACAGTTCATCGATACTGGTTAAGAATTTATAATTCTGCCACATCACTTGACTCCTCTTAATTAGGCTACCTTCTATTGCGGAAATTGATAATCTCTGCCATCACACTTACCGCAATCTCCTCGGGGTTTTCCGCTTTGATATCCAATCCAATCGGTGTTTTTAACCTGGTCATATGCTCGGCAGTCACTCCCAAGGCATTGAGCCCCTCTATGGTATGTGCCCAGCGCTTTTTGGAACCCATTACGCCAATATAAGGCGCATCGGTTTTTAGCAGCGCTGGCAAGCCTTTAATGTCCACATCAGAACCCCTGGTGACCAGTACCAGGTAGCTGCGTTCATCAATGGCAAGGTTTTGAGGTACTTCTTCCATTGGCATCTCAAGGAATAAATCTGCATCGGGGATTTCATTTTTATTACAAATACCTGGCCGATCATCGCTAACTACGACATGGAAACCCAACTTCTTTGCAAGGTGGGCGATCGGTTTTCCGACATGCCCTGCCCCGAAAATGATGATCTTATCTTTGGGTAGTATGGGTTCGATAAAAACCTTTACGGTCCCCCCACACAATCCCATGCTTCCGTCTTCGCTGACCATCAAAGAGCAGTCAAGCAATTGCGGTTTACCCGTCTTCAATGCTTCCAGGGCTGCTTGCCTGATATTTTCTTCAACTTCTCCACCGCCCACGGTTCCCTGGGTTATGCCATCCGGGAAGACAATCATCTTGCTGCCGGCGTGCCGGGGAACAGCACCGGAGGTCTGGACAATAGAGCAGAGCACAACTGACTTGCCCTGGTTTATGATGTTACTTATGGTTCCGAATACTTCAATCATACGTTTTCCAATAAGCTAAAGACGATAGGCAGAAGCTGCTTCTTCCTTGACACCACCCCATCCGCAAGCATCGTCCCATCGTGCAAAGGCCTGTAAGGTAGTTCGTCCAATGCTGGTGGCGCATCAGAAAACAACAAGCGGCTGGCAGAATTGACCACATCGGTTATCATCAGCATCGCAAAATCCAGGTTGTTCTGTTCTTTAAGTTTAGCAAGGGCAACTTTTAATGGCTCAATGAACTCACCTAATTCATGAAGATCTGATACTTCTGCCTGTGCAATGGCAAATTTATATCCTCCAGTCTCATATAACTTCATGTCGGTCGTTACGATGGAGTTGGGGTCCCTGCTGGACAACCCGGAACCGGAAGCGAGGATTTTTTCTCCGAAGCTGAGGATGGTCTCTTTTTCCAGTGGACTGCCCTTGACGATCGCCCAGCGGGCGAGCCGGTTGGCAGCCAGTTTATCCCGGGCAGTCGTCGTTGGAGATGTCAGGTTTAATGTGTCAGACAATAGTCCGCCCAACATCAATCCTGCAAGGGCAGGAGGAGCACTTAACCCGGCCTCTTCGATCTGTTCAGACACCAGGGTGGAGGTGGACCCGACAATATCTGCTGTAAAACGGATCGGGTGATAGGTGGGAGGGTTGCCCAGCCTGTGATGATCGAGAACTTCAAGTAACTCTGCTTCTTCAAGGGAAGCCAATGCCTGTTGGGTTTCATTATGATCCACAAGGATCAACTTTAAGCGGGGAGGATTGAGCAGGTCTTTCTGGCGACAAATGCCCATGTACCTGCCTTGTTCATCAACCACCCAGAATTCATCAATATCATCACGTAGCAACCGGTTTAAGACATCCCTTATCCTGGTCGAAGATTGATATCGGGGAATATCTTTCTCAGCAGCTTCAGCACAAGGTATTTCGAACATGTCCCGTAAAGTCATGCTTTTATTCTTGGGATGAGGGCCGATCACCTTACTCAAGTAATCGATCAGGCTGTAGCCACTTATCAACCCAAAAGGTGTGCCATCCGGGTTGATCACGGGTGCCAGGCCACCAGTGCGATTCATGATTGGCCAGGCATCGATCAGTTTTTCTTCTGGTGATACCACATCCAACCTGCGCATCACTGACTCAAAACGGGGAGACGCATCAGTGATCAAAACCGGGGGATCGATCTGTAAGGTCTTGAGAACAAAGGCAGTCTGTACATTGATCGCACCGGCACGAGCTGGGATTGCAGGGACTCCGTCCCTTTCGTTGATCAACCAGGCAAAGCTGATGGCAGCTGAAATGGAGTCTGTATCCGGGTTGATATGGCCGATGACATATACGTTTTCATTCTTTTTCGTTGTGTTACTTAATGAAACAGGCATGATGATACCTCACCTTTGCTCAGCTTTTTGTGCTCAATAGTCCTCGCCAAACCTTTTCAGGAATAAGCGGAATACTCGACAATGACACCCCGCATGCATCCATAACAGCATTTCCTACAGCCGGTGCAACGCCATCCAAGGGGATTTCCGCGACTGCTTTGGCACCAAATGGGTGCGTGGGCTCATAACTGTCAATGAACTGGGCTTTGAGCTTCGGCATCTCGTCTGACCTGAATATGTGATAGTCAACCAGGTCTTTTTCTCTTGCATTTCCTGCTGCGTCGTACACCATTTCTTCACATACCCCGTATCCCAGTGCCTGTGCCATGCCGCCCTCAATTTGACCTATAGCAGTTACCGGGTTAATGATCACACCAGAATCAACCACCATGACCAGGTTTTCAACCTTTACAAAACCTGTTTCGATGTCTACACACACTTCTGCGAATTGGGCGGCAAATGGCGGTGGGGAGGTTGGTGACATGTGAGAAGCTACCGCCATAATCTCCTCCTGGTCTTTATGATGGAGGGCGTCCAGGACAATTTCTTCAAGGCTGACGTTTTCTCCTGTTGGGCAGTGTGCTGCCTTATCAAATAACTGGACCTGGTCTTGGTCTACTGAAACACCCATTTCTTCAAATAAAACGACAGCGCGCCGCTTGATCTTCTCAGCGACAAGATTGGCTGCCTTGATAACTGCCTGCCCTGAAATATAAGTTGTACTTGAAGCGTAGGCGCCTTTATCAAAAGGTGTGAAGTCAGTGTCTGATGAGAAGATGATCATATCTTCGAGTGGTGCGCCCAATATCTCAGCAGCCATCTGGGCAAGGATAGTGTCAGATCCTGTTCCAAGGTCAGTCGCACCAACCAGGATCGTAAAGGAGCCATCATCATTCATCCGAATACTTGCCCCACCCATATCCAGGTAAGGAATTGCAGTTCCCTGCATCACAAGAGCAACCCCAATGCCCCGTTTTAAGTGCGGTTTACCTTCCACCTGGTGCCAGTCTGGATTTTCAAATTTTTGTTCCCAATTGACCAGTTTCTTGCCCTGTTTCACACAATCTTCCAGGCCAACAGTGTAAACGATCTCAGGCTTGGGCTCCCTGCCCTCACTCCAGGCAGTGCTGAAAGGATGCAATTCTCCAGGTCTGAGGGCATTTTTCAATCGGAATTCAAGCGGGTCAAGCCCCAAAGCACGGGAGATCGTCTCCATGTGGCGTTCAACCGGCCAAAAACCTTGGGGAACACCATAACCGCGATATGCGCCAGCGGGGGGTGTGTTGGTATAGACAATATCAGCATAAAAACGGATATTGGGTGCCTTGCGATACTCTCCATCTCCAACATACATTGCCATCGCTTTGTGTCCTGTATTACCGGTCACGGTCAGCGCGTGGCAACCATATGCACCTGTATCGGACAGGCAGTACATTTCATTGGCTGTGATCGTACCGTCCTTTTTGACACCCGTCTTTAACTTGATGTGCATTGGATGACGTGAGCGGGAAGCTATGAACTCTTCTTCCCTGGTCATTTCGTAACACACAGGCCGCCCGGTAGCGATCGTTAAATGGGCAACCACATCTTCGATCAATACTTCCTGCTTGCCACCAAAACCGCCACCAATTCGGGGCTTGATAACACGAATTCTCTTAACAGGCAAACCCAAAACCGGGGCCAGCATGCGCCTTGCATGGAATGGGACCTGTGTACTGGTTCGGATCACAAGGCGGTCGTCTTCATCCCACCAGCTGATCGCCACATGGGGCTCGATATGGGCTTGTTGGACCTTGGGCACCTCATACTCAGCTTCAAAGATTTGATCTGCCTCAGAAAAGCCCTTTGACACATCACCAATATCGATCCGAATTTCAGCTGCCAGGTTCTTAGTGGCATCCGAGTCAGCAAAATCGACATATTCCGGTTCATCATGAAGTTGTGGCGCACCCTGATCCATAGTTTTGCCGGGATCCAGTACAGAGGGTAAATCCTGGTACTCTACCTTGATCAGCTTTAATGCCTGCTCAGCTAATTCAAGACTCTCTGCGGCAACAAAAGCCACCCTGTCCCCCACAAAGCGCACTTTCTTGTCCAGTGAAAATGTGTCAAGCGGGCCCGGGATCGGGTCTGATTGACCGGCGGTCGAATACACAACACGTGGCAGATCCTTCCAGGTAAGCACTGCTGCAACCCCTGGAAGTTTTTTCGCTTCAGAACAATCGATGGATTTAATAATTGCATGTGCTTTGGGACTGTGCAACACCCTGGCAAAAAGCATATTAGGCAGGCTAAAATCCATGGTGAAGGCAGCTTTACCCTGCACAAGCTTGATGGCATCTACCTTTGGCTCCGGGTGACCAACAACATGTAGACCGCCAGGTTCCACAAAATTTTGCTGAGAAGCTAACAGGTTATTAGTCAATTCTCCTCTGAGTTTTGCAGCTGCGTTTAAGACTGCTTGTACAGGCTTCTCATAAGCCGTACAACGGCAAAGGACACCAGAGAGATGATCTCTAACCTCTTCTTCTGTAGGATTGGGGGAGTTTTTCAGTAATGATTTGGCTGCCAGTAGCATCGCAGGCGTGCAGTAACCACACTGGATGGCCCCGACTTCGATAAACGATTTTTGAAGTTGGTCAAGGCCCCTGGTTTTTTTCCATCCCTGGTCCGGATGTTCACCCATTTTCTCCACAGTTTCTAAATGGTGACCTTCTGCCTGGGCCGAAAGGTACATGCAGCTGTTTACGGGAGTACCATCCAACAATATTGTGCAGGCACCACACTCACCCCTTGAACAACCACCAGATTTTACACCGAGAAAACCGAGGTTTCGTAAGGTCTCAGCCAATCTCTCACTTGGAGAAACATCAACAGAATATTCCGTCTCATTGATCAGTAATTTGATGACCATTCTAGCCCTCCTCATCAATTCTCATATCCAAGTCCTGGAAGCAGCGTTTAACAAGTAAAAGAGCCATATTAATTCGATATTCATCGGATGCCCACTCATCACCCAGATTTCCTCTCAGAATATCTAAAGCTTTGATCAGTTGTACCTGATCAAGCCCTTCATAAACCAAGGTGGGTTGATCGCCAAATCCCCCCAAGACCATCCTCAATCTTGGTTTATTCCAGTTCGCAAGAGCAGCGCAAATGATCGGCTGATCCTGAGGTGTCCGGGCGATGCTGTGAAAAGCCAATCCGGGAGAACCTCTCAAACTCAATTTGCTGACGAACTCCCTGGAATTCACACTGTACCTGGTGTTGAAGTATTCTTCCATGGAAATCACAGAATTGGATGGGCAAAGTTCAAGCCTGGCGTCCATCGCACTCAATACACAAGCCAACGCCGATCTGCCTTTACAATCCTGAAGAAATGTGTGCAAGGAGAGGGTATTGCGAATATTCCTTCCGCCTTCCAATAAGATCGCATCTTTTATACCAGGAGAAGAGACCATCTGATCACTAATGGACTGTAAAGAAACAGCCCCTCCGATCTCTGTTAAATCTGTAGAAACTTTTATCTCTCTGAAGTTTAACAACTGCAGGTCGATGGCTATTTTTTCGCCTGCATCAGCCAGGTTGTGATAGAACCCCCCGCTAAGAAAAAGTGGGGCTATGTCCTTGCCTGACAATATGATCTTTAGTTCTTCGATCGTTTTGGGACGGATATAGTTGGTTATCATTACGCCTCCTCATCAGGATAAACTCGCCAATAATCTGCGATATCCTGCATACTCTCTACTTGTTCCTGCTTCAGGTCAACAAAGACCCCATTGGCTTCAGCCATGACAGAGCCATCTTCATCCAGGATCATAGCCCTGGCTTTTGAGACCCGTCCGACAATGGAGCCTGCAATCCCCCTGACCAGGTATGGGTGATCCACAAGAACCGGTTTTCGAAACCTGATATCCAGTTGGGCTGTCACCATAAAGCGATCCACAAATGTTTGCTGTGATCTGCCGGCTATCTCATCCAGCAATGCTGAAATGACACCACCATGAATAATGCCTGGAAAACCTTCAAATTCCTTACTGAGGTTCACCCGTGTTTCCACCTCTCCAGGCGATGGTGAGAAAAATTCCGTGTGCAATCCGCTTGGATTTTTTCTCCCACAGACAAAACAGTACCTGCTGACTGGTAATTTGTTCATCTTATGAAGAAAAAGTGTCGATCAGAAGTTTTACGTTGCCACCCACCGGGTAGAGAATTGGGCAGGTACAGCCATGATCGATATATTCCTGGACCTTGGCACGGGCTTCGCCAGGTGTTCCGCTCGCTGTTATACTGTGAATTAACTCCTCCGGAACCAGGTGCTTGGCTTTCTGAATTTGTTCATGGGTCGCCGGCCAGCCAAGGATCGATTGGATCTTCTCAACAACATCTTTGGAGACCCCGGACGCTTTTGCAATATGGGGTTGCTGCGCCAGGTACTGTGTGAGCAGTTCCCGGGTGGTGTCAATTGCCACATCATGATCCTCATCCACAGAGCATACGACCAACTGGGGTCGGTCAAACTCTTCAAGGGTGCGGCCTGACTGCTTTAACCCATTGTGAAGCATTTCTATAGAGGTGTCGTTGTATTCTACAGGTACACAATAATTCATGACGACACCATCCGCGATGCGTCCTGCCATTTCCATCATCTTTTCACCCGTGGCACCAATATAAACTGGCACATGCCTGGGTTCCCGCCTGCCATGGACTACATCCAACTCAATACCTTTAACGTGGACAAACTCACCTTCGAAGGTGACATTTTCCATATTGAGCAAGCGCTTAAGCACAGTGATCGTCTCTTCCATCGCTTTCAAAGGTTTCGTTCGATCAATGCCGACATTCTTTGCCAGTGGGTCCCACCAGGCACCAATGCCGCAAATGATGCGATTGGGAGCCAGGTCATCAAGCGTCAGGAATGTCGATGCCAACAAACCGATGTTGCGAGTCCAGTTGTTGATCACACCTGAACCTACTTTGATCTTGTCTGTTACCGCTGCATAGGCTGCCATGGGTACGATCGCATCTCTAACCAGCCGGCTTTCCGCCTGCCATACTGCCTCAAAACCTTTGGCTTCAGCATAACGGACATAATCCAATCCATCACGCAGGTCATGTGCATCCTGTAAATAAAGGGCTACCCGATCAAACATAATTCCTCTTTTCTTTTTGTCTAGTTGGTTCAACAGATCAACAATTCCAGATCGGCTGTGTTCTCTGCCTGTTAAAAATTGCAGGTCCTCTGGAAGGTCCAGGTCGATCGATAAATTTTCGTTATGAATTATTTTAACATCACCTTGAGCTAAATTCACCAATTCCTTGTGTCTTTTGTAGGAACCTTCTCCGAAACTGGCGCCTATCAGGTCCGGCGGGTTGAGAAGGAGGCAGTTAGTTCCCTGCTCCCGTCGATCCGGTACGATCACTGCCACAGGAGCCTGCCTGCCTTCAGAAATGACCTGTTCAATATCCATTTCAGTCAATAATGGCAGATCTGCAGGCAGGATCATCACCATGCCAGGATTGCCATCCTTAATTTCCCGGGTAGCTTTCATGATGGCAAGATTAAGATCATCATAACCGAGGTCGTCTATAGCCGAAAAACCTGCCAAGGCTGCCATTTCCAGTGCAAAAGGGTCATGGCTGACAACAACGGGATGGACAGGCACTTTGACCCGTTTTATAACCTCCAGTGTGTTTTTCAGAAGCAACCGGCTCAATTGAGCTCGTTGGGTAAGGTCCATCACATCTGAGAGCCTGGTTTTCCCTTTATTGAAGCATTTAACCGGGACAATGATATTGCAGGTCATTGATGGATTGCCCTCACGGTCAGATCAATTGCCAATTTCAGCGTCTGCGCTGCCAGGGCTGCCCGGTCCGCATCGCTTTTCATGATGGTGTTGGTCACCATGGGCAAAAGTCCCCTGGCTATCAACAAATCTGCTTTAGCGCTGTCGATTTCATCAATCACCATCCCCCTGATAAGGCCTGTGTAATGTTCTGCAACTGCCTCCACACCCGGCTCAATCCCCAGTTCCTGGTACATCTTCGCCGCAGGACCCTTGAGCGCCTTGCCGCCAACGATCGGTGAGACAGCAACTATCATTTTATTCTTCAACAATTGCCTGAATCCTGGAATGGATAGCATCGGGTCAATGCTGACGAAGGGATTTGACGGACAAATACAGACCAGGTCCGCCTGGTGAATTGCGGATGAGACTTCAGCGGTCAGACGAGCACTTTCAACCCCTTCAAAAGCGAATTCCTTCACAGGAGGTTCAAATCTTTCCTTAACAAAATACTCCTGGAATGCCAGCTGCCTGCCATCCTTTGTAAAGACGATCGTCCTGATCGGGTCGTTGGTCATGGGCAAAACACGAACCCCGATCCCCCACAACTCGCAAAAGTACTGGGTTACCTGGGTAAGGTTCAATCCTTTCCCGAGGAGTTCCGTTCGCACCAGGTGAGTTGCAAGGTCCTGATCGCCCACCTGGAACCAGGCAGGCCCTCCCAATTTAATCACCGTCTCCAAAGTGTTCCAGGTCTCAATTAATAAACCCCAACCGCTATCAGGATTGGCTTTGGCGGAGAGGGTGTAAGTTACTGTATCAATATCCGGGCTGATAAAAAGACCCATATGCATGAAATCATCGCCGGTATTGACGATCACGGTCAGGTTTTCATCGGGCAGAACCATTGATAAGCCATGGGCCAGTTTTGCACCGCCAACGCCACCAGCCAGTGCAACAATTTTCAGGTGTGAAAAATCTTTAAAATTTTCCTTTTCCATTACCTGAATAGATCCTGTGATTTACTGCGGACAAGTTGCCTGGCAGACCCGTCGCCACTGGGATAGGGAAAGCCACGTACATGAACCACTGGTGTGCCTTCGGCGGCCTCTCCCATCATCAAGGATGCGGCTGCTGCCAGGCCATCTGCAGCTGCCACCACTGTAACGCGAAGCTTGTAATTGTAGAGGTCGTCCACCCCCCGCAGGTCAACCAAGGAAGGCAAGCCAGACAATCCGATCGCCATGCCAATGGTACCATTTCGCCAAGCCCTGCCAACTGAGTCAATGATCAGAACGCCGACCTTTTTGCCTGTAACCGCTTCGATGCCCTCGCGGATCCTTTCAGCCGATGCATCCGCATCCTTTGGAAGCAAGAGCACCCAGTCTTCAGGATCTCCCCAATCGCCTTTGACATTGGAGTGGTCAATTCCAGCGTTGGCACAGACAAAACCAGACCTGGTTTCGACGATGATCGTCCCGGGCCTTTTACGCAGCACCTCATTACTTTCTTCGAGAATCAACTGGACCAACTCAGGCCTTTTCTCCACTTCCGCGGCGACCAACCTTGCTTCATCCGTTACTTTTACAGTGGACAGGTTGACCAGCCGTCCCTCTGACTTTGAAACGATCTTCTGGGTTACAACCAGGACATCCCCATTTTTTAATCGAATTTGTGACTTTTTGAGAGAATTGATCAGGATATCAACAAGGTCATCACCTGCAGTGACAGGTTTGACCCCAACAAGCCTGGTCATGACGAAAGGTTTGGATTTCATAAAGATCAGTTGATCCCGGTGATCCGAATGCCAGATGAAGGTACCTTATATTGGATATTTAAGCCGATCAGAATCGAGGTCAGACCCTCAACCACCATGGAGTTCTCCAAAGGTCCGGCGTCCCATGCCTTCAAACCGGTATCTTCAACCAAGCCGATCACCAGCTGGCGGGCGTCCTTGCTGTTGCCACAAACCAGCACATCACAATCTACCTCTTCACCGGATAACAATCTTTCATAGGAGATATTGTTGAAGGCACAGGTCACTTTTGCGCCTTCGCCCAGGATCGCCTTCGCCTGCAGGGCAGCGCTTCCCTCAGGGGGCATGGAGACCCGCGTCACTTTGGGTGGGTTCAGTGGAACCACAACATCAATGATCAACTTCGCCAATAAGGTCTCTTTTAATTCCTCAAGGATGGCCTGGTGGGCAGCATAAGGTACTGTGATCACTGCGATCTCACAGGCATCTACGGCTGTCTGGTTATCAGCACCTGTGATGTCGCCCTTTCCATGGAGCATGACTTTGAGTTCCTCGACAGCAGCCTGGGCCTTTTCAAAATTGCGTGAACCAATGATCACTTTGTGACCGGCCAAAGCCCAGCGGTATGCCAGCCCCTTGCCTTCTTTACCTGTTCCACCAACAATTGCAATAATTTTCTGATTTAATTGTGATTCCATCATGATCCCTGTCCTTCAACTTTTTTCCAAACTTTCAGAGCGATCTCTTTCGCCTTAAGCGATATTTCCTGTTCATCCAAGGTCAAAAATTTTCGATCTTTCATCAAAAATTTCCCGTTCACCATCGTTGAAACCACCATCCCATCGCGAAAGCCAAACAAGATATGCCAGGGGAGATTACCGGGGGTGAGTGGTGTGAACTCCTTGTAATCGACAAATATGAGGTCTGCTGCCGCGCCAGGCCTGATTTCACCTACACAAAGACCGTTAAAGAGTTCGCTGACCAACTGTGAATTATTCATGACAGCCATCTGCAGCACCTGGTACCCGTTCATCCTGCGTGGATCTCCGGCATGGTCTTTGTGAACCAGGTAGGCAGATTTCCACTCTTCCCACATGGCATTCGAAAAACCGTCATTGCCAAGCCCAACCCTGACACCCTTGTCGAGCATTTTTTCAATTGGAGCAACTCCCACTGCATTGTTCATGTTGGAGCGGGGTTGATGGGTCAACCAGGCACCAGATCCGGCAAGGAGACCTATCTCGCGGTCATCCAGGTGGATACCATGGGCGAGAATGGAGTTGGCTTTTAACACACCAAAGCGGGCAAGCCGTTCAATTACCCGAACGCCATACTTTTCGATTGAGTCAAGTTCGTCCGCCAGCCCCTCAGCAACGTGGGTGTGAAACCCGATCTCCCCGGGGCATGCTTCAACACAACGCTGGAGTGTCTGATCAGAAAGGGTCAGACTTGCATGCAGTCCAAAATGACCCCTAAGCAGATCGTTCCCATTGGAATTCTCGTGCAGTTTCCTCAAAAAGCGGGCATTTTCGTCTATCCCCGCCCTGGCCCTTTCCTGTCCGTCCCTATCCGTCACTTCGTAACACAAGGATGCTCTTAACCCTGCTTCCGCAACAACCTCAGCGAGGATATCAAGAGAACCATCAATGCTATTGGGCGAAGCATGATGATCGATCAAAGTGGTCGTACCATAGCGGATGGCATCCAAAAGACAAACCAAGGCTGAATAGCGGACCGCTTCCTCATCCAGGGCTTTATCCAGTTTCCACCAAAGCTTCTGCAGTATTTGAACAAAATCAGCAGCGGGTTCTCCCGGGATCGCCATGCCCCTGGCAAATGCGCCATAAAAATGCGTATGGGCACAGATATTGCCGGGCATGAGCAACATATTGTTAGCATTGATGACCTCTTCCCCAGGAAACCGGTTGCACAATGCATAGTGATCGGCAATTTGTTGAATCTTGCCATCCGTGATAAGTAAAGATTTACCGGTGATGATCTCATTATTCTGTCCCCATGTCACAATCCTTGCATTATTGATGATCATTTGCCATATCCTCAATCAAAGTAGGTACTTTCACCTGGATGATCCAGGTGATAAAACGCTTCGTAAATATCTTCGTCTGTGATTCGAAATTTTGATAACTCAGGCAGCTTATGTTGATAAAAGAAACCAATATCCGTTGTCTCGATGCTGGGTCTGGCAGAACCGCCCACCAGATCGCACAAGAAGACAAGCTTGTAATTATGCCAGTATTCCA
>CAYSZB010000016.1:21884-41958 GCA_964435475.1 uncultured Anaerolineaceae bacterium | reverse complement strand
CATGTAGCTTTTCATAATTATCGCGTTATAATCTTAAGCAGTGATTAATTATGAATCCTAAAGGAGGATGACATGAAAAAACGCCGATCAGTATTCATCTTATTCAGCATGATAATCGTATTACTATCTTCCTGTAATATTCCAAAAGCAACCAGCTTACCGCCTTTAATTGAAGAAGATCCGGTTAAAACAGCAGCTGCGCTGACAGTGGCAGCCCTGACAACCCAACTGGCGGCTACAAGCGAAGGAGACGTTGCCCCGACCACAACGCCCCAGCCAAGTGAAACCTCACAGCCAACAAATACACCTTTGCCCACAAATACGCCTTTGCCAACTGCTACCAATACCCCACAAGGTGTGTGCGACCAGGCAGGTTTTGTGACTGAAACAGTAGCCGATGATACCGACTTTGCACCTAACTCAACATTTACCAAAACCTGGACGCTTAAGAATACCGGAACCTGTACCTGGAACTCCAGTTATGCCCTAGTGTTCACCAACGGCAATGCCATGGGCGCTCCGGCTGCAAAGCAGATAACCACTGGCACGGTGGCTCCCGGGCAATCGGTAACCATTTCGGTGGACATGACTGCCCCATCCAGTGTTGGCAGGTACAAAGGAGAATACAAACTGCGCAATTCGAACGGCGTGATTTTTGGTTTAGGAGCTGATAACAAGTCCTTCTGGGTGCAGATCGATGTGGTGGTGATCAACACAACAAATTTCTTTGTCAACAACCTGTGTGCTGCCACCTGGACAAGCAGCGCCGGGAACCTGACCTGCCCCGGGGAATGGGGAAATCATAATGGCTTCTTCTTTGTCGATCACACTCCAGTTCTAGAGAATGGTTACCAGGATGATGAGCCTGGAATCTGGATGGCACCGCAATATGTCAATGATGGCTGGATCAAAGCTGTTTTCCCGGCGATCAGTATTACCTCCGGCAAATACTTTGAGACCATCCTGGGATGCAATCAAAGCTATGACGATTGCAATGCCCGCATCCGTTTGAACTACAAGGCAGATGGCGGTCCTGAACAGAACCTGGCCCTGTGGACTGAAATCAATGATGGGTTGTTCAACCGGATCAAGCTGGACCTGAGTTCGCTGGCAGGGAAAAGTGTGCAATTCATCTTTATTGTTGAAGCCAATGGCTCTCCTTCGGATGACCTGATCCTGTGGTTCATGCCGGTTATTACACCTTGATCTGATAGGTCGAGAGATAAGATAAGGCTGGCATAAGAACCAGCCTTTTTGTTTTCACATGCATTGATTATCTTGTAGTATCATAGGAAATTAAAACCAGACAAGTTTAGCCAAACTGGTCAAAGGAAAAATTTAATATCCTTTACTGGATGGAGCTATTTAATGAAAAAAAAACAATCGACTCTATTATTTGTATTGATCACGGCCTTACTGATTCCAACTTTGCCTGCATGTACACCCCGCACGCCTACCCTGACAGGTGACATGGTGATCACCAGTGTGGCGCAGACGGTTCAAGCAGACCTGACACGGGTGGCGGCATCCATCCCAACGAGCACACCCACCCCGGAAGCCACACCAACCAACACACCAGAGCCATTCACCCCAACTGCCACCATGACTGTTACACCTACAGGTCCGACACCCACCAATACATCTGAAACTTCAATTGATTATGGTGTTTGGGTGTCATCCAACCCACCTGATGGCAGCGTCTTTGTTCCCTCACAGACTTTTACCATGGAAATCACCCTGATGAACACCGGTGAGACCACCTGGACCACAGCCTATTACATCAAGTTCACCAGCGGTGAGCGAATGAATGCTCCAGAAAAGATCTTCCTACCCTACTCGGTACCCCCTGGCAAGAATGTGGTAATCCCGATTACTTTTAAAGCCCCAGACTCCTTGGGATTGAAACGGAGTAACTGGTCAATCGTCACCGGGGCAAATAAGGAATTTTCGGTTTTCTGGTGTGAGATCGAAGTTGCCAGCCAACCCTTGCCAACAACCGCATCATCCACACCTTAAGAAGAGATGCAATTCCAGGCTTTTCCTGAATCCCTTGAAGAAATGATCAAAGCCGAGGCAAAACGCCTTGGCTTTCCTTTTTTTGGCATTTGTCGCCCTGATCCGCCTGAGCATTATGCCACCTACCTTCGATGGCTCGAGATAGGTCAAAACGGCAGGATGGATTATATGTCATCGCCAAGGAGCAAGGAATGCAGGGCTGATCCACATGCCCTTCTCCCCGGATGCCAGAGCATCATTTGCCTGGCAACGCCATACCCGAACATGGAGCACAAAAGAAAAACAAAACAGGGAAATGGACGGATCGCAGCATTTGCATGCATCAAAGACTATCATAAGATCATCACCAAGCACTTAAATTCACTGGTGGAATTTATCTCCAGGCGGTCAGGCAAAACGATTCAGGCGAAGATCTGTGTAGATACATCCCCCATTCTCGAAAAAGAATATGCCCAACGCGCCGGTCTAGGCTGGATTGGGCGCAACTCCCTGCTGTACATACCGAACCATGGTTCCACCTTCTTTCTGGCTGAGATACTGGTCGATTTAAAACTGGATACTGACCTTCCCAATAAACTGGATGGTTGTGGTGATTGTTATCGCTGCGTGACGGCCTGCCCTACCCGGGCGATCAACCCGGATCGCTCAATCAATGCCAATTATTGCCTGGCATACCTGTCAATCGAACACAAATGGCCGATCCCCCGCGAGCTATACCGCTCCTTTGATGATCTCATCTTGGGTTGTGACATCTGCCAGGAAGTCTGCCCCAAGAATCGCCATGTGATGATCGTACCCGGTATCCCAGAACTGACCCACCCGATTATTAACCCTCAACCCGAGTTGATGGATGAACTGATGTTGACCCCTGACCTGTTTCAAAAACGATACCAGGATACACCTGTGTACCGCGCGAAATACCTTTATTACATGAGGAATGTCTTAATCGCCATGGGAAACTCTCCGTCAAGTGAATACGGTGAAGTATTATGCCATTTCTTTGAACGATTCTTTACACAAGGGATTTGTGAGCTTTACACTCAAGAAGAAAAGCGTATGATATATACCCTGATAGGTTGGGTGGACGATAACAGCCGGTGGTGAGTTAGTTGTTTATAATTACAGAAAGAATAATTTTGATCATAGCGAGGTTATTGCATGCCAACAGTACACGTGATTGAACACACCCACTGGGATCGTGAATGGTACCAGCCATTTCAACTTTTCCGACTCCGCCTGGTACACCTGGTGGATAATCTTCTTTCGATCCTGGATAAAGACCCGGATTACCTGCACTTCATGCTGGATGGACAGACCATCGTACTCGAAGATTACCTGCAGATGCGCATGAACAACCTGCCCAGGTTGCAGCAATATATCCAGCAGAACCGTATCCTGATCGGACCCTGGTACATCCTGCCGGATGAGTTCCTTGTCTCTCCGGAGGCAACCATCCGAAATCTCTTGATCGGGAAAGGCATCTGCGAGTTCTTTGGTCAACGCATGATGGTTGGTTACATCCCGGATCCCTTTGGTCACATCAGCCAGATGCCCCAGATACTACGCGGTTTTCACATTGATACCGCCTGCCTGTGGCGCGGTGTGCCGGTGGATACGCCAACCTGCGTATGGTGGGAATCCCCCGACGGTTCCAGGGTCATGCTGGCGCATTTGTACACATCCTATGGCAACGCTGCCCATTTCCCCTCCCAGGACCTTGAAGTATCCTTACAGCAACTCAACGACGCGATTGCCGCCCTAGAGTCTTTCAACCCGATCAACCAGTACCTGCTGATGCGAGGCAGCGACCATCTCGAGCCGCGCTCCTACCTGCCTTCCCAAATCAGAGCATTAAACAAGACCCTGAATCCTGACATCCAGGTAAAACACAGTACACTACCAGCTTACCTGGCAGCAGCAACTGCGGAAATTGATGTGCGCAATTTAAAGTTGCCCACGATTATGGGGGAACTGCGAGATCCACACAAAGCAAACATGCTGCCGGCAGTACTTTCAGCCCGTATGTGGATAAAGCAACAAAACCATCACTGCGAAAACCTGCTGGAACGGTGGGTTGAGCCTTTTTCCACCTGGGCGGAGTTGGTTTCCCGTGGCAAAGAGGCGTTCATGGATGACCCGTCTTACCAGGCAATGCCCCGCATCATGAACCCAGCCCCCCTAATCCACCAGGCCTGGAAATTGCTCATCACCTGCCATCCCCACGACTCAATTTGCGGGTGTTCGATTGACCAGGTACATAATGAGATGCGTCCCCGCTTTGACCAGGTTGAGCAAATTGGTGAGCAGTTATTGAAACAAAGCCTGGATACAATAGTTGCTGAAACGGACACCCTTTCGAATGCCCCAACCGGTTCATATGGCGCCATACAGGTGTTCAATGCCGCTCCAGGTTGGCAAACTGGCATAGTCTCTGTAGAGGTCGATCTGAATGAAAAACATGGGTCTTTTGAAATATGTGATGAAGCAGGACAACCAGTACCATTCACCTCAACCCCACCCCAAAAGCACCTGATCGACGAAAATGCCTATGCCATAACCGAACTCCAGGCTTTACTAGGCCAGGTTGCGCAGGAAGGGTATGCTGACAAACGCCTGGTAAGTGCAACTTTGGTTCAAAATGATGGCCAATTGCAGATCGATGCATCTTTTTCTGCTATGCTTGAGCCGGATCTTGATAATCTTTCACAAGCCTTTGCTGCAATCATACAGGGTTTTATTGGACGCTCACCCGAAGAGCGGGTCAGGGTGAGGGTCTTCAATGTGCCAACCAGCCAGGTGACCCTGCTTGCCAGTGATGTGCCTGCACTTGGGATGCGAACCTACTGGATCCGACCAACCTCAGGAACTGCAATTGCATCCGATCTTTCAGGGCATGATACCCTGGAAATCGAGAATGAATTCCTCAAAGTGACTGTTGATCGAAAAACTGACTCAATTACATTAACCGATAAGCGCAATGGCACAGTCTTCAAGGGTTTGAACGTCTTTGTGGATCATGGTGATCGGGGTGATGAGTACAACTTTACACCACCTGAAAATGACAAATCTTTTATGCCTCGTATCGACAAGGTCAATACATTTACAGAAGGCATGGTCAGCACGATGGTCATTGATTATGATTTCGACCTGCCGCTATCACTGGTTGAGAACCGGGGTTCACGGGCAAAGAAGATGGTCAAATGTGCCTTGCGTTCCACACTTACCTTGGTGAGCGGCGTGCCCCGCGTGGATGTCCGCACAGAATTCGACAACCTGGCACAAGACCATCGCCTTTCTGCCCACTTCCCCAGTGGCGTGATCAGCGACTTCGCCAGGATGGACGGTCACTTTGATGTGCTCAAACGGAGCATTGATTTGCCAAAGACAGACCCCACCTGGGTTGAATTACCCCGCCCGGAAGTTCCCCAAAGGGCTTTCTGTGATGTCAGCAGCGAGAATTCAGGCTTGATGATCACCAACCGGGGGTTACCTGAAGTGGCAGTCGTTCGCCAGGAGGATGGAACGGCAGAGATTGCATTGACTCTCTTGCGTTGTGTCGGTTGGCTATCCCGGGGTGATCTGTGGAATCGCAAAGGTCATGCCGGCCCCGGTCTGCCCACGCCAGGTGCCCAGGAAATCGGAAAGCATGTCTTTGAGTATTCCATCATCCCTCATGACGGGAATTGGCAGGAAGCTGCCCGGCTTGCTTATGCGTTTGTCACGCCGCTCAAATCCAGCACCTCTGGTTTGCATCCAGGCACCATGACGGCAACCTGCGCATTTGTTTCATGCACACCCTCAGAATTCGTGATCACCGCGATCAAACCCACAGAAAAAGGCGATGGATGGCTTATGAGGGGTTACAACAACTCCGATGATCCCATCCAGGTCCGGTTGACCACCAAACTGGAATTCAACCGGGCTAGCGAAGTGTTCATAGATGAAAGCCACAAGCGCTCGCTGAATCTGGAAGAAGATGGCAGCCTTCTGTTTGCCGTCGCTGAACACGAGATATTGACAATTAAATTTGAAAATGCCTGATCCTGAGCCCAGTTTTTTCATCGGGTCAATCCCGATCATGGGTGAACTGCTGCTTGCACCAATGGATGGCATCACAGACGCGCCTTATCGCGCAATGATACGCCGCCTGGGCTCAGCGATAAGCACCAGCGAATTCATCAACACACTCGAGATCAAATATCGCGAAAAAATGGTGCTCAGGAAGCTGAAATTTGAACCCTTTGAGCGCCCATTTTCAGCTCAAATGCTGGATAATGACCCCATCCGCATGGCAGAAGCTGCCAGGATCATATTTGACAGGTTACAGCCGGACATTTTTGACATCAATCTAGGCTGTCCTGATAGCGGGGTGGTCGGTCGAGGTGCAGGCTCTGCGCTAATGAAGGATCCGTTAAAGATCAGCCAGATGATCCGCATGGTTGTCAGCGCGGTACCTGTACCAGTGACCGCCAAGATCCGCCTGGGATGGGCAAATGAAAGTCAAAATTATCTAGAGATCGCCCATATTGTGCAGGAGGAAGGAGCGAAAGCGATTGCCATCCATGGACGCACCCGAAAGCAGGGTTATACAGGCACTGCCCGTTGGGAACCGATCGCTGAGGTAAAGCAGGCTCTGCACATCCCGGTGATCGGAAATGGAGATGTGCACTTTGTGGCTGATATTTCCCGCCTAAAGGTACTAACCAATTGCGATGGCGTGATGATCGGACGCGCTGCCATCTCCAATCCCTGGATATTCTCTTACCGCGACCGCGAGGATGTTTCTCCCCAGGAGGTAAGAAACTTAATGGAACAGCAATTAAAGGAAATGATTGCTTTGGACGGTCTCGCAGGTCTGCGCCGTTTCCGCAAGTTTGTCAAGGCATACCTCACACCTTATCAGGTTGATAAAGAAGTAATTCATGCTTTGTTGACATGCAATGACCCTGAAATATTTCTTTCCATGGTCAACGATCTTTTCACGAGAATCTGATCAATATTTGTTTATCGGAAAAAATAGCCTCTGGAAACAATTCCCAGAGGCTATTAGTCTCGTTTAATATTAAGTCTATTACTTTCCTAATATGACGAATTTGAGTGGCTGATCTCCAAGTCGTTGACTTTCATAAAGGTAGGTACAATGATAGCCTGCGGGTTGCGGGCACCATAGCTGGCAGAGACATTATACACAGTCTGCTGCTTCGCCAACCACTCAACTTTGTCACCGAAGATATCCAGCAGGCTTTGCGTTAACCTGACATTGAAAGGAACTACAACAGAGCCATCTTTTTTAAAGAGCAGCGCTCCGAACCTTGAGGAACCGGTGATCACACCAGCCATCGGATTGACGATGTTCATGTAGTGGATATAGGGAATGTAAAGAAAATCTTTTTCCTTGGGCAGACCTGCCAGTTCTTTGAGCGTTGTGATCTTAATTTCACCACCACTAACAGACATACTCTTGTGCATAACCGTATGACCGGTTGCCTGTGCACCGAACTCATCAGCATCATCCTGGAACCAGGTAAATGCTTTGAACACACCATTTTCAACAATGGGGAATGGATCGCGTTTCAGTCCAAAGAGATCACGTTTGAAGGGGAAGGTTTCGCGGCGGGTGGTATCATCGATCAAAGTGAACTTGTCAGAGAAGACTTTTTTGCCGATCATTTCCTCTGTCAGGAACGAGTAACCACGTTTCAATGATCCGCCATTGGGTCCAATCCACTGCCACATGGTCAGCATTTCGGCAATAGCCTGAGGTCCAAAGACAACATCATATTTCCCCAGGGGCAACTGCTGGGGTGTATCATGTAGATAATGATCCAGGAGAAACTCTAGGTCATCATGCAACATTTGCGGATCCAGGTCGCTTTTCCGTTGGGCAGATTGCTCAGCGTTCACTTCCCATTTGAGGTCCAGGTGTGAAAGCACCACGGTTACCTGGGCATCACTGGTGATCATGAACAGAGAGTGATCGGTCAACGTGCTCATCGTGGCAATAATGTTGGTGCCATTGGCAAATATTCCTGATAACTTGATCGATTCATTTTCAAAGCCTGCCGATACCATATTGAAATATGCCAGGCGCTCTTCATTGCTCAGAATTGCCAGGGCAGGGTCAAAGCTGCTATCATCAGCAAATGTTTCCCCATAATGCGGGATGGTTGGGACATAATTAAGCGGTTGCACATGCTTGACCATCTCTGCAGCAGTATCCACACCTTGCTTCATTTCATCCAATTTATCCAGGTTGGTGATCATTTCATAACTGGCACGTTTTGAGCCATCATAAACGGTGACTTCAACCCGTACGATATGCTCATTGGTATTCAAAGATATTGCCGAGTTGGCAAAACGCATGAGGTAACTGTCTTCTTCCTGGTAAAAGAAACTCGCTGTAATATCCTTCTTTAGGGAATAATCTCTCAATGCGTTCAACAAGCCTAATACTTTTTCTTTCATTGTTACTCTCCGATTCTCACATTGTCAAAACGGCATACAGGGATGCCATGTCCTAATTGCATCACCTGACTGGGTTGACCTTTGCCACAA
The DNA here is from genome assembly GCA_964435475.1 of uncultured Anaerolineaceae bacterium. Taxonomy (GTDB): domain Bacteria; phylum Chloroflexota; class Anaerolineae; order Anaerolineales; family Anaerolineaceae; genus CAYSZB01. Next base: position 33,387 of record CAYSZB010000016.1, on the reverse strand, counting down.
TTATCCACATACCTGACTTCCCAGGTGGATTCATCGCCCACTGCAGTGAGTGAATTATAAAATTTGAGTGTTTCACCCTTATAAGTGGAGTTTTTTACCACTTTGGTAACTTTGCCATTCTCGACCAACCAGCCAATATCAGTGGCAAAGTGGAATTGCTCGCGGTTGGAACCGATCGACCAGCTTTTGTCACCATCCAGGATGATCCCCTTTTCTGTTTTGCTTACGATATCATCCAGGGTGCCGTCTGTACCCGGATCAATATTGATATTTGTCATGCGCTCGATCGGCACACGGTAGAAGGTTGTGGCTCGATTTGCACCACTGCTGCCGTGGAAGATCTGTTTATGAGCCTTGGCATTAGCTTCCTCGACCATCTGGCGACCAGTGATCGCACCGACCAGGATGCCTTTATCGATCAACAGGTTGTTCTGAGCTGGCACACCATCATCATCAAAGCCAAAGCTGCCAGGAGAATTGGGCAGGGTCGCATCCGCTCTTGCAGTCAATTTGCTGGAACCATAACGCAGCTTACCAAAGTCTTCCAACCTGACGAATGACCCACCGGCAAACGCCAGTTCGTAACCCAGGATGCGGTCCAACTCAAGAGCATGCCCGATGGTCTCGTGGGTCTGCAGGAACATGATCCCGGGCATCAGTATCACAGATCTCTCATCCTTCGGGCAATCATCTGCTTTAATGACCTCGTTCAGTTCGCGCACTATGCGCTCTGCTTCAGAAAGAAAGCGTGTCTCATCCAATGTTTCCCAACCACGGGTATCCCCAAACTTGGCAGATTTGAACTTCCGCTCATGCGATTCACCCTTTTCGTCAAGTCCGACTACTTCAATCGAAGGGAATACTTCAATGATCTTTTTTTCGATCTCGCTGCCTTCTGAATCGATAAAGATCACCTGTTTGCGCATGAAGATCAACTGGCTCTGGCGTTGGAAAACACCGGGTTTGTTGAGTGCTGCATCCATTTTGCTTAAGAAAGCGATCTTGTCAGATAGTGGTACTTCAAAGGGATCAATCTGGTTGGGGCTGGTGAAACTGCCGGTGATGGCATCTTTCTCTGCCAACCTGACCGGGAATGTTACCCGCTCGGCAGCGATGCGCGCATTATCAAAAGCTTTATCATATAAGCCTTTGAGGTCACCCAGGTCAGATGAGGCAGAAAAACCCCATGCACCTTTATAAAGCACTCGGATGCCCATACCACTTTCGCGGGAAGCAGCAGCATTCTTCAAGTTGCCACTGATCATTGTCAGGTAATTGGCTTCTTCCAATGGATACCAGCGTGTATCCACATACGTAACGCCCTGGCTCTTCAGCCTGTCAATTTGTTGCTTGATCTGTTGTTGCATACGATTCTTATCCTTGTCTACCAATCCAAGGATTGGGATTGGTCTGTAAATTATAAATGAAAGTCATATATATGTTTGCAATTGTCAGGAATCTCATAGTTAACATCCCAAAACCCCCAACTAAGATATAATTCTTATATGGAAAAAATCACCCTGCTACCCTTTGATCTTCCCGGCAAGATTTATCGTAGCGCCCTGCCCAACAGCAGTATGTTCGATCCTGAGCATGAGATACTGCCCCTTTATCAAAAGGCAGGTATCAAGTGGGTGGTTGCCCTTACTCCGGATGAAGAAGCATTGCAGTATACTGGCGTACACCTGCACAATCTTTATCGCCCATTGGGTATGGACGTCATCAACAACCCGGTTGAAGATTTTGCGGCGCCATCCTTTGGGGCATTCGACACTGCCATACGCCTGGTAATCAACAATGCGCGGCGCTCGAGGAATATTGCCATCCACTGTCATGCCGGGGTTGGTAGGACCGGGATGTTTGTCGCATGTCTCGCACGTGAACTTTGGGGTTGGGACGCAGAAAAAGCGATCGCCTGGGTGCGCCAGTATATTCCCAAAGCGATCGACACACCCTACCAGGAACTCTTTGTGGGGGAATACAAGAAACCCCACGAAAAACAGCACTATCCCCAAAGCGTAAAGCTATAGACAATATCTTTAAATAGGGTCGATTTCCACTAATCAACCTGATCCACATATTCCCGATTAATAAAAAGAATGAGCTCTTTATGCGCTCATTCTTTTATAATCGCACGATCCAGTTTATTGGATATTTAACCAAATTGTGTAATTCCGGGCATGCCACTCAGCCGAGTTATGCACACTGATGATCCAATCCTGGGAGCCTGGTAGTGTTCCAACATAAGTATTTGTCTCATCCAAAACATTCATCAATACAGTGCCATCGACACCCCAGATGGAAATACCCAGGTTTCCTTCTGGTTTAACTGTTACCGTTAAGACCTGCCCGGACTGACCAGATACGATGTAGTTGTAAACTTTATTGGGTCGCACATAACCTGTCAAGACAATGTCATTTACACCCAACCCTAAGTTGACCCTCTCCGGGATCATCAGGATAAGTGCGAAATCAATATTTGATCCCGCTGCATGTATATCTACAAGCCAATCCTGTGTGGAGGGCAGGTAACCGCGCACATGACCACTGTCTCCAATCAGGCTGATTTCAGTACCATCTCTCCCCACTACCGACAACGAACTTTCCTGTGCCGCAGTATAGGTGATATCCAACAGCTGCCCTTCCATCCCTTTTAGTACATATCGCTGTGTGCTATTCGCTTTCACCATCCCCACAACAAAAATATCCGTTCCCTGGGTTTCAAAGTTAATTCGTACTTCCGAAACAACTTCGGGTGGCAAGGATGTCAGAGTTGGCAGTGGTGTCGAGGTGGGTGGCTGAACTGTTGGCATGGGAGTATTGGTTGCTGTCGGCTCAGGCAGGGGTGTGTTTGTTGGTGGAATTACAGTAGGCGTGAAGGTTGGTTCTTCACTAGGGATAAGAGTCTCCACCGCAATCTGCGTCAGTGTAGACTGGACTTCTTGCATCGCCAAGGTCAATTGGGCATTGTTGTCAGTGGGCGAAGTGTTTGGTCCACATCCGGTCAGCAATAAACCAGTCACAAGAATTAAGACAACCAGCCTCGATTGTTTAGTTTTCATAAGGCACCTTTTCAAAGTAGATAATAACGGATGTGAACACCTGTTCTTTGATTATACAATATATTCTTCGTGAAGGAATGATCACTTACCATAATTCGAACATAGTCATAACAATAGTGAAATTTACACTAGTTATTACTAAGATATAGACTGCTACTGGATATCCAGCCAGAAAGTGTAATTCCTGTTACCCACTCCCGGCGCACTGCGCACATTTATTATCCAATCCTGGGAGATTGGTAACGTGCCGCCCCAACTATTGCCTTCACCCATGCTGCTCATCAAAACTGTGCCGTCGATTCCCCATAGAGAAAGTGCAAGATTCCCGGCAGGTGTGACCGAGACGTTCAAATCCTGTCCTGCAAGGGCATAAGCGATATAGTTGTGGACCCCTCCGGCTGGTACAAAACTATTCAAGGTGATCTCATGTGTGCCTGGTGCAAAATTGATGCGTTCCGGGATCATCAGGTAAAGCCCAAAATTGGCGTTTGCACCGGCTGCCCGGATGTCTATGAACCAGTCCTGGGTTGAAGGAAGGTATCCCCGGAAGTGCTGGCTTTCACCCATAGGCGAAAGTAACACAGTGCCATCCCTGCCTGAAACCGAAATTGCACACTCCTGACCCGAGGTGAGAGAGATATCCACCAGTTGACTGGCCATTGCCCGGAAGACATAGCGCTGGGTCGTATAAGATGGTACCATGCCCATCACTGAGGCATTGGTGGCATTGGTCTCAAAATTTATCCTGACTTCCGGTATAGCTGGCACAGCGGATGTGTTTGTTGCCGACGGCAATGGCGTGAGTGTCGGTAACATCGTGTTGGTAGCCGTTGGCAGCAAAGTGTTTGTGGCAGTCGGCTGCGGGGTATTGGTAGGTACAGAGGTCGTATCTTCTGCCTGTGAGGTTCCCTTGCCAGGTTGGGATTCTATCGCCATCTGGGTGAGGGTCGATTGGGCATATACCATTGCCAGGGTTAACTCCAACGGTTCCTGAGTCTTGACAACATCCAGACCACATCCGGAAAGGACGATCAAACCAATAATGACCAATAGTATTAACCAGGGATGTTTTTTATTCATGTGTCACCTTCCTTTGATGTAAGAAACGAATGCGACCGCCTGTTATCACGATTATACAACTTTTGTAACCATAAAAGTATTCGTCTTATCCTGACCCAATGCCCGATTTATGAAATTTTCAATTACAATAAGGATAAGATTCGCTGCAAGACTTTCACATCTTTCTACATAATCTTGGATGATCTTGCCTGGAGGAATTATGGAAACTTCAACTTTGCTTTTAATGATTGGCTTGGCGCTTTTAGCGATACTGCTGATCTTAACTGTTACAGTGTTGGTCCGAACCTTTGCTTCGTCTTTCACCAAAACTAAAAAAGAAGTGATCGCTCTGGCTGATGTGGATGGAGATTCAGTCGCGGAACACCTGGGTTTAGCTGTGCAATACCGCACTATAGCCAACCCGGACCTCTCCAAGATCGATCCCATCCCTTTCGAAGGCTTGAATCGCCTATTAAAGAAACTTTACCCCCTGGTTCATCAACGCCTGAAGTGCGAGGTCATCAACAAGTATTCATTGTTATTTACCTGGCTGGGGACTGACCCTGACCTGGATGCGGTCATGCTTACAGCCCACCTGGATGTCGTCCCTGCGGACGAGGGAGAGGATTCAGGCTGGCAGCACCCACCATTCAGCGGAGAGATCGCAGATGGAAGCGTCTGGGGTCGGGGCACCCTGGATTGTAAGAACAGCGTTATCGGCATATTGGAAGCAGTCGAGCAATTACTAAAATCCGGGTATACCCCCCAGCGAACCATTTACCTCGGTTTTGGTCATGATGAAGAGATTGGTGGGATGAATGGCGCAAAAGCGATCGTTGAGACACTGCAGTCGCGGAATGTCAACCTGGCTTGCTTGCTGGATGAAGGTGGTAGTGTTACCCAGGGTATGCTGGCAGGGATTGATGTTCCGGCAGGCCTGATCGGTATTTCGGAAAAAGGTGCGGTCAGCCTTCAAATGACAGCCCGCACTGATGGTGGGCATTCGAGTATGCCGCCTGCCAATACCAGCATTGGTATGCTTTCACTGGCAATTGCCGCATTGGAGGCAGATCAATTCCCGGCGCACCTGGAAGTGATCACTTTCTTGATGGGTTACTTTAGCAAACATTTGCCCTTCATCCAACGCATGGCGCTCGCCAACACATGGTTGTTTGGCAGCATGCTGAAACGTAAGCTTTCAAAACTAAACACAACCAATGCCATGATCCGCACAACCACTGCGCCAACAATTTTCCATTCGGGTCACACCTCCAATGTGCTGCCTGCAAAAGCAGAGGCAGTGGTAAATTTCCGCATCCTACCAGGGGATACCTTGCGCAGTGTTTATGAACGTGTCGTTAATGTTGTGGCAGATGAACGCATTGAAATCAAGCCTTATGAGGGAGAAACACTGGATGAAGCCGGCTGGGATCCCTCTCCGGTGGCCGATACAGACTCAGCCGAGTTCATTAAACTGACCCAATTAGTCGAAGCTGTCTATCCTGGTGCTGTTGCTGCACCTTTCCTGGTTTCTGGTGCAACAGACGCCCGCCACTACGCACCGATCTGCCAGAATGCATTCCGTTTTTCACCCATGTTCATTGAAAAAGAAGACCTCAAGACTGTGCATGGCATGAATGAGCATTTATCGATCGAGAATTGTTCACGAATGGTGGTTTTTTACATGGCATACATTGAAGGCATGGCAGGTAACCAGGTTGACCCAATACCTGACCTGCCGGGATGATCCAGAATCCTAAGCAGTGAACCGGAATGTTCAGAACATCCCGGTTCTTTATCTCTTTTTCAATTACAATAAAACCACTTAACCAAGGGAACTCTGGCCTCATGACAACAGAATTTGATTGCATTGGTTTGAATTGTCAATACCAAAGGCAGATCACGGACCTGCAGAACATGGTTATCTCAAAAGGCTACCATTGTGCCACAACAGGTGGAACATATTATGCATACCCGCTTGGGGAGGAAATCGAACTCTGGTCTGGTTCTGATAACCAACAAAAAAACAAATTCGTTTCAGTTCATGTAACCTCGTCTACAACAACCGAAATTGCACTTAATAACCGCTTTAAATTTAATGATTCACCCCTGGAAGGTTGTTTTGAGGGCTGGGTCAACCCCAAATTCATTATCGGCAGTCGTCCCCCGGATGTGTCAGGTGATTATCCCCTGACTTTTCGCAGCACCTCATTCCACTGGTTTGGCAGGATACCTCTTCCCTGCCTGGCAGAGGTACAACTGGTTGGTTTTCCCATAAAAGTGGAATTTGATCTCACGCAGCACAAGGAACCGACTCACATTGAAGGACTTACCTGGGACGAAGAATACCTTATCCCGACAGGCACATTTAATCGGGATGAGGATGACAATCCGGCACCGGTAGTTGACCTGGGTGGGATCATCATTGCTCAACGCATGCTGCTCAATAACTATACGAATGGTGTAACCTACCTAGTTACCGTGCGCACATATGGGATAGACCTGGATGTGGTCCTGCCGCTTTGTCTTTTGAAGGATCCGCCAAAGGTTGGCCAGGTAATTTTTGGACGATTCCTGGTTTCGGGCAGGATCAAGGCTTTGAAATACCCATTCAGGTATACAAAGCCCGAAAGTCAGTACCAACCCCTAAGCCAGGTCAAGTTTCAGGTTCGCCCCAGCCTAGCTGCCCGGCGGGCAGCTGCTAAGCTTCAATATTCCGATATGCTCAACCCGCAATTTTGGCCACCATACGCCCGCCAACCCCGCTCAATCGCCATTCGTGATCTAAATGGGCAGCTGCTTGGTTTTCTCGCACCAGAAACATCAGATTCTGTAATGCAATTAGTTAATGAAGGGATGACACCCAAGTTATGGGTTGTAGACAGGCACACACGCATGGTCGATGATTCAGAAAACTTTGAATTGACCATCCAGTTAGCCACCCCTCCAAAAACAAAAGGAATGCGGAATAAAAACGGATAAGGATATAATTCCTTCATTCCAATTAGGAGTTCTAATTCTGAAAGAGGTTGGTCATGATGAATATTCAATTTAGGCCTGCAGAACCTGACCAAGACTTTGCGACCCTGGCTGAGTGGTTCAACGTCACTGAAGGTTCACCTAATTCAAATACTAAAGACAGCCTGGTTAAATACTACAACGATTCCAGGGATCGCACAGTCCAGGCTGTGGCAGAGGACGAGCATGGCGTTTTGTTGGGTTTTTATTGGGGCAGGTATGAACCAAGCAATCCTCAAAGAGCGTACTTTGATCTGCTTGTTGCCCCACAATACCGCGGGCGGGGCATTGGGCGGCACCTCTACAAGACGATGTTGGATGACCTAAGCAAGTTTAAGATCCAGGCACTACGGGTCCGCGTTCTTGATAGCAGCCCGGTTGGCCTGACATTTATCAGGAAGTTGGGTTACTCATTAGTCAACCAGAGTATTGCCATGTCCTTGGACCTGGATACCTTTGATTTTTCCCAGTACGATCCATTAATTGTCCGTCTTGAAGCTGAGGGATACAAATTCACTTCCATGGCTGAATTGGGAGATACCGAGGAGGCGCGACGCAAGGAGTTTTATCTCAACAATATCTCCACCATTGAGACCCCTGGCTCGGATGGTGAGCCAGGCTGGCTATCATTCGAGGAGTTCAACCAGGGAGTATGTTCATCCTCATGGTATCTTCCTGAAGGCCAGATGATCGTGGTGGATACGCACAATGGTGAATTTGTTGCCATGAGCGCAATCACCCGTTTTGAGGGCTCCAGTTCAGCTTACAACCTGCACACTGGGGTGTTAAAAGCCTACCGCGGACGCAAACTTGCCCAGGCGGTAAAAGTAACCGCCCTCCGCTTTGCCAGAGATGTACTCCAGGTACAGCGGGTAGATACCCACCACAATTTTCAGAACGACCCGATGATCGCCATTGATAAGAAGTTTGGATATAAACAAACCCAGGCTGTATTTACTTTCGAAAAACGGTTATGCTGAAACGAATCTTCTGCGTTCGCCAAAGATACACAAGTTAATTCTTCTGCTGCAGCAGGTTGGTCAATTAATCAAGATCTTTTAGCAAGTTCCGCGAGTTTTCCACATAAGCCAGGCTTTGGTGGCGGAAATAGGTGTTGTACAGGTTCGCATAATAACCATTCTTACTCAAAAGCGTATCATGGTTGCCTTCTTCAATGATTTTGCCAGATTCCACCACGATGATGCGGTCAGCCGACTGCACGGTGGATAAGCGGTGAGCAATCAGGATACTGGTCGCATTTTTGAGGATCAGCTTTAATGCTGCCTGGATTTGTTTTTCAGTGAAGGGGTCAATGCTGGCTGTCGCTTCATCTAAAATAAATATCGCCGGCTTTTGCACAAGGACCCGCATTAAAGCAACCAGCTGTCGCTGTCCCATGGAAAGTCGCGCTCCCCTCTCACCGACCTCTGTATCAAGGCCTGACGGCAAAGTGCGCAACCACTCGCCATCCCCGATCTGGTTAGCCAGGCTTTGGATCTCTTCCAGGCTGCAATCGCAGTTGGCATAGCGAATATTTTCCATTACTGTACCCGAAAAGAGGAATGGCACCTGGGTGACAATGCCCATGTTCCTGCGCAGCATCTCCAGGTTCAAGCTGCGGATGTCATGGTCATCAATTAACAGCTCTCCCTCCTGGAATTCATAAAAGCGGGTGATCAGTCGGGCAATGGACGTTTTACCAGCCCCGGTATGCCCGACAACCGCCAGACTCTCCCCGGCAGGAACATGCAAATTGAGATCATCCAGGATAAGATCGGTGTCGGGAGAATACCTGAAATTGAGATGCCTGAAATCCACCTTGCCAGTAAGTTTCTCCAGGTGAACATCACCTGTTTGTTTAACAGAATGCTCTGCATCAACCAGGGCAAATACGCGTTCCGCTGCTGAAAGCCCGGTTTGCACATTCGTCCAGTAAGACGTGATATTCAGAATAGGCATCATGAACCGCTCAACACTCAGAAGGAACAGGTACCACGCTCCGGCCGTGATCAAACCGTTTTCCACAGACCCGGACCCATAGTAGACAAGCACCCCCGTCATGATGCCGCCGATTGTACGCATGATCGGGAACATGATAGAGAGGACCAAACCCCTTCGAACATTAACCTGGTAACTTGCCTGGTTGGATTCGGCAAATGTATTAAAGATGCTGCCTTCCTGCCTGAAATTCTTGGCGATCACGATACCGCTGACGGTTTCTTTGATCGTCGAATTGACATTAGCCATTGCCCGCATGCCCTGGCGGGTGATCTTGCGCGCAAACCTACGGTAAAAGATCATAAATATGACAATGACCGGTATCATTGTAAACAGGATCAGTGATAGCCGCCAATCGATGGACAACAACATCGCGGCAACTATGATCGACTGAAGGAATTGCGAGATAACCTGGGCAGTCATGGAGATCAGGCTGCCAAAATCCCGCGTATCAGTTGTGATGCGCGATACGATCTTGCCGGACTGGAAGAGATCATGAAAAGAGAGGTCCTGCTGGGTTGAAGCTCTGAACGCATCAGTAGCAAGGCGCAACACCAAACTTGAAATGATGCGTATCATGATCTTTTGCTGCGCAAAATTTAACAGGTATCCAATTATTCCCATCAACAGGATAAGACCGGACAACAAAAGCACGAAAGTCCCCGGGTCTGCAAAAGAGTTGATGTCATCCAGGATCTTAGATACCACCCAGTTAGGAGCTGTCTCCATGCCAGCTTTCAGGATAATGATCAGTGTTACAACGATAAGTTTGAGCAGAAATGGCCTGGCATAAGCCATGATGCGCTTGAACAGAAAACTGTTCGAGTATTGACGATCATATTTTTCTGCTGCCAGTCCGCTATAAAATCCCATAATTCTCCCTGGATCTACTCACTGAATATCCTGCGGTATGCATCAGAACTCTCCATTAGAGCTTCATGTGTGCCAATTGCATTGATCCTGCCCTGCTTAAGCACAATGATCAGGTCAGCCCAGCGGATCTGGGAAAGACGATGAGTGATCAGGAAGGTGGTCCTGCCTTTGGCGGCATTATAGATCGCCTTTTGGATGTGATCTTCAGTGGCACTGTCGATCGCACTCGTGGAATCATCCAGGATCAGGATACTGGGATTGGTCAGGAACGCCCGGGCGATCGCGATGCGCTGCCTTTGACCACCAGAAAGGGTTACCCCACGTTCGCCCACGATGGTCTCGTAACCATTTTCTAAAGCCGATATGAACTCATGCGCCTGGGCATTCTTTGCAGCTCTTTCTATCTCTTCCTGTGTAGCATCAGGCTTTCCAAAGGCTATGTTTTCAGCAATCGAGGTGGAAAAAAGGAATATGTCCTGTTCAATGATCGAAATATGATTGCGCAAGGTGTCCAGGTACCAGTCCCGCACGTCGATGCCATCGATCAGCACCTGGCCGCTGCTCACATCATAGGTCCGATTGATCAAACGGATAAGGGAAGTCTTTCCTGAACCGGTCTGTCCTACAATAGCAATCGTTTGCCCTGAGCTGATCTCAAATGAGATATCACTTAAAGTAGGTTCCTGGTTTTCATAAGCAAACGTCACATTTTTGAATGTCACATCGCCTTTCATTGCTTGTTGGTAACCTTCCAGGTTCTGATCGAGGTTATCCTCACGGTTGATCAGTTCAAGAATGCGCCTGGCACTGGATAAACCAAGCGAGATCTGGGAGTACGAGAAAATGGATACATTGGTAGGAAAACCTAACATTGCTAAAGCACTAAAGTAAGTGATCACGTCACCCAGGCTGATCGCACCCTGGTTGTACAGTACCAGGCTGTGGAACAACCCGGCAGCCATGGCAATCGCCAGCAATAAAAGAGGGATGAAACTGGCCTCAATATCACCCTGCCTGAGAATTGCATTCCGGTAACCCTGTGCATTGTGCTCAAAATTGCTGATCTCCTGGTCTTCCTGGGCAAAGGCTTTCACGGTTTCAATGCCATCGACAGCTTCAGCCAACCTGGAGTTAAGGTAACCAAAGTTCTTCCTGACAGCAGTGGTCGCCGGTTTAAGAACCCGCAAGTAATGCCAGATCGCCAGGCTGTAAAGGATGATAAAAGCCAGTGGAGTTAAAATCAACGCCGGGTGAAGGGCTGGTCCAACAAAAAGGGGGATGAACAAAAAATTGATCGAACCAAATACCATGTTGACGCCAGGGCTGAATAAATAATTCACCTCGCGCACGTCATTGGTCGCCCGCGCCATCAACTCTCCAATTGACTGTCGGGCATGAAAAGTCATACTCTTGCCCAGCAGGCTGATGTATAACTCCTCCCTGACATTCCTTTCCAGGGACTGCGCTGAGATCTCAAAACCAAAATTTCGTGC
>CAYSZB010000016.1:0-21784 GCA_964435475.1 uncultured Anaerolineaceae bacterium | reverse complement strand
ACGCCATGATATCCAAATAACTCGTAATTTAAGTAACAGGATTGTATCATTGATAAGGTAAAAGCATAGTTTTTATCAAAAAATGAGGCTAATTAAGCCAAAGCTTGACTAAATTAAAACCTAAATCCGGAAGTTGACTTTTTTTATGGAAAATTCTTACGTAATACAATGTAACCTATTGCAAAGGTAACAAACCAACCATCAAACAGCTTATTTTGATTAATACTGGCAGTCTATGGCCTGATTATCAGGTAATCAGCCGGCACCCAACCTGTTCTTTGTTTATCATCCCTGACCAGTATCCATTCGCGTCCATTGACAGTATCCCGATCAAGCAGGATGGCTACTGACGCACCGTTCGGAAGCCAGGTAATTATCTCACCTGCAGGAATTTCACGCAGGTAGGTGCCCGCTCCGGCTGCGCTGGCAACATATGCGGTTACTGGTGTTGGTGTCGGGGTCATAGTTGGGGTCAATGTCTGTGTGGGTGTTGGGGTAAGGGTAGGGCTGAGTGTGGGGGTAAGGGTTCGTGTACTAGCGGTTGTCGGGCTGGAGCCGGGTGTATGCGATGCAGTTGCAGTGAAGGTTGGGGTGAAAGTCGGTGGAAAGAGCGGGTCCAGTTTGGTTGTAGGAACGACGATCACCTGGATGGCAATGGCTTTCTGGAGACGCGTGGCAATTGACTTTTGAAGATCAACAATATCCTGGTGGGTGGGCTGGCTGGATGTCCGAATAGTGATATCCAGATTCATGATCGCATGACTGTCATCAATGGCAATCTCGACCAATTGCGTATCAGGAATTGCGTTTAATTCAGAGATGACAGCTGTACGCACCTGCTGTAACTCCCGGGCGTCGTTTACTATGCTCATTGTCAGGATTGTCAGAGGTACAGCCGTTAGTAATACCAGCAGTCCGGCAATAAACAGGCTGCGAGGTACGCGATGTTGCGAATTCTTTACCCGGTTGGGACGAAAACCCAAAGCCAGGAACACAAGAACACCTGCAAATGAGATCGTCACCAGGTTGGTAATGAATAATAGACTGGCGCCCAGGATCACATTGGGGTTTCCCATTGATATCCCGATGCCAACCGTACAAACAGGTGGCATCAGGGCAGTGGCAATCGCAACACCTGGTAGTGTGGCAGACAGCCTTGGTTGCGCAAGGGCATAAGCTGCCGCTGCCCCACCAGCCAGGGCAATCAACAGATCCAATGGGTTGGGTCGCGTACGGATCATAACCTCATGTGGCAGCTGTGCCAGGTAACCAAAGGGTAAAATGCGTGCAATCCAGCCCCAAAGCATGGATAACAGCAAAGCAAGGACAACACCTTCGATCAGTGCAACACCTGCCTTGCGGAACATGCGATCTTTACCCCCAACAGTAGCCAGCGAAATTCCCAGGATAGGTGACATCAGCGGGGCGACCAGCATTGCCCCAATGATGACTGCGGGGGAATCAGTGACCAGACCAAAGGTGGCAATACTGCATGACAAAACCACCATCAGGAAGTAATCAAAACCGGGGGAGGATGCACCCTCCAGTTCAGAGAAGACCAGGTTGCGCCGCTCAGGAGTTAGAGTTTCAAATGAGTTCCGGATCTTCTTTAAAGAATTTAACATCGATAAATTACCTGATCAGTCCCGGATTAAAAGAAGCAGTTGTCGCTTGATGCTTCCCCTATTAGGACAATCCCAATATTCTCCCCGTTTCCAGGTCGATGTCAATGTCATAATATGCCGGCCTGGTTGGCAGACCGGGCATGGTGCTCATCGTTCCCAGCAGTGGGTAAAGGAAGCCTGCCCCGATCGAAGCGCTTACATCCCGGATGGGCACCCTGAAACCAGTGGGCACGCCTTTCAAGGCGGCATCATGGCTCAGGCTGAGGTGCGTCTTGGCCATGCAGATGGGCAACTTGTCATACCCCAGGCGGGTATATTCAGCGATTCGCTCCTCCGCCAGAGGGCTGTAATCCACCCCATCCGCTCCATACACCTCCCGGGCAATGATCTCGATCTTCTCTTTAATCGGGCGATCCAGATCATACAGGAACTTAAATTGTGATGGCTGTTCAGCAGCTTTCATCACCGCCTTGCCCAACTCAACCGCTCCAGCCCCGCCTTTCATGTAATTCTCACATACCACCGCATCCACCACCCCGTCTTCTGCAATGGCGACCTTGCGGATCAGTTCCAATTCAGCTGCTGTGTCGGTCGGGAAGCGATTGATGGCAACCACCACCGGCACACCAAAGCGCCTGGCGATCCGGATATGAGCCAGCATATTGGCAGCTCCATTGGCAAGCAGGTCTAGGTTTTCATCAACATACTCCGGGGCAAGCGGAGCCCCAGCAGTGACCTTAGGCCCGCCGCCATGCATCTTGAGAGCACGAACGGTGGCAACCAGCACCACCGCGTTGGGCACCCTGCCAGAATAACGGCATTTGATGTCAAAGAACTTTTCCATACCCATATCCGAACCAAAACCGGATTCGGTGACCACGTAATCAGCCAGTTTGAGCGCAATTCGGTCAGCAATGATGGAACTGTTGCCATGCGCAATGTTCGCAAATGGACCGGCATGCACAAAAACAGGCGTTCCTTCGAGGGTCTGCATCAGGTTGGGCTTGATGGTGTCTTTCATCAGGACGGTGAGCGCTCCGCCGCACCCGAGATCATCCGCGGTGATGGGTTCACCTTGACGGCTGAGACCAATGACGATGCGCCCGATACGCTCCCGCATATCCGCCAGGCTGGTGGTCAATGCCAGGATGGCCATCAGTTCGCTGGCAACTGTGATCTGGAAATTGGTTTTGATCTCAAAGTTCTTCTCTTCAGGTCCCTGTCCAATGGTGATGCCACGCAGCATGCGGTCGTTCAAATCCAGTCCGCGCCGCCAGGTGACCGTCGCCGGGTCGATATCCAGGCGTGCGAAGCGGCTGCGTTCTTCAGGTGTCAGCATCTCAGGATCATCAGTGGTTATGCCTAATTTTCGCAGACGGCCTTGCATGCCCACCGCAAAATGACGTTTGCCTTTTTTATCGGTCGGGCAGAGACGATCAAACAATGCCTTATCGGATTGAGTCGACTCATGGAACATGCGCGTGTCAATGGCAGCCGCCAGCAGGTTGTTGGCTGCACTGATGGCGTGAATATCACCGGTCAGGTGGAGGTTGAACTCTTCCATGGGGATGACCTGGGAGTAGCCACCACCTGCTGCACCGCCCTTAATGCCAAATGTGGGTCCCTGGGATGGCTGGCGGATGCAGGTGATCACTCTTTGGCCAAGGTGCGCACCCAGTGCCTGGCTGAGGCCAACTGTGGTGGTGGTTTTACCCTCGCCAAGCGGGGTAGGAGTGATGGCAGTGACATCAATATATTTACCATCTGGAACATTCCCAAGACGATCAAGCACATCCAGCTTAACCTTGGCCTTATGCTCGCCATAAAGCTCCAATTCTGACGGTAGCAAGCCCATCTCTTCTGCCACCTGGCTGATTGGTTTCAGTGTGGCTGCCTGGGCGATGTCAATATCTGCTGGCACAGGCGAAAGGGGGTGTAAGGGGGTGGGGATGAAACGGCGCAGGCCGGGTTTGGTCTTGATGCTGTGCATGGGTCACTCCTTTAAGTTGGTTTGATCGAACATACGCATAAAATCATATCATCTTTTTGGGATGAAATGGCTTTCTTTCGAAAAATATTGGAGACGACGTGTAGTAATTAGATACTGAATTCCCCTTGCAATCCGGAAACACTATCCGGGGCGATCCAGACATGATACCGACCAGGCTCGACCCCTTTGGATCCATCGGATCGGGTGAAGGCAAGCATCTCTTCGTTCAATGTAAAGGATACACGCTGACTTTCCCCAGGTTGCAGGGTGATGCGCTGGAATCCTTTCAGTTCGCGTATAGGTCGGGTAAGCGACCCGACCAGGTCACGCACATATAGTTGGGCAAGTTCACTGCCGGGATTTGCCCCGATATTGGTCACTACTGCCGAGAGAGACAGGCTGCCACGCAGGTTCGCCTGGCTGAGATGGAGATCAGTATAGGCAAAACTGGTGTAGCTGAGGCCGTAACCAAACGGGAAGAGGGGTGACGTTGGTAGATCTATATAGCGTGATTTGAACCACCATTTACTGCCCAAAGGCCGACCGGAATTTTTATGATTGTAATAAATGGGTACCTGCCCAATGGCACGCGGGAAGGAGATCGGAAGGCGTGCAGTTGGGGAATGCTGACCAAACAGCAACTCACCCAGCGCAGCACCGCCTTCAGTACCGGGGTGCCAGGCATAGAGCAAACCATCCACCTGGGCAGCCTGGCGCGTAATAGCCAAAGGTCGTCCAGCAAAAACAACCAGGATGATCGGTTTGCCCATATTGAAAAAGGCATCCACCAACTCAGCCTGGCCTGGCGGAAGTCCCAGGTCAGCCAGGTTATTGTTCTCACCCGAGCGGCGTGGATGCTCACCCAGCAACAAAACAACTGCATCAGCATCAAACCCTTCGAACATCGCGCTATCAAAGTCCGCAGCAAAGCGCAACTCAACATCTTTTGGAGCAACCTGTCGAATGGCTTCATCCAGGGGGGTAATATTTGCAGGTCGAAGGTCACCACCCCAACATCCACCCAATTCCTCACGTGCATGCACGAAGTTACCTGCAAATAGAACCTTGCGAAAACCCTTTAATGGCAGGATGTTGTCCTTGTTCTTGAGGAGCACCATCGAACGCGCAGCCGCGTCGCGTGCCAGTTGACGCGATGCTGGTGTGAGTGCTTCACGGGAGAACCGTTCCGGGTCGGTCAGGGGGTTTTCAAATAGCCCGGCACGATGTTTAATACGCAGAACCCGTAAAACAGCCTGGTCGATCTCATCGAGTGAAGTGCGACCGGATTGCAGGTTGGCAGCCAGGGTGTTCATGTAAGCGCCACTGACCATATCAATATCCACGCCGGCATGCAGGGCAAGCCTGGCAGCGTCTGCCTCATCCTCAGCCACACCATGATCGATCAACTCGGTCACAGAGGTCATGTCCGAGATGACAAAACCATCAAAACCCATATCACCCCGCAGAACATCTGTGAGGAGATGCCGATTGGCTGTGGCAGGGATGCCATTCAGGTCAACAAAAGCGGACATCACGGTGCCCACACCTGCTTTGACAGCGCTTTCGAATGGCGGCAGGTAGATATCGCGCAGGGTGGGTTCAGAGATCTCGCCATTTTCATAATCACGCCCGCCTTCAGCCGATCCATATCCGACATAATGCTTGGCACAGGCGACAATATGGTTTGGATCACCAGGGTCAGAGCCCTGGAAACCGCGCACCGCTGCAGCTGCCATTAGCGAGCCCAGGAAGGGATCCTCTCCGTTGCCCTCAGCGACCCGGCCCCAGCGCGGATCGCGGGCAATATCCAGCATTGGTGCAAAGGTCCACTTGATGCCATCAGCAGCCGTTTCACGGGCAGCTACAGCCGATGTGGCTTCAAGCAGTTCAGGGTCAAAGGATGCCGCCATTCCCAAAGGTATGGGAAAGGTGGTGCGGTAACCGTGGATGATGTCGCGACCAATGATCAAGGGGATCTTGAGGCGTGATTCTAGTGCCATGCGCTGGACAGCATTGCGCTGCTCGACCGAGGTGGCAGAAGCATATTCCTGCCCGGAAAGGGGTCCCGCGCCATCGATCACAGAACTGACAAGTCCCTGGCGGATCTGGTCAGCGGTCTCCGGTTCGCCACTGCCCTGGTTTAATTGGCCGATCTTTTCCTCAAGAGTCATCTGTGAGAGCAGGTTGTGAATAAAAGGTTCTGTATTGGTCATGAAATTAATTTCTCCACGCTTTGTTTACAAAGTTCCTGCACTTTCCGGGCGCAGGATCACGATTATATCATCAGGGCTAAACCGAATTTGGGTTTTAACTTCCCCGATCAGTGGTTCAGCCCTTATGCAGCACGATCATCCCGTCTATAACATGCAGAATAACCCGGGTTCGGCCATCGGGCATGGTGGTTGAGCTGCCCTGCTCACAGCTGTAGCCGGTCAGGGTCAACTGGGCATCAAATTCTGGCTCCTGGGTCTTGATGATGAGTTCAAAGCCTTGATCGCTGACCTCTGTTACCTCACAGGTGGCGTAATCCAGAGTTATCCCCTCACTAATCTGCCATTGGATAGGCAGGATCATACCCCGCCGTGCCGGGAGGCTTACCGGGTAGCCATCAAAAAGCGTCAGACCATCATAGATGATTCGTGTTGATACCGGGTCATCCTGGTAATTGGCAACAAAAAGGAAATTCCCTTTTTTACCCCGGCTGATGCGCACATCCAACCACTCGTCGAGTGTGAAGAGTGGTCGGCAGCCCATTTTCAAGCCGAATTGATGCAGAATGTCAAGGTCCTGCAACTTGTGAGCGGTCAGGGATGAGCCTATCATGATGGCTTGACCCTGGCCAACCTGTTTGAAGAAGCCCACCCACTCTCCTTCGGGCGTGAAGGCAAGGACTTCATCAAAATTGCCTTTGTAGGTCTCGAGGAAGGAGACCGGCACATCTTTGTGGTTAAGAATGATGATGTCATGCGAGACAAATGGCTCAAAAGTCCTGACTTCAGAGATACCAAGGGCATCTTTTAGTATCGTGCATGGAATATGGTCGAAATCCTCAACACAGATTCTTCCGACAAGAATCAGCTTGCCCCCCTGGTTGAGAAAGTCCACCAATTTCTGCTGGGTAGGTGCAGCACATTGCTTGTCCATCATTACCCACAGCAGTGGTGTCTGTTGTGGGTCAAGGGGTGTATTATCCAGGTCAATGGCGCTGAATGGTCGATGGGAGAGCGCCAATCCACGGGCAAGGAAGTCGAACTGGATATCATTGCGCTGGTGGGTGATGAGATCGGTTACCTTCCTGGAGATCGTGTTGTTGACTTCGGTCATATACTGGTCAAGCAGGAATCCAATGGTGGTGACTGTTTGAGGTTCAGCCAGCACCAGATCGGTGCCGTAGGAATTCAAAACACGGGAAAGTTTGGGGTAACGGTGGTAATGCCTTCTGACAGTGCCGTCCTTGCGGATCGGTGGACCCCAATCGTGACGTTTAGTCGGGCTGAGCACCGGATCATTTTCGCCACCAGTGAAGAGATAATGGTTGATCCCGCGCATGCCGTTGGATATGCACAATCGTGTATGCAGGTCGTAGAACGAAGATTGCATGTTGCTGTGGTCATCAT
The DNA here is from genome assembly GCA_964435475.1 of uncultured Anaerolineaceae bacterium. GTDB lineage: Bacteria > Chloroflexota > Anaerolineae > Anaerolineales > Anaerolineaceae > CAYSZB01. The sequence goes on along the minus strand of CAYSZB010000016.1, from coordinate 14,552 downwards.
TGCCACCGCATTGAAATTCCATTGAGAAGAGCGGCTGCTCTGTCTCGTCCAGGACTTTGGTCATCTCATTGACCATGATGAGTTCGTGGAAATTGCCCTCACCAATGATGCCGGGATAAACATCTGTAGCGCTTAACATCCCCGGCAGGCGCATGATGTCGATGAGTTGCGAGATGCCAATGGCAAAGGTCTTTCCACCATTCGCAAAGCCGTGGATGTTTGTCACCGGGGGTACCTCCAAGCCATTGAGCCTGGCTTCGTCCCAAAGGAAGGTGGCATATTCACGCAGGTATCCACGGTAGAAATAACGGTAGTCTTCCACAATCTTTAAACCGTACTGGTCACCGGGTTGCCTGATCTCGTTGACCAGGAAAGCTTCCAGGTCAATGCCAGGATAACGTTGCGAAAGTGAGGAACTGTACTTTAATCTCAGGTACACCGCAAATCGGGCAATCGTGTCGGGGTTGATATCCATGATGTTTCGCACCCACTGGATCATGCCCATCTCATTGTCGAGTTGAACAATAAGGATGCGTCCTCCACGGGTGACCTGGCGGGGTGTAAGCACCTCAAAGATGGCTTTATACCAGGGTTTAACCGCTTTGAGAAAGTCGGGGTGCAGGTACGAGACGACATTCTGCGTCTTGCCGTCCTGGCTGATGAAAGCAGCATCAGGATAATTGGTAAAAACCCAGGGTGGAATGCCTTCATTGATGGACTCTGCCATGATATAGGGACCAGGCCGGGCGATCAACCAGAAACCCATATCAGCTGCCATATCCAGGAAGCCAGCCAGGTTGCGCATCGGGTGGGAATGACCATCACAATCCGTGATACCTTCTTCAAGCTGATGCCAGATCCAGGGAATGTAGGTTGCCAGGGTATTGAAACCGGCACCTTTTATCAGTTGTAGCCGGTTTTTCCATTCATCAACAGGGGTGCGGTAATAATGGAATTCAGCCGCATGGATCAACTGGGGTTGGCCATCGATATAAAAGTGGCCATCTTTAACTTCAAACTTGCTCATATTATTCTCCTTCGCGTTCTTTAAATCCCAGCACATCCAAAGCGTTTTGAATGATGGGGCTGTTGGTATATGTATCCCAGACCAGCCTGCTGAGGTAGTTTTCGATCATGATCATCGAACATCCTTTGTCAATGCCGTAGATCGCCTGGCTGTACCACGGTGGGTTAACATCCAGGTTGTAAGCATCATAAAATCCATACCTGCCCCAGGTTTGGGGATGATTGACGTGCAAATATTCGATCATCCCGGGTGTGAACTCGGGGGTGAATGGCAGGGTTGCCAAAGCGCTGTATATGGACACTGTTCCATTGTGATGCGGTTTGACCAGGCAGGGTTCAAAACCTGACACATCATAGCCCCAGGGACTGTCCCCGGCGCTTGATCCCCATGAATTGGCATGGTAGCTACGGCAATTGGCTGACTGCCGGATGCAGAACTCACGGTTGGCCAGCGCTGCCAGGCGCGTGTTATTGAACCAGTCGATGCCATCCGGGTCCAGGTAGCGTCCAAAGTCCATCCATGCTTCACTGAACAGGTAGACAAACAGGGTGCCACCCGGGTTCACAATGATCGGCTTACCTTGAAATTCACAGGTATCCCGCGAGAAACCTTGATAAAGTTTGCGGGAGATGTCTGGGTCGAGTCGAGCAGCTGCCTGGAGGTACATCATCTTCTGCTCGGCTGCCATGGACCAGTGGTATATAAATCCCGGTTCCCCGGTGACATAATCCCCTCCCCGACCCGGGTTGTATGCCATGCGAAACAGGGTTCGTCCCTCCTTCTCAAAAACCAGGAAATTCCAATCCACCCGGTCGAGCAACTGCTGACCCAGGTCTGAAATTTCAGTGTCCTTAAAATACGCCATCGCCGTAATGACACCGTTCAGGCACAGGGCTGTGTCGATGGTCGAATACTCACATTTTTTGGAGCGCTCACATGTCTGTATATCCATGAAGTGGGCAAAAAAGCCCCTGTGGTGCGGCGCATTCTCCAGTAAAGTAAGCAGGGTACCCCTTGTGATCTCAAGCGCCCTTTCGTGTGTCAGGTACCCGCGCTCAACCGCAATCACCCAGGCTGTCAGGGCAAATCCAACTGAAGCAATCGAGGCTAAACCGGGTTTCTTGGTCGAGTCGACAGTCAGGCCAAAAGCCGGGCTGTTCTCATCGAGGTTGGTGAAATCCATAAAGAAATCAAAGGAACCCTTGATCTCTTTATGTAGAATGTCGATCAATTCCATTTAATCAAGTCTCGCCTTGTGGTTTTTGTGGTTTCGGGAAGAGGATTCACGTTGGATCAACTGGACTGGAATGCGGGATGAACGAAATGGTGTCCCATGCACCAGGTATCCGATCAATTGGGTGGCAGCCTCAGCGCCCCATGCATGACGGGAAGCGCTGACTGTGGTCAAAGAAGGCTGCATGTAACGTGAAAGGGGGATATCATCAAATCCAACCACTAAAATATCATTCGGGGCTTGTATACTATGTTCTTTCAGGGCACGCATAAAACCGATAGCCATCTGGTCATTGGCACATAATATAGCCTCAGGCAATTCTCTTTGCAAAATAAGCTTCTCACCAACAGCATAGCCTGAATCCTCAGTAAAGTTGCCTTGATGGCAGGTGACATCCAGGCTGTGTTTTGATGCCTGGTTTGTAAAGGCACGCATGCGTTCAGTGTTATCCTGTGAATCAACAGCACCGGCTAAATAAGCAAACTTTCGGGCACCCTGGTTATACAGGTGATCGAAGACTTCCATGGCACCATGTTGATTATCAACCAAAAGCGAAAGTAAACGATCGGCAATCAGGTTACGATCCAGGCAGACAATGGGAAAGGAATCTGACACTAGTCTTAAGATCATTCCACTATTGATCTTTGAATCAAAGATGATGGCACCATCGACCTGGCGCTGAGTAAGGATTTTATGGGTCGTATGAGTTTCAGGGCAGACCAGCAACTCATAATCAGTCTGAAGAATGACACTGTGGATACCTTCAAGGATATCCTCATAAAATGAACCGCCAAAGCGGGAAATGAACACGCCAATGGTGAGGGTTTTCTGCTTTTTAAGATTCCTCGCAAAGGCGTTGGGGTGATAGTTAAGAGACTCAGCCGATTCCAGCACACGTTTGCGCGTGGATTCACTGATCATGCCTTTTCCGTTCAGGGCGTAAGAAGTTGTGGTGATACTGACGCCGGCGTGCCTGGCGACATCTTTAATGGTGATCATATAACCCTTTTATTCAACTGGTGTGATTTGCAGGCGTTCCAAGCCTTTTTGTATGTGGATATTTTCCATCATGACCTGGTGCACCAGCCCGGTTTCATAGTTCGAAAGCATCAACAAGGATATTCCCTTATCAATGCCGATAACATCACTGGCAAACCAATCTTCTGTAAGATTGAAGGCATCCTTGAAGCCGTATTTGCCCTTCAGGTCATCAAGTGAATAATAATAAAGCATGGCTTGCCTGGATTCATCCGGCACAAAGATAACCGAAGCGATCGCACCATAAGGGGGCACGGTGTCATCGACCTCGTGTGCTTTATTATCAAACCCGGAGGGCGGGGCACCATACAGGCCGTTGTACCCATTCGGACCATCACTGGCAGATAAACCCCAGGCATTCGGCCCAATGGTCTGGTATTTGTCATCCATATTGGTGGCAAATGCCACCTGGGATAAGCTCGCCTCAACCGAGTTGTCAAACCAGTTAACCCCATCCTGGTCTACATAATTGCTGAAGTCGATCCAGGCATGACTGAACTGGTAGGTAAAGATCGATCCAAACCATGAGTGGATGAATGGTTCACCACCATACTTGGCATAATGACGGGTGAATGCATAATAGGTCGATGGCTCGATCGGGTAGGTATCAGATCCAGCTGCCAGGACATAGAGCATCAATTGTTCAGCATAAAAATCCCAATGACCTTCAAAACCCTTTCCCTTCTCCGGTCGGTATGACATGTAGAATTGGTCAACATTCTCATCAATAAACCATGGCCAATTGACTTCATTGTAAAGTTGTTCAGCTTTGACCTGGATATCCCCCCCAAAGTATTGGCCGGCTGAAAGCACGCCCATCATTAAGATCGCTGTATCAATATTGGATACTTCGCTTCCCCAAGCCCTCTCAGTAGTTTTCATATCGACAAAGTGGTAATAGAAACCTTCGGTTCGCTTCATCTCAAGCAAGGTATCAAGGGTGCCATAAACGCGGTCATATCCTTCCTGGTAAGTGATGTACCCTTTTTCTATTCCTACCAGGTAAGCAGTCAGGGCAAACCCGACCGATGCGATGCTGGCGATGGATTCATCGCCAGGATAGCGGTCACGGACAAGACCGAAACCGGGGCTGTTCACATCCGTGTTCGCTTGCTCCCAGAAGAAGTTAAATGAGCTCCGCATCTCATATTCGATGACGGTTGAGATGTCATATGTGATTTCAGCCTGGGCGGCTTTCTCCACGGGGTAGAGATCTTCAGTCGCCACCACGAAATCTGGCGTGGGTGCTTCATCCGTCAATACTATTGCATCAGTTACGACTGCTTCTTTGACATCGACTTCATCATCATAAAGGACTACACCAGATGAACAGCCTGAGAGAAGCAGGGAGCCAATGAGTAACCAAAGGATAACTTTATTCACCCGTAATACCGGACCTCTCCACTGATTCAACAAACCACTTCTGCAGGATGAAGTACATCAGTAGTAAAGGCAGGATGTTCAGGAATGTGCCAGCCAACTTCACAGCTTCATTCAAGCGGTCGAAGATATTGACCATTCCTGGCGGATAAAGGTTCTCATAAGCCTGGACAAATTTGGACAGCTGCATCGGCAGGGACTGGATGCCACCTTCCAGGAACACCACTGTCAGGTAGGTTTCATTCCAATACCACACGGTTGAGAATATGATCGCAATAATGAATGAAGGGATGGCGGCCGGCAGGGCAACCTGTATAAAGATCTTGAGGTCACCAGCCCCATCCAGCCGGGCTGCTTCCTCCAGTACCTTGGGTAATGATAGGAAGGTCTGGTAAAAGATCAGTATGAATATCGCGCTGCGGAAACCCTGCCCCATAAGCGCAGGCAGGATAAGTGAGAGGATATTTCCAAGCAGCCCCAGGTTCTTATAGGTCAGCATTTGTGGGATGATGGTGGTTTGAGCTGGGATGATGAATGTGGCAAGGATCAGCATGAACATGAAATTCTTGCCCCAGAAACGGTATCGTGCCAGGCCATACCCGATCACTGAACATACTGCTGCCTGGACCACCGATGGTACAAAGCTGATCAGGATGGACGCCAACAAGGTTGTGGGGTAATCCAGGACCCTGAATGCTTTGACATAATTGCCGAAATATATCTCGGTTGGCACCCACTGGACCATGGGATTCAACAAGTCAGGGGCGCTTTTCATGCTGGTTACGAACATGAATAACAGTGGGTAAAGGTAGACAAAACCGATGGCGATCAATAACATGTAGAGAATAACGTTAAAGATTAAGCCATATGTTGTGCGGCTTCCCAGGAAAAACCTTTTTAAACGGGCAGAATTTATTTTTTTCATATGATCTTCCTATCCGTTACCTGGACTTCTTCTGTGGCTTTCCGACCAGTAACATAGCTACGATCGCAAGCAGCAGGATTAAAACTATAAAATAGATGAAGGACATGGCACTGGAGTAGCCAATGCCACCCTGGACTGCATAGGTCTGGCTGTAAATATACTTGATCACCTTATTCTCTGAAAAATGTGAAAGGGTGATGATCGTATAGATTGCATTGATCAATGTAGTTTTCGATAGGGAAGGTAATGTGATCTTCCAGAAAGTCTCCCAGGATGAGGCACCATCAATGGATGCCGCTTCATATACGCTTTTGTCAATCTTTTGTAGTTGTGATAAGTAGATCAGGATCTGAACACCCGAGAACCAGAGGATTAATATGAAAGAGGTCAGGAGGTACTCGACAGGGTTGCGCAGGTATTTTGGCAGCGTGGCCAGGAAGTCAGCTACAGCTGCCGTATTGGTCAACCCCGGCACAGAAGTGGCTCCTTGGGCAGTCAACTCCTGGATAACAGGACCACTGGTGATGACCACTGGCAGGAAGAAAATCGTCCTGAATAAGCCTTTAAGCTTGAATTTCATATTCAGGAACATGGCGATGATCAGGGAGAAGATGATGACGATTGGCACCGATACCAGCGTCTCGATGGCATATTCGATCAACAATCCCACAAAGGTCGGATCAGTAAACAATGCCCGTGAATAGTTCGCCCACTTGATGAAGTCGAGCTTGATGCCGGTCGCTTCAACTGTGACCTGGTTCATACTGAAATTGAAGGTCTGAATAAGAGGGATCAAAGTGAAAAGTAGAAATCCAATGATCCAGATGCCAACAAAGGACAGCCCCAGTAAGGCTTCCCTTGTACCAAGATTGATGCCCTTCTTTGCAACAGGTTTATGGTTGCTCATGGATTCACCTCCTTGAGAACAGCATCCCTGCCAGCTATGGTCATGCCTCGGCCAACAAAAGGACCTGCATTGTAATTGACAATGATCATATTGCCATTGCTGTAGGTTGTGGCAACCACACCCTTGGCCAGGGTTTCACGCGCCATGATCGTCTCACCCTTGACCGGACCCAAAAGGTTGTTCAGCCAATCATAAGTGCTGTTGACCTCTTCGCTCCACTGCCCATAAGAACTCGAATATATCCAACTCGAATCGGTTTTCAGGATTTTGGCGGTCACTTCCTCGGTCAGGAAATAGGAAGGGTATACCCCAAAATCAGCATGCCTGAGCAGGTCAGCTTTCACATCGGATGAAAAGTTCAGGACTGTGCCATAAAAAGGAACATACCCGGCAAATACGATCTGCAAAAAGGGGATCGTTTCATGTGAATAAATATAGCCGCTATCTGAAATGGGAATGTCATAATAGGCATCCATGAATTTGAACATATAGTCATTTGGAGCAAAAAAAGCCTTGCCACCAGCAGTCTGGTCAAGCAATTCCTGGTATTCTGTTATGACATCCTCGCGGTTAAGGATATTCCCGGGTTTGAAATCACTGTAGACCATGCGGGATATGCCATCCAATGCCACCCCGGCATCGGTCTCGTCATAGATATCCTGGACCAGTGAATTGTACGACTTGCCCAAGGCATCATTATTCAGGTAAAAATTGACCTTGTTGCGGTTATACCCGATCAAATTATTGTTTGTGATGGACATGGCCAGATCATGGCGGGCTGAGTAGCCTTTTTCATTTACAAATGCTGATTGGGGGTCAACATAAAGATAGAACTTTCCGCCATCGGCTTTCACATTATCCATCAAAGATTTAAGTTGCCCCAGGCTGCCCAGGGACTTGTCCAGTCGCAGTGATTCAGGAGGCATAGTTGACGCCCCTTTTGGTTGCCATCCGTAATAGACAACCTCCGGGTTACTGACTTTTAACTCGTCCAAAATGGTTGCCATCTGTTCAATGGTCGTCATGGGTATTGATTTGGTCCAGAATAGAACTTTTGTCTTTTCAGCACCCAAAAATTCGAGGTGTATCGAAATATCATCTCCAACAACCAGGGATTTCTTGAGTTCCCCCCTATCAAGCAGGTATTGTTGGTAGCTGCGTGCCATGCCTACATAATTGCTCTCATCGCCGGTCAGGAAACGATAGTGCATTTTTACGTCAAAGGTATTTGTTGTCTTTTGCAATGTGGTCACACCCGCCCCTGAGCGGTTGGTAGCCTGGAAGTAGCTTTGGTTGTATACAAAAGTGTTATGAATAAAATTGAAATTGGTGATTATTCCGGATGGATGAGCCTGCAGTTCCCCATACGAAGCACCTTTCTCCAGGACACCAACATAGGCATGCTCATTTTCCTTATGCACCATTCCGAATACTGGGATAGACAGGTTAAACGGGCGGTTTACAGTCGGATCAAAGGCCAGCGCCGTCAGCATCCCCAGATCTTCACCGTAATACCTACCGTAGAACATATTCTGAGCCTTAGTCTCGGCACTAAAATTGATCAGGGTTCCGGATCCGTCAGGTATGAACATGTACCCTGGGACAGAATCACCCCTGGTGGCTCCCATGAACGGGTAGAGGTAGATCAATCCCAACTTAAATTCGGGATTCTCCTCTTTGATCGTCTCAAAGGGAATATCCACACTCACCCCTTCAGGCTCCAATTTGACGATCATTCCAACACTGATCGAAGGCTCAGGGAAACTTACCACAGCCTCAAAACCGCCTTCGATCTTCTTGAAATCGATGGTATTTTCATCCCGGGTGATGGATAAGCGCACACTCTGTGCTTTTAGGTCCAAATAATCGATACTGAATCCACTTGTGGCAAACGCGGTCCAGGTTTTGTTCAATTTGTCATCCTCGCCCTTTTCATCAAGGTTCGAATGCCATACATAACCACTGCGTTTGTCCTGGACCTTAAAAGCCAGGGAGACCCGGTTGGCAAACAATTTGAAATTGTCATTTTCTCCAACCAGCTCATAAGAGTCAGGGATTTCCTGGTCGGATTTGCGATCCAACGCCCCGGCTTCAGTACTACCTGCCAGGTCTGGTTCAACTTCCTCCCCACTCCTCATGGCACTCAGTGGTTCAAAACCTAATCCCAGGAACAGGCAGAGCAAAATCAAACAATTGAAGATCTTTCGTATTTTAGCCACGGAGCCTTACCTCCTGGAGAATTGCCGATATGAAATCGAACAGTTGGTTGAATAAAACATACAGGATATATCCAGTAAGCAGGAAAAGACCCATTGTAAATATGGTCAGCAGGATATTCTTGACCGTCTCCCCAAAGGAATAGTTGTGAATTTCCTTCACCATAATAAAGAGCATTAACCCCACCCACACGTAGATAAGATTCTGACCGAGTGAGTATATGAAAACCTCGTTGAGTGAGAGAACCCGGGTGAGGAGTGCGATCGGTAGAGCAAATAACACATACGGGAACAGGCTATACGCGGTACCAATCACCACATCTTTTATTCGCCCTTCTCCATCGCTGATAGTTGAGATCAGGTAGTTGGCGGCATTCCACATGAAGATGGCCAGCACCGTATAAATGATCTCATTCAAAGGTTTGATATCTGAGAGGGAGACGTACCGGTTGAAGATAAAGCCCGTCACGTAGAGAATGGCCACCCGCAATACGACCACCAGGACATAGATGATCACCGCAAATCTGATACTGCCCCGTAGATTCTTCTTGATGTAATAGAAACTATCTGCTGGTTGTTTGATGAACCTGAACATAAATACAAGGTCATCCACCAGTTTGAACCTTGTCAGGTCTTTAAACCATTTTCTCAGCGGGTCAAACCATTTATAGCGCTTGTCCAGGCGCTTAACCACCCCATTGACAATGGAGAAAGCCACCAATACGATGATGGCAGATGTCAGGTATCTTTGTAATTGCACATTACGCAATTCCCAATAGGCTTCAGAATAGCCTTTCTGGTCCTCAGCATACTTATAATATTGCAGGGCATTATCAAAATCACGCTGTTTGTAATAGGCATCTGCAATCGCCTGGTAAGCCATGATGTAAGAGCCATTGAAGTTGAGAACATTTTCAAAGTATGGCTTGGCTTCGGTGTAGTAACCTTCCATATAGAGTCGCACGCCCTCATGCACCTGTTGGGCAAATGCGGTCGTCTGGTAGGTGATAATCGCATTCTTGTCTTTATCCAGGACATAGATGTACTCACCATATCGTTCAATGCCGGTTGGATTACGCAGGGTTCCCAGGCGTTGTTTTCCAGTATCCTGTGCTCCAAAAACAAAGAGCATTGTGCCGTTCGCATTGTATTCAAAGATCTGACCTGTGGCATCCACTGCCAGTACAAGACCATCCGGGCTGACATCAATATCACGAAACGTCATCGACCCATAAGTATCCGGGAAGATGTTTCTACCTGAAACAGTGAACTTGCGGATACTTTTACCCCTGGTTGTTCCAGCTGTGATTGTGAATACCAATGACTGTTGATCGATGGCAATGTTGGATGGTGAGGCTGCTTCATTCTTAATAAACTGGTCAAGCTGCTCCTTTGTTAGGAACATGCGCTGCAGCACCATTTTGAGGGACATCGAAGAGGTGTTGGCGCCAAAGTAACCAATAAAATTGCCATTGGTATTCATCTGTACCACACCGTCTGTTGAGCCCTCACTGATGATATAAATATTCTTTCGGGCATCCACAGCGATTTTTCGCGGCAGGAACTGGTTGTCTGAACCGAACAGCGGCTCGGTTGGGCGACCAAACTGGTTCAGCAGGTTTCCATCTTTATCAATGATGAAGATCTGGTTGTCGCCGGCATCTGCGACATACATCGTCCCTTTGGGGTCAATGAACAGACCTGTTGGGCTTTTCAGGAAGTCTTCACCATAGATTTCCTCGATCTCCTGACCCTTAACTTTTACGATGCGGCCATTTCCTGTATCTGCAACAAAGATATTTCCGTCCTCAGTGATAACCAGGTCTTCAGCTGCTGAGATCGGCAGATCGATCTCAGCGCTTGGCCGGTAGGCATCCTGTGTCATGTAAACCTGACCACCCGGACCCATTGCCCAGGTTGTATAGGGGGATTCAGCCCCCACAGGAATGAAGGACAAAAACATGAACAAGGCCAATAAAATGAGAATTATTTTCTTTTTCATTATTTAAGCCCCGAGTGTGACATGGTACTCATGACCTGGCTTTGCAGGAAGATAAAGATGATCAGGTTGGGCAGGAACATGATCAAAGATGCTGCTGCAGCGATACCCTGACCAGCAACCGCATTGGCACCGGATGCCGTTGAGGTAAGCGTCGTCAAGTAAAATGCAAAGGTCTTCAAGCTTTCATTGTTGATATACATGGACGAAATATCGGCATTATTCCAGGTCGCCTGGAAGGTCAGGATGGCGATGGTGGCAATGGCTGGCTTGATCATGGGTAATATGATCTTTAGATACACTGAAACATCAGTGGCGCCATCGATCTGGGCAGCCTCAATGACCTCATCCGGGATGCCATCAATGAACTGTTTGATCAGGAATAGTCCAACGGGCATTGCCAGGCCGGGCAAAATATGCACCATGAAGGTATCCATCAGACCCAGGCGCTCAATGATCAGGAACCGGGGAATGGTCACAGCAATGGGCACGAACATCAAGGCTACTGTGTTAATCGCAAATAAGACTTTCTTTAATTTGAAGCGTTTCTTGGACAACGCATAAGCAGCAGTAGTGGAGACAATTATGGAAGCACCGATGGTCAACAACGTGATGATCACACTGTTGAACAGGTAGCGGCTGACCGGGACACCAGAGTTCGACATCTTTGAGAACAGGTCAGTGAAGTTTTTAAAAGTTGGGTTGGTTACAAAAAAGCGCGGCGGGTAGGCAAACAACTCATCCGGGGGTTTGAAGGCGTTTGATATGATATAGATGATCGGCAGGACCATGAACAACACCAAAGGCAGCAGGATAAAATAGAACTTAATCTGGCTGGGGTGAAATCCCTTGGGATTGATTCCGCTGCGGTGAAAACCTGAAAATCGGCTGACTTTTTTCGTTTTCGCCATATCTCTACCTACCCTTCACTGCCAAACAGCTTATTGGACAAACGGTTGAACAATAAGACCATCAGCAGCAACACCACCGATACAGCAGCTGCATAACCCATCTCGTATCGCAGGAAACCGAAATCCTCGATGTGGTTCACGATCAATTGACCGGCATATTGAGGGGTCGGGTTCCCGCCCGACAATGTCACCCCAATGGCACCTGCCTGGAATGTTGAAACGATGGCCATTACCGCACCAAATAACATTTGTGGTTTCATGGATGGGATGGTGATATGGATGATCTCCTGGAAACGGTTACTGATTCCATCCAATGCACCTGCTTCATACAGTTCAGGGTTGATCTCCAGGATGCCAGCCAGCATGGCGAGGAAACCGACACCCATGCTCCCCCACAATGTCACGATGATCATGATCGTCATCAGGTACTGTGGAGATTGGAGCCATTGAATTGGTTCCTGGATCAAGCTCCAGCGCATCAGCAGGCTGTTAAAATACCCGTTCTGGTCGCCACTGAAGAATGTCATCCATACAACAGACATGGCAACGCCGGATGTCATGGAGGGAGAATATAAGATCAGTGCCAGGATGGTTCGCGGCACCTTGGTCAGTTGGGCGAGGATCCATGCAAGTATAAATGATAGCAGGTACCCGCCAGGTCCAACAATGACAGCAAATTTGATCGTGTTGGGGAGAACATACTTCATGAAGATGTCATCCTGTGTCAGCAGGACGACATAGTTGCGCAAGCCATTAAAAGTCGGCCTCTGGATGGTGTCAAAGTAGGTGAATGAGAGAAAAAAAGCTACGATGACAGGCACCACAATAAATATGATGAACAAAAGTGCATATATGGAGATAAACCCATATGCATTACCCTCTTTTGTCATCCATCTCTTAATTTTGGTTTCCGGTTTTTTCATGTTATTTTTCACCATCTTCCATCCATTGTCTGACTGACTCGACAGTTGGAATCTTAAATTCTTTTACCCTGACGCCATTTTCAAGATAGCCAAATTCTTCCATTTTCCTGGCAATCTCACGATTGATGATGATCACAGAACTGTCAATGGCTATGCGCGGATTTACGCCATCGAAGACGACCTTATTCCAGGCATTACTCAACTCGCGCTCTTGCATGTAACTGCCCGGCAACTTCACAGGTTCCTGAAGCCACTCCCACTGTTCAAGGATGACTGCCTTATGCTCTTCAGGGATGGGCGAATAGGCAAATGCCTCGACATTGGCAGAGTTCCAGAGGTATGACAGACCATAGTTCATGATCAACTGCTGTTGGAAATCTACCTGGGTTTCTGTGGACATCCACCATTTCATGAACTCCCAGGATTCTGATGGTTTTTCAGTCCCTTTGAACATGATCGAAGCCTGGGCTGAACCGGTTGCCCAGCGGTTCTCGGTGCCATCTTCCAGTACGGTTGCCGGGTAAAGTGCCATCTTCCACAAACCATTGATCTCTGGTGCGGCATTCGTCAATTTGATGTAATCAGTGAAGTTTGAGACGCCGATCGGCAGGCTGCCATAGCGGAAGCTGTCATAGAAGCTGGATGTGGTCAGGGGCATGCCATAAAGCGTAAAACTGTCGGTCATGAACTTGATTGCAGTGATTGCCTCATCGCTTTCCAACCCGGTGGCAAACCCATCGTTGCTGTAAAGCTTGGCACCATAATTGAAGATGTAAGGGGCTGTGACCAGGTAACCTTTGGTACCACTGCCACCCGAAAGTGGGGTATTGTAATTCATGCCATAGCGCTGGAGCTCTGGCAGGATCTCGATCACTTCCGGCCAGGTGTCCGGCACCGGGATGCCCAGCGAATTCAGGACATCTTCCCTGTAAAAAGTGACCCAAAAGTCCTGTGTTTCAGGAATGGCGTACACCGAATCATTAATAATATAGCTAAGTAAAGCCCCAGGTGAGTAAATGCCAATAAAATCATCAAAATCATTAAACGTCCGCAGGTCTTTGAGGGCATTACGGATGGCGAGTTCATATGGCACGTTCGTGCTCACACCCAGGGCGACATCCGGTTCAATTCCGGCTGCATTGGCAAGCACCAGCTTTGATTCATTCGGCATAATGGAGAATTTGACCTTGATCCCAGTATCCCGGGTGAAGGATTCATCCGTCATGGTCTGCAACAGGTCCACATACTGTCGGGGACGGTTGACCCAGACCTCAATTTCATCCTCTCCTGCTCCAATCGTCTGATAGGGGTTGGGTCTGAATGAGTAGAAGAAGCGTTTGAAGCCTTCCGAAAACGATCTAAAGAAAGGTATCTTAACTTGTTCCAGGGTCTTTTCAGGTGAATATATAATGATTTTGTCCAATGCCAGAGGTTGTTCCTGCAGCGAAGGGAGGATGTTCCCCAGCAACTGCGATGCCGAGGCTGAACCTTCTGAGAAGCGATTCATGCGGGATGGGATCTTATCAGGGTCTGCTGCCAGGAAGCGGATATTATCGATCGCCATCTGGTATGACAGCACTTCCTGCGATCCGCCACTCTGGTTGATCGCATTCAGTACCAGCATGTCCACCTCGAGGTCTTCAGCAATCGCGATCAAGCGATCCTTGATGTCGGGGATGTAATCAGATATTACCCATTCCTTGTAGGGGTCAATCTGGTTGCCGGTCAGTTTTTTGATCTCCAGGGACAGGGTGTTGATATCGATCAGCACCTTCTTTATCTTTTCGATCGCAGATAGGTAGGGTGAATTGTTCGCCTCGATCCCTAGCACATTTCTGCCCTTGTTCAGGAAAATTTTATGAGGTGAGTCACCACCCAGGGTAATATTTTGCCATTCTGAGCCATAACTGAAAGGCACCTCATTTAGTTCTTTAAACGGAACGGTGTCATTCACCAGGATTCGGCGGAAAACAGTGAAATTATTCTTGTAGT
>CAYSZB010000015.1:31038-42981 GCA_964435475.1 uncultured Anaerolineaceae bacterium | reverse complement strand
AATTATCGCTGGTTGTGCCAACAATTGAAAGCCTGCATGGACTTAAAGACATAAACCCAGATCCGACCGACTGGGTGAACGAGTGCGTTACTGAATATTATGGATTGGAAAGCATCAGGTCAGAATATTGATGTTTCCCCAAGCACCTAACCCATATCGGGTGTCAGGGGTTCACATCCTGTATCTGTAAGGGATGATTAAGATCAAAGACCAGGTACCGCTCCGATTGATCCATGACCGCGTAATTCTGGTAAAGCCAATCTTTCACTTCCACCTGTCGTTCCAACTCCTCAAAATCGGTCACCAGGAAAAGGTCTTTGCCCTCAACCGCTTGTAGCAAAAGCGACCTGGTATCCACTTCCTGTCCGCCCAGTTGGCGGTAAATGATATCCCCCATGGACATCCAGTTGGTGGTTGGTTTCCAACCCCAATATGACAGCCTGGTGCCATAATCCTCTGTCAGCGAGACCACAGAGCGATCCCCCAGTTTTTCACCAAGAGATGCCCAAAACTTCGGCTCGTCCTGGTAGCGGGCATGCTTTAAGGTCATGCGGGCATCCCAGAAATTCACTGCCATCCAGAACAACATTACGACTGTGAGGGTGCCATAGAAAAGACTCTTTTTACCGGGTATCTTATTGAAGATCGCACCTGCCAGGGCTGCCAGCCCCACGGCAACCGCCGGCACGAAGGGCACCTGGTAATAATCATGGGTAACGATATGATAAGAAAAGGTCATGCCATACAAGAAACAGCCCAGCCACACGCCCAGGAACATGATCCTGAACTGTTTTTGCCTGATAAGTACGATCCCGACCAAACCTGCCAGGAAAAACTCGATGCCCAGGGTTGAGGCGAGCATGCGTTCCCAGGAAAGGTAATGGAATGGATCCTTCCAGAGGTCCGGGAAAAAGCGCAGGCTCATCTGCCCCTGCAAAAAGCCATCAATATACATGCCGTAGATGTGGTAGATGGCATATGGAAGGATGGTAAGGAGAACAATGATCCATACCTTTGGAGTCCGCAAGGCTTTGACCAAGCCCGGTTCAGCCAGGATCAATCCCAACCAGGCCGGAATAATAAAGAACAATGCCGGGGATTTTACAAAGATCGCAAAACCCGCCAACAGCCCTGAAATGATCGTCCATTGCCAGTTCTTTTTCTCTGACCACTTAAGCATGCCCCACCACGCCCAGATGATCGAGGCGGTCAGAAGGGGTTCGGGTTGAAAAGAGCGACTGGCATACAGCGCATAGGGCAGGACCATGAAGTAAGCCAAACCAACAATGGCTGCCTGCCACTCGCTGATCATTTTTTTCAAGAGCAAGAAGAGACCCACCCCACCCAGGATCCAGAAGAAAATCGATATCACCCGTGGAACGCGCAAGTCATCCGAGCCAACCAGCTTATATCCCCATGCTGTCAACTGCTCCATGATGGGTGGTTCGATCTGGCCTTCAGCATTCATCTGGTTGATCGCTATTTGCTGTTTTTCCGGGGACACATCATCCAGCGTGCGATAATACATGCCGCGGGCGATCAACATGGAGCGCAATTGCCGGGTCGGGTGAAAATCCAGCGGGGCATCACTCAGATCATAGAACCGTCCCACGATGCCAAAGAACATGATAACAATGAACATTATCCAGGTCCACCAGGTCAAGCCGCTGTTTTTCTTACCCTGGTTACTCGTCGTTTGGGATGTCATGATCTCTCTCCCTCAAAGTGTGATCTCCTGCGTTCCAGGTACCTGTTCTTCAAACCTTTCAAGCCCAATGGACTCAGAAGAGCAAAAAGGATCCGCCGCCAATCTTTGAGCACGGTTGGGGGATGCTGCCGAAAGCCCTTCCCATAGGCTTTTAAAGCTAATCTGGCATAATTTCCGTCCAGGAGGTAGAAAGCATTCAACCTGTGTGCGCCAGCCATGATCCTTCGCCTCGACTTCTGGAAATAAGGCTCAAAACGCGGGTCTGACCCCATCCAGCTCACCAGGCGGTAAGCCTCTTCTCCAAAAGCCTGTGTGTTTACCACATTTTTGGCACCCGGGTGAATGCGGGCTGCTGCCCAGACCTGCCCGGGAACATATTTCATGCCGGCAATCAACCCCATGCGTAACCAGAGGTGGTGATCCAATAAATAATGATAGTCAAGGTCGAGGCAACCTGCTTGGTTCAGGGTGTCACGGCGCATGAAAACCGCTGATTGGCCAATGATATGAAAGGTCATCAGGTCTGATAAACTCCAATCTCCATATGCCATGCGGTTGAACACCTTATCTTCGGGATCGATGGAATCGACATCGCTGAAGACAAACCCACACTGTGGATTATTTTGCAGGGTTTGTACAGCAGAACGGATGGCACCCGGGCGATAGAGATCATCCGAGTTCAACCAGGCAATGATCTCCCCATTGGCTTTCGCAAACCCCTTGTTGATGGCATCCGCCTGGCCCCGGTCTTTCTCGGACACCCATCCCGCCAACCGGTGTTCATATTTTTTGATGATCTCCAGGCTGTCATCTGTTGATCCGCCATCGATCACCCAGTATTCAAGGTTGGGATAATCCTGATCAAGGACCGAGCAAATCGTCCTTTCAAGGTAGGCTGATTGATTGAATGATGGCGTGATGATCGAGACCAGCGGGTAATGGCTCATTGACTATCCAAACAGGTTGTCGTATGAAACCTTGGGAAAGATATCCAGTTTGCCACCAATGGTGGCATCCACAACCGACCTGCCAGCGGTCTCATAGGCCCGGCGCGCCATGCGGTAGCCGATCTCGGAGGTTTCCAGGTCCGGCAACTGCCAGCGGAAGCCTTTACCAAAATAGGCACCTGAAAAATGGTTGGGGTCCTCCCCGGTGGATACCACAGTGGTATTGGGCATACCCTTGGAAGCAAATGAGTGATCCACACCGATAAGGATCACACGGGTAAAACCCATGTGAAATGCTAATTGGAGAGCTACATTGGTGACCGTGGCACCCTCCCACACGCGACCGGTCACGTCGGTCGAAAAGCGGGGACCAGTGTAACTGGTGTAAAGAAAATGGGTTTCTGGTGTCATTTGCAAGCGGTGATGTGAGCGCCAGGCAAAGAACTTGGGCATTTTTAGCGCCTGCAGCTCTGCTGCCGATTGTTCGATCACCAGGTCATTGATCGACACCAGGCAGGAAGGTACAAAACCCAGTTCCTCCGCTGCCAAAAAAATGCGGTTGAAACCAAAGGTAAATTCACCATTGAGTTTGGTCAGGTCGGTGATCTTCAGGCTGGGACCGTTACCGATCAGGAAACAGCGCTCACCTTTGTGCGAGTCTTTCAGCAATGCCAGTTTCTTGATCGATTCCCGTCGCCAGGGATGCAAGTAGGCCGCCGGCAGTTCGGGTAACCTCAAGATTGAATCATAAACGCTACCGATCTTGCTGCGCAGATTTGGTGAAAGTACCTTTTTGACTGTTGTTCTGATGCTCATGTTATTCCGTGCTTAACTTGGCAGTCGCCCCACCGTCGACCAGGATGGATTGCCCGGTCATGAACGAGGACTGCTCTTCATCCGCCAGGAAGTAAATGGTATGGGCAATTTCAGATGGTTCAGCAATGCGTCCATTGACCGTCTTGGAAGCAAGTCTCTCCCGACCAGCCTCGTCAAGATGAGCGGAAAGCATGGGGGTGTTGACCGCCCCCGGCAGGATGGCATTGACGCGGATATGGTCGCTGGCAAATTCGATCGCCATGGAACGGGTCAGCGCCAATAACCCGCCCTTGCTGGCGGCATAACTGCTGACATTGGGAGATGTGGCAACGGCATGGACCGAGGAAACATTGACGATCGCTCCACCACCACGGTTCTTGAGAAGTGGATAGGCCAGCTTTGCCCCCAGGAAAACCGAGCGCAGGTTGGACGCCATCACCGCATCCCATTCTTCGGCTGTGGTTTCCAGGAGTGGTTTGACGACCTGGATCGCCGCGTTATTGACCACCGCATCCAGGGTATCGGTGAATTGGCTTACCTGTGAGTAGATTTCTTCCAGCTGCACCGGGTCGGCAATGTCTGCCTGGACAAAGAAACCGCTTTCGGGGAACTGCCCGGGAAAACCAGACCGGTCAACCCCGATGACCTGCCAGCCTTTCTCAGTAAATAGGTTAACCGTCGCCTGCCCCACTCCCCCGGCAGCCCCGGTGATCAGAACATATTTGTGCTGTTGCATATTGTCCTCTTTCAATTATCAGCCTTCTGATACCTGTCCAGCAAAGCCGGATCCGTATCCAATCCGATGAGCAGGTTGCGGATTGTATTCCAGTGTACGCGTTCCCAATAAAACGGGCTGGAATTGGAGTTATGCGGAGCTAGCATCACATTCTTCATTTTGAGTAATGGACTGTCTGCGGGTAATGGCTCAGTCTCAAAGACATCCAATGCCGCACCGGCGATCTGCTTATTAATCAAAGCACTGACCAGGTCCTTTTCATCCACCACAGGTCCACGCGCGGCATTGATGATCACAGCTCCCGGCTTGCAGAAACCCAGGCTATGCGCATTAATCAGGTGGTAGCTGGTAGGATTTAGTGTGCAGTTGACACTGATGAAATCAGACCGCCGCATCAGGTCTTCGAGGCTGGTCATTTCAACGCCATACTCAACCAAAAAATCCGGGGCTATTTCGACTATGTCATTACCCAGTAATTTCATACCGAATGCCCTTGCCCGCCGCAGGACAGCCTTGCCCACATTGCCCACCCCGATCACCCCCAGCGTGCATTCACTGAGCGTTCTGGCGATCGATTTGTTCCACTGTCCATCCCGCATTTCATCATCCAACCAGGGTAAAAGGCGGACAAAATTCAACATGTAGCCAAGCACACTTTCCGCAACCGGTATGGTGAATGCATTGGGCGTATTGCCAACCATTACGCCAAATTCTTTTGCTGCCTGCTGATCGATGGAATCGATACCTGTGCCCCACTTCGAGATGACCTTCAAGCGCGGGGTGCAGGCTTTAATAACAGCGGCGCTGTAGCGGTCGTCGCCACAAAGTGCACCATCAAACTGTCCGGCATAGGGCATGATCTCCTCTTCAGAAAGCCGCTCATTTACTTTAGGAA
This sequence comes from uncultured Anaerolineaceae bacterium, assembly GCA_964435475.1. Lineage (GTDB taxonomy): Bacteria > Chloroflexota > Anaerolineae > Anaerolineales > Anaerolineaceae > CAYSZB01. The sequence continues at coordinate 37,879 of CAYSZB010000015.1, read as the reverse complement.
TGATCAACTCAAAGCCCAGGTCTTTCAAGACAGGCTCAAAGCGATCCAGGATCGCCAGCATGTAAGGAGCGGATACCAGCACTGTTTTCTTCAAGCCAACCTCCGTTCAGACCTTGTTGCGCTGCTTTAGCAGCAGGTCTGCAATGGTGAAATCAATTTCCTCGTCGATATCCCAGGCTTCCGCCCGATCTATCTCAAAGAGCATGGGACGGTCGCCAAGGCGATTGCGCTTCTGGACCAGCGTCTCACGGGTAAAGAGATAGATGCAGGAATTTTCTTCAAAGATCGGCGGCAGGTCCTGTGTTCTTAGAAGGACCGCCGGGTTGTGATTGACCGCCCGCCCCAACTGGTCCCACAACCTGGTCTGCAGGCGGGTGACGCCAAACAGGGAATCATAGGCTGGATACTCTTTCAACAAAGCCTGGATGGCACGTGAGATGGTTGCAGCCTTTAACAGGGGATTGGTGCTGTGTGTCTGCAAATACAGATCAGCAGGCACCTGGGTGGTATCATGCATCAGGATCTCATTGGTCGGGATGGTATCGGCGCGCAGATGTTCGGGGCGTATCAGGCACGTCACCTGGGGAAAGTCCTTCTGCAAACCTTCCAGGATCAGCGGGCTGTCAGTGTCGACAACCACCTGGTCGATCTCGGGACAAGAGAGCAGGGTTTCGATGATGTGCTGGTATAAAGGTTTTCCCGCCATCACCCGGTAATTCTTACCAGGTACCCGGACCGAATCATGGCGCATGGGTATTAACGCGACAATTTTTTCGATATTCATCAATTGCTCCTAATTTCAGGTGTCTCTGTCGGTAACATAAAATCACCATTTTCTAAAATGCCCTTGCTGATGGCATGCATGGTGGGCGAGATCTCCGGCAAAAGTGCCTGCCAGGGAAAACGCTTGAGTTTTACATAGCCATTCCAGATGCCATCAGGCTGCAGGAAACGGTCAAAAGGCAGGGATGTTCGGTAAATCTGGTAGTAAAGAAAGCGCCTGGCATTTTCCTGGTGGGATGCCGGGATGTAGATCTTTTCTGCATTCAGGAAAGACTCAGCTTGCATGCGGAAAGAAGTGGTATTGCGCGGGAAAAAGACCGTATCCAACTGGGTGAAACGAGCCTTGCCGGCGCACAAGACCGCCGCTCCCATGATGGACGCCTCAAGGCCAATGGTCGAGTTATAGATCATGATGAACTTTGCCCGTTGTATCATTTCATAAGAACTAAAATACTGTTCCGGGCCAACAAAAACGACATTCGGGAGCGATCCCACATTGCGCTCTTTCACCCACTCCGCAACGCTTTCCCGGCTGGCTTTACCGGGGCGCGATTCGTCCGGGTGGGCACGGATGATGAACAATGTATCCAGGTGGTTTGAGGCAATATCCAGGACCTCATCCAGCCAGGAGAACATGTGGGGGAAAACCACATTGGCATGTGGTTGACTGGTATCGAAGATCACGTTGGTAAACACCGGTACGATCTGCCTGAATTTCTTTGTAAACTCAATAAATTTTTCGTCCAATTTGCTCATCTGGGGCCAGAACTTGACACCCGCCATGCTGAAATTGCCTTTGAAGCGTTTGCTGAGGTATTCATCGAGGACCTTATTTTCCTTGATGGTGAGTTGAAAATCATCCGGGATGTCCACAGGGTAGGCAGTTGCCGAACCGGTGGTAAAGAAAGCGCTGTTGGGGGCGATCCCTACCTCATGGCTGATGGATGGAATGTTTAATTGCTCAGCCACCCACCTGGCGGTGGCCTCGGGGTAGAACATGCCGTTGAAAACGACCAGGCTGCGCGGATTGATCTCTTTTAACAGCCTTTCCATTTCTTTTCTCAGGCTCCAGGCAGATAAAATGTAGTGCTTATAAATGGCAATGGTGCGTTGATCATCAATCAAGTGGTGCCGGCGTAGGATCCAGCGGGCTGAAGGCAATACCAGCTCACCCAATGGGACCTTCTGGTAGATCAGGTGAACCAGGTCATCAAGTGTCATGCCCTCAAGAAGCCTGGCAAGTTGTTCATCCTGCTCAAACTTTAACCAGCGCAGATCTGCACCCGGGGAAAGGAAATGCGATTGACTGATACATTTTTTACAGGGCGGAAGTTCGTTTTCGTTCTGATTATTAGTGCCCAGGACACATAAAGACATCCCGCACTCACAGGCAAGATGAACCACTGGCACACCCTGCAGGCGCAAAGACCAGGCCGAGAGCAGGTTGAAAGCCGCATTAAGGCTGACCCCCTGGAGGCGGGTGGAAGCTGCAAAAAATACAACCGGCTGCTGTTCCTTGACAACCGACTTTTGTGCTATGGTTTTAGCCATTTGTGCAAATTGCCGGTTGTTCCATCGGCGTAAAAGCCGGTTCCATATCCTTTTTGGATAGCTAAACAAACGATTCATGACTTAACCTACAGGCTGTATCGCCGCATTTTGGATTTGGACGATTCCTCGCTCTGGTAAACGCGTTTCACACCATCGCCCAGCGACCTTTCGGTCACGCGGATATACTTCACGAGTTGCTCAACGCCCCAGGGTTCCACTGAAGCAGATTGATCGCTGCCCCACATGGCACGGTCAAGGGTGATATGCCTTTCGACCAGGCAAGCACCCAGCGCCACCGCCACAGCTGATGGCACCAATCCCACCTCATGACCCGAATAGCCGATCGGGCAGGGATACTTCTCCTTGAGGGTTCGGATCATATTCAGGTTCAATTCTTCAGGCGGGCAGGGATAGCTGCTGGTTGTGTGGCAAATGACCAGGTTATCCAAACCAGTGATCTTTACTGCTTCCTCTATCTCATCTATGGTGGACATGCCAGTGGAAAGGATGATCGGTTTACCGGTCTCCTTTAGTGCGCGCAGCAGTTCATGATCGGTCAACAAGGCCGATGCCACCTTATGACAGGGGGGATTGAAAGCATCAATGAAATGCAATGAGGGTATATCCCAGGAGGAGGCAAGCCAGTCGATACCAACCTGCTTGCAATAGCGGTCAATTTCGGCATATTCAGCCTGGCCAAATTCCACTTTATAGCGGTAATCAAGGTATGTGATGTATCCCCAGGGGGTGTCGCGCATCTGGTTGCGCTGGTGTTCTGGCACACACAATTCGGGGGTACGTTTCTGAAACTTGACCGCATCCGCGCCGCCGTGCTTGGCAGCATCGATCAACTTTTTAGCCACATCAATATCGCCATTATGGTTGATGCCGATCTCGGCGATAAAATAAGTGGGATGACCATCACCAACCATGCGGTTACCAATTTTTATTTCTCTTGTCATAGTTTCCTTTTGTTCTCGTTCTTACTTAAGATAAGGTCACACAGTTCCCTGACCGCACCATGCCCTCCATTGTGGGTCAGCACCAGGTCTGCCAGGCGGGCAATGCTGGGGTGCGCGTCTGCCGGCACCACGGCATAGCCAGCCACCTCGAAAGCAGGCAGGTCATTGGTGTCATTGCCTATGAACATCACCTGTTGTGGATTAAGTTTTTTTTGCCTGAGGATTTCTTTTAAAGCCTGCCCTTTATCAGACACTGACTGGAAAACCGGGATGCCCAGTTTTTTACAGCGGGCGGTGACTACAGGGTTTGTTTCTTTTGAAATTACCAACAACTCAATATCAGAATTGGCTCTTAATGAATCAAGTCCCAAACTATCAGATCGATTGGCAGCAACAGATTCATGCCCGTCCTGGTCAACCCACACGCGGTTATCGGTCAGGACACCATCAAAATCCATTACCAACAACTTGAGTTCAGCCGGGAATTGCCGCCTGCGGGAAGCGGGGTCCACCATGTCCAGATGACCATCCTTCACCAGGGCCTCTGCTCCCTGCCAGTCGGAAGGCTTGTCAATATCCACTGTATAACGCGGGTCGATGAACAATGGCAGGATCACATCACCTGTTGGTGTGTTTCTCTCAGTAATTAGTCTTGAGCGGATGGCATCAATGTGCCCGGTCTGCCAGAAGGCCTGCGGCAAGACCTGGCGCGGCGCATTGTATGCTTCATGGATGCCTTCCACGCTGATCAAAGGTGTCATCACACCGCTGGTCTGATCCACCCGCCACATCTTATAAGGGTTCTGTCCGGCTGGCACCACCCCGCGCACCGAATCTGCTTCGGGATGTTCAAGCAAAAGGGTGACAGCATCATCCACGCAATTTAGTGGTCTGACAGGCGAAGTTGGTCGCAACCAGACCACGATCTCCGGGTGATAGCCCTCGTTTTCAGCCAGCCATTTCAAGGCATGCTGCATGACTGGCAGGTCAAGGGATTGATCCTGTGCCAGTTCCTGGGGTCGCAAAAATGGCACCTCGGCACCCCATGCCTTTGCCACCTCAGCAATTTCCTGGTCTTCAGTACTGACAATGACCCGTGTCACCAATTTCGCGCACAAGCCCGCCAGGATGCTGTAAGCGATCAGTGGGTAACCGGCGAAATCACGGATATTTTTACGTGGAATGCCCTTCGAGCCGCCCCGTGCCGGGACCAATGCGAGAACTTCGGGCACTTTTACCATGCCGTCCAACCTCCGTCCACTACCAGGTTGGAACCCGTCATGTAAGTGGAGGCATCACTAGCCAGGAATAGAATGGCACCATTCATCTCATCAATATTCGCCATTCTTCCCATGATCGTCCTGGCAGCATAGTTATTGACAAAGCCCGTGCTGTGATCATTGAAAACGCCACCAGGGGTCAAAGCGTTTACGCGGATATTCCTGCCGGCATAGTAGGCTGCCAGGTAGCGTGTGAAACCCAATACACCAGCCTTGGTCACCGAGTAGTCCACCGGTTTTACCTTGGGCGGTTCGCCCGGGATGATATACAATCTTTGGTCAGGACCCGCTAAACCATAAGTGGAACAGATATTGATGATGACGCCCCGCCCCTGCTCCAGCATGGGTGTGGCAACCGCCTGGGACATCAGGAACATCCCGGTCAGGTTTATGTTCAAAGAAGCATTCCAGGCCGCCAGGGGATAGTGTTCAAAATCGTTCTTAACCTGCCCATCAATATGGGTGGAGTCAAATTTCGGGTCGATCGCCGCACTATTGACCAGCACATCCACCCGGCCATATTGTTCTTTGACATGCTTGACAAGCGCGTTAATTGATTGCGGGTCTGAGACGTCCACTGCAACCGCTTCGGCTTTAAAACCCTGACTGGTTATGAAATCAGCCTGTGTTTGTGCGGCTGCCTGGTTCAAATCGGCGACCACCACATTTGCGCCTGCCTGGGCCAAAGTGAGCGAAAATTGCTTACCTAATAAACCAGCTCCGCCTGTAATAATGGCAGTTTTGCTGGTCATTGAAAACTTATCAAATATTGTTGGCATATTATTTCCAATTTTCAAAAAATAAATGTGTTTTTAGTATAGTCCATTTATTGAGTGATTATAAATTATGATGCCTGATCATGAGATGACATCACCAAATCAAGCGTCAAGCCCGACAGCCTTCCCTTGCAATTCTGTAGACCTATGTGCACCCAGTGCGATCTTCAATGCACTGACACCATCATTGAAACTGCAAACAGGATCCTGATTTCCACGAACCACTTCAAGAAAATGCCGCATTTCAGCAATAAACATATCATTGCGATCAAAACCAACAGGGGGCTGCAGGTCAGACCAGCCACGCTCAACATGATACACCCGTGCAGCGCCACTGGCATTTTGCCACTGGATGGTTCCTTCGCTGGTGGTGATCTCAAGCCTATGTTCAGGCGGCCTCTGGTAATAATCGAGGTGCACCTGCCCGACACAACCGGATGCAAACTCCAAGGTGATCTCGGCGTTATCATCCACTGACAACTCAAGCTCGCTGATCTTGCCAATGTTGGCGGATACAGTCTTTACCTCACCAACCATCCAACGCAGGTAGTCCAGGGGATGGCTCAGCGTCAGGACAACCCCACCGCCCAGGTCATTGCGGGAGGCATAGCTGACACGGTAGTCTTCCCATGGGTGCCAGCCGGGTAAATATTCACCCCAGTGCGCCCTGATCGAGATGACCTTACCCATAGCACCATCCAGCAGCAACTGCCGGACCTGCTGCAAAACCGGGTGAAACCTGAACTGGAACCCCACAAGTACCCGGCAGCCTTTTTGGGCAATAACTTCAGCCAGTTGGTCTATTTGGGCCAGGGAGTCTGACACTGGTTTCTCGATCAGCATGTGAATTCCAGCCTGAGACGCCGGCAGGGCAACATCCATGTGTTTGCTGGTCGGGTTTGAGATGATCACTGCATCAGGCTGGTTTTCCAAAGCCTTATGCAGATCGGTTTCAACCGGAAAACGCTTTAGTTCATCATCCGGCAATGTTGCCTGGTGGGTTCTGAACAGGGTGATATCCGTTTCTCCCAGGGAAAGCAGGTTGCGGATATGCCGCCTGCCAATCGAACCTGAACCTGCAATTAAGAATTTCACGCCAACCTCACCTTAATTATTTTAAGTTCAACAGGTGGTGGAATTTGTTCACCACGAACTGCATCACTTTCCGTATGACTGGGATCGAGACAATTTTTCGTATCAATCCCTTGGGTTCACTTTGGAATTTGGTCGCCTCCACCTCAAGTCCATGTGACCTGGCAACCAGGCTGATCTCGTTGGTGATGGTGTTGCCCATCAACTTGATGTTCTGATCGCGGGTGGTCAGGCGCAGGTACCCTTTGGCATCCATCAGGTCATCCATCTCGACCATGCGTCCCATCATGCCATCATTCCACCTGGAGGGCAGCATTTCGTCAATGATCGGCAAAATGACCCTTTTGGGTGTCACCATCTGGAAATGATGTGCACCAACCCAGGCTTCAACATCGTG
>CAYSZB010000015.1:0-30938 GCA_964435475.1 uncultured Anaerolineaceae bacterium | reverse complement strand
TTTTGGGTGTCACCATCTGGAAATGATGTGCACCAACCCAGGCTTCAACATCGTGGTGTTTTACCAGGATATCTTCAATACCCTCTGTCTCTTCCTGGTAGCGTTCCGGCGAGCGATCATAGGCATCAATGTATTCGTCTTCCCACTGTCGGGGGACCAATAAACCCTTCTTGACAGTATGCCCACCTTCCCCTGCCCACTTCACCGTGTTGGACGAACTTAACCTGACCCGCTGCCTGACGTAAAAGCCAGTCACCGCTCCCACGTTCGGGTAGGTATCCAGTACTTCCAGGTGTGCAGGCAGCCATCCCGGCAGGTGGTAGATATCATCGTCGGCATAGGCAATGACCTCGCCCGGTGCCGCCTGGAACATTGCTCTCAAGGCATTCAGCTTGCCGATGTTGTGCCGTGAAAGCATCAAAAAGTCGATCTTCCCGGCATCCAAAAGACCTTTGAGATAATTGACCATCTCCGGGCAGCTGCCATTATCAAAAACAAGCTTATCACAGGGTATTTCCGTGTTGGCAATGATGCTCTCAATAGTCATCCTGGCTGTGCTCATGCGCTGGGCAAAAAAGCCAGCCTGGTGGGGGACGAAGGTCAGCACACATGCCGTCACCCGGGCAGGAGTGAAGTCAAGTTTTTGTCCCCGCGAGGGGTTCATTCCAATTCTGGGCATAGGTCTCTTGAAAGCTTGGTTAAGCTTTACCCTTTCTGTTCTTGATCAATAAATTCAGTCGCCCCCGCAGGTCCTGGAAAGCCTTGCCGGGATGCGTGATGGCAAAGGTTATCCAACCCAGGCGTGATGAACGCAGGTGGATGAGCGGCCAGATCTCAAATTCACGCCAGAAGCGCCGCCAGGTCAATTTCATTTTCTTAAGTTGACCATTGGCAAGAACATGGCTGGCATCATCCAGTTGAAAGACATTGCGCCTGCCGCCTGCCAGTTTCAGGTTTTCATTGGACTCAGGCAGTTTATAATGAGTCTGACCGCCCGGTAGGTGACTGTAGTCGTGGTTCTGATGGATGACCATGACGGATGGGGTGGCATCAATGACCGGCATTTTCTGCACGCGGGCATGGAAAATCATCCAGTTGTCCCATCGCGCCCTGCCCACCGCAAATTCGGGAACATCGCCAAAGGTCGAACGTGGAAAGATGAAATAATCGCTTCCCGTCCTGGTGTGCAACTGCCCATCGCGTTTGACCCATGCGCGAAGCTCGGCCGGATAATTGGCGTTGAAATTAAGTTCCTGTTCAACTTGCAGGTCATACCTCTGCCCGATTATCAGGAAGCGGGGTAAGGTATTCATCACACACCTGACTGCATCGAGCATGTCCGGAAGCAGAATAATGTCAGCGTTAACATAAGCCAGGAAGGGGTTATCATTGAACTGCCTGCCCAACTCAAAGATGGAACTGATCAACGGCGTTCCCTGGGCATTGCATTTAACCTGTGCCAGGTGCGGGATCTTCAGTTCCCGGGCTACCTCAGGCATGCCAACCTCATTACCGATCATGACCACGTCAACATCATTTCCCAAAGCTGCCCAGGATTTAAGGGCATTGCGCTGGATGGTCGCAATATGCGGGTTGGTGAAAGGCTTGGGGGCGGTAAAAATGGTTAACAAACTCATGCCTGGACATCCTTCAGCGGCAGCCATGCCATGTGTGGAAACAGTTTTTGCACCACTCTGCGGTGGAACATGGCAAAAGTGCGTTTTTGCCTGACACAGAGGTCACGTTTGATCTTTTTGGTATCTTGATTCCCCTGGTTTGGGGATGCCAGCAGGGTAATGTAAAGCGGCAGAAGTTTTGAACGGGGAAAACCATGCAGACGGGTGGCAATAATCTTAAAACCAGCCTGTTTGACAAGCTGCTTGAGGCTGAATGGTGTAAAACAGACCAGGTGCGCCAGTTCATAGCTGTCATGCGCATAAAAATTCGGCACCTCAATTAACAGGTAACCATTGCTTTGCATGAGTGATGTTCGCAAGTCTTCCAGGCTCGCCAGGGGGTCTGGCAAATGCTCCAGGACATGCATCAGGCTGATCAGGTCAAATTTGTTCACTGTTTGTCTTTTCAAATCATTCAGAGACGGGAAGATGGTCAAACCCTTATCCTGGGCAAACGCGCGGTATACCTCACCCGGTTCAACACCCATAACATTGCATTGCAGTTGGGATCTTATCTCGTCCAGGAACACCCCGGCTGAAGCGCCGATATCCAATGCACGATCCACATTCGGAATACCCTGCATCATTATCCACTGCAGAGTGTGTTCAGCCCTTTGTTTTTGAACCCGCAGGTCTTTGGCTGTCGGGCTTTCCGTCTGCTGGTAGATCGTGCGATAGGTTTGCGCGTAAAAATCCGGGTCAGCCGCCTGGCTCTCCTGTTGATCCTGGAAAATTAACCCGCAAATGGTGCACTGGTAATACCTGACCTGGTAGCCAAATGAACTGGCAGTGTGAAAAAAGCGGGCTTTATTGGATATGCAGAAAGGACAGGTATGATCAGATGCTAATGTGGACATATTTATTGACCCTTGTTCCTTGTGTCGGTATCCAGGAAGGTATTATGATTGATATTTGCATTTAACAACTGCCAATCAGGATGCAACCTGCAGTGCTCAATCAATTCATCCGTTGAAAAATCATCCCGGTTATTAAAACTGGCATAGATCTGGCGGAGTACCTCAAGATCTTCTGGAGTATCTACCGTCCAGCGCAGGTGACCAAGGTCTGGCTCGTGGTCCAGGACCAGGGTCTTGAAGCGACCCGGTTGGTCATAAAAATATGGCATGACATGCTCACGCTCATATTTTTCTGAAGCTTCCTTCCAGGCGCGTTCCAAGGCGGCAAATTTCACCACTTCGGTATCCGTTCCAATGGGGGTTGTCCTTTTGAAAGGAGGAGGCAGGCGGTTCGCTGCAAAATCGACATCTGCATCCAAAAAAGCCTGGACGGTGCGATCTATTTCAAGGGGATCGATGACCGGGCAATCCGCTGTGATGCGTACCACCACATCAGCATTAAAATGTCTTGCCGCCTGGTAATAGCGGTCAAGGACGTCAAAGAGGTTGCCCCTGAAGCAGGCATATCCCCGCTGGCGACAGAATTCTGCTACCGGGTCATCCGAAGAATCCACCGTTGTTGCCATAACCAGCTGGTCGATCAACCTGGATCGCCGCACACGCTGCAAAACACGGGCAAGCATGGGCTGCCCGCCCAGGTCCAAAAGGATCTTGCCGGGTAGGCGTTTGGAGGTCATGCGTCCCTGTACAATGGCTACGATCATCATTTAAGCTATCCGGCTCCTTTATTATTCTACGGTTATAACCCTGAAGGTTGATACGCTACGCTGAAAATCTGGCAGGCTGGAAGTTATGCGATCAGGTGTGGTGATAAAACTGATGATCCAAAGCTTATCCGAATCCTTCAACATATAGATCGCTTCTGCAGAAGCTTCCTGTATTGCGGTAACCTGCAGCACTTCCCTACCACCCAGGACCATTTTTGTCTCTTCTATGATGCCTGCCTTGGGACTTATCTTGGATGGATCGATCAGGCTGACCAGGGCGAGTGGTAACTTGGCCAAAGCCTCATTTTTAAGGATCAAGATGCGGGTTGGATTGGTCAGGTTGCCATCCAGGTTGGTTCCCCACATCATCACATCATCCGTGAACCGTTCCATTAAGTTTTCGACGCTGGTGCCAGCCTGGGAACCAGCCAGCATCTCCAAAATGCTTTGAATACCGGGAACGTCCTGCTCGATCTCACTGAGCATGTAGGTAGAAGGCAGGGAGATTTGCACCCCGCGATTGGAGTAGACCGTCCAGCCCAGGGTTAGAGCTTCTGTTTCCGCCTGGGCGACGTAATCGGTCGTATCTTTTTTGGCAAATGGCAGGGTACATGCCAGAGTTGCCATGACCATTATGAGGATGATCAGCATTCTTCTATCTTTAGCAAATTTCATCTTTTGTTCCTCTTAACCAGCTTTTCATATGCCTGGTTCAGTGTGTGAACGCTTTTATTCCAGTCAGCCTTTTCCTGCACCAGGTGACGGCCATTTAAGCTCATTTTTTCTAATTCTTTTGAGTGAATTACTTCATGCAACTTGCCAGCCAGGGATGATTCATCATAATCTTCAAATAGCCAACCTGTCTCGCCTTCCTCGACCCACTCCTGGTTGCCTGGGATATCTGAAACGAGCACTGGTCTGCCACAGGCCAGGGCTTCCAACAGGGAGATCGAACTACCATCAACGTGCGAAGGACTTACATAAAGGTCAGCAGCACAGTAAAAGCCTGGCAGGTCAGCCTGTTCCACTCTGCCGGCAAACCAAACACGGTCAATGACCCCGCCTTCCTGCAGGATCGCGCGGATCTTTTGTTCCTGGGATCCCTGTCCCACCAGGATCAATCGCAATTGCGGCTCTTTTGCAGCTGCCATGACAAAAGCTTCTGCCAACACATCCATACCATACATCGGTTCCCAGGTGCGGGTCCCCAGGATAACAAATTGTTCGCCCCATCCAAGTTGATGGCGAAGTTCTTTGCCTTTGGCAATACCTGCCTGGGGGCTGAAAACCTCCAGGTCTACACCCCAGGGAAAAATCACAATATTGGCGGGGTCAGCACCAAACCTGGTTGCCTGGTCCATCACTGCCTGGCAATCCACTGCCAGCATGGCACAATGGCGTAGCGTGTACCGGGTGACCCATTTGGTCAGAGCATTCTTTTGAGCGATCTTCATCAGGTCAAAACCCCACGACATCGCTAATAGCGGCCTGGCATGCGCCAAAGCTGCCAGGTATGCAGGTCCCTGGATCGGACCGGCATGCACCACATCAGGGTTTGTCTCGCGGATGATGCGTTTCACCTGTCGAACAACCCTCGGGATATCCGTGAAAGCCATCTTCCTGGGGCTGCCATCCCAATCGATCTCATGCACGCCAGCTATCCGGTTCTTATTTTCACTGAGAGGCGTCAACCTCAAGGCATACGGCTCATGCCCGCTTTGGACCATCGCTTTGAGAAAACGTTGGTCATGGGGAGAATCTGAGCTGGTGAAATACAGGATGCGCATGATTATCGGTAAAATTTAACCTAAAAATGTCCATCTCAATTCCTGCCCGATAGACAGGTCAACCAGGGCTGTGGTGCCGATCACAGCATCGATTTCATAGGGCGGGATCGCACCGGGTGTGGCCGGTCGAAGCACATCGATCATCTCCCGGGTGAACACTTCACCTCTTTTAATAACCCTGGCAGCGCGCAGGCAGCGCCTTTGGATGATCACGGTCTGGGTTTCATTTCCTGCCACAAATTTATCACCCGATCCCATTGCCCGCTCAAGTTGGCGGGTCGCGGTGACCATGTCCGCCCAGGTTTGCGGGTTCATGGCAAAGGGATGATCCGGTCCTTCCCTCAGGTTATCGTCCGTAAAATGCTTTTCAACCACCCGTGCCCCCAGGGCGACCGCTCCAAGCACCGTGGCATGCCCGTGGGTATGATCGGACAAGCCCAATATGACCTGGGGAAACATATTCTTAAAGGTTTTTAAGACATTTAAGTGGATATGATCAAAGTTGGCCGGGTCTGCAGTGTAATTGGTGTTGCACTGCATCAATACCAGTTGTGGGTTGATCTTAAGAATGGCATGCACGGCGCGCTGCACATCGCCGATATCAGATGCACCGGTGGCTAACAGGACCGGTTTGCCTTTGGCTGCCATGCGTTCGCATGCTTCCAGCCAGGTGATATCCCCGGAACCTATCTTGTATGCCGGGACATACTGATCAAGCATATCCACGGCATCAAAGTCATAGGGTGATGAAAAATAATCAATCCCAACTCCATCACAGGTTGCTTTGAGTTCAGGTGACCAGTCGAACGGTATGGATGCACCATCATAAACTTCAACAACGGATTTTTTCCACTTTGCCTGGTGCGACACCTGGCTGTTCATGTGGGTAAAGCCGTAATCCGAGACGATCTTGCGGGCTCTAAAGTTCTGGAACTTGGCTGCGTCCGCCCCAGCCTCTTTTGCCAGGCGGATCAGCAACTTGGCGCGCTCCAGGCTACCATCATGGTTGGCTGCAATGTCTGCAATAAAATACGTAGGGTGGTTCTCACCGACCAGTTTTGATCCAATTTGAAATTCCATGCTGATCTCCTGAAATTTTCCTAACGACAGGCTTGAATTTTACCGGGCAGACCTGCTTTATACGACTGGTAAAAGCTTTCCAGGCACTCATCCTGTCCCGGCATCGCGTGCCCCAGGTCATTCTCAACTTTCGCAACACTCAGCGTCATGTTTGGTGAGCGCACAGCTTTCAGACCGGCATCTCTGATCGATATTGGGGTTATCAAGTCTTGGTTGAAGTCGAACAATCGGGCGATCCTGACCCCAAATTCATACTTGCTCAGAGATTCCGAACTTAACACATGGTACAAACCCTTTAACCCGCTTTGTGCCATCTCAAACAAGGTTGCCCCCAAATGTCCGGCAAAAAGCGGGCAGAAAAATACATCGCTGAAGCCATTGACCGGTGAACTGGCAGACAGGTTATTGAAAAAAAACTCAGCCAGGCTGCGTTTGCCACTCAGACTCCAACCATAGAAGTTAACCCGGGCAACAATTGCCTGGGGGTAGGCTTTTTGAACAGCATACTCACCAGCCAGCTTGGTCTGGGCATACTGGTTCAATGGGGATGGTGGATCTTCTTCGGTATATCCGCCTTTAATACCATCAAAAACTGCATCGGTTGAAATATGGATCATCTTAATATCATTCTGTTGTGCAACATGGGCGATCACTCCCGGCACCTCACCATTCAGCATGGATGCCAGGTCGGGGTCCGCCTCGGAACCCTCCAGGCTGGCAAGAGCGGCACAGTGAATGACCAGGTCGGGGTTGACCGCCGCCACCCGGCTGGCGATCTTATCCATTTCCAGCAGGTTTACCTGGTGAATGGAAAAAGGAGCGTGCTGAACAAAGCTATCATTCGCCCAACCCACAACCTCATAGCCCTCAGCCTGTGCCTGCAAAGCCAGGTTAAGCCCCAACAATCCGCTTGCCCCGGTGATCAGGATACGGGTCATGCCAGCTTGCCCTCGTTATATTCCTGCTCGATCGGGGCAACGATCTTCTGGATGCCGGCAGGGTCCAGCCAGTCGCTGTTGGTATTGCTGACATAGGAATAACCGGGTTCCAATTGTTTGCCTTTTTTCTCCCAGGCACGCCCAAACCACAAGGATTCAGAAGAAGGCTGCACAACATACATATCATCCAACTCAACCGTGGTACGCGATTCATCTTCCGAGATGAGGACTTCGTGCAGCTTTTCGCCCGGACGGATGCCGATGATCTCTATCTTGCAGTCCGGGGCAATGGCTTTCGCCAGGTCCAGCATGGTCATGCTGGGGATCTTGGGGACGAACACTTCGCCGCCTTCCATCTGCTCCACACAGCGGATGACAAAGCGCACACCCTGTTCAAGCGAGATCCAGAAACGGGTCATGCGCTCATCCGTGATCGTGACCACGCCAGACTCGCGTTGTTTGAGGAATAAAGGTACCACACTGCCGCGTGAACCCACCACGTTGCCGTAGCGCACGCAGCTGATGCGGGTTGCCCGCCCACCGGCATAGGCGTTGCTCTGGATAAGCAGCTTTTCGGCAGCGAGCTTGGTGGCACCATACAGGTTGACCGGGTTGACCGCCTTATCAGTGCTCAGCGCCAGCACTTTTGAGACCCCGTTTTCCAGGGCGGCATCCACCACATTGCTGGAGCCCAAAATGTTGGTCTTAATCGCCTCCATCGGGTTGTATTCACAAGCCGGCACCTGCTTGAGGGCTGCGGCATGGACCACAATGTCGACCCCGTGAAAAGCCCTCAGCAAACGGTCTTTGTCTCGCACATCGCCAATAAAATAACGGATATTCTCCTGGTTAAAACCAGACACCCGCATTTCGTGTTGTTTCAACTCATCCCGGCTGAAGACAATGACTTTGTATGGTTTGTGTTCTTTAAGCAGAACTTCGATGAATTTTTTTCCAAATGAACCTGTGCCCCCCGTGACCAGCACAACCTTATCTTTCCATTCCATAGCGCACTCCTCGTCAGAAGAATCTCAATCAATATTTTCTTATTTTGGTTTCCTAAATGTAATCAATGGGTATGACCCATTCTCACCTAAAAATCTTGGGAATATTTCCTCAAGACAGTATATGCATTTTAGCCAGAACCTGCCATGGTGTTCTGGGTGGATCATGGAGCGCAAAAAGCGGGTGCTCACGCTGCGCCAGACCCTGATTTTAAATGGCAGGCGCCCATTTATGGCTGTTTTAAACCATTTCGCATCCGATTTCTCAACAAATGTGCCCGCCTTGACCTGGTTCTGATTCTGATTGGAATTCCTTGCGCTCGTTTCCACCCCACTATTTCCGTCAACCCGGGATAAAGGTTTGTTTGTATGTAATTTTTTCTCATTTTGGCTGTGGCGGAATGAAATATAACGGTTCATCAGGGACATAAGTGGTGAATAGCCCCAACCGTCCACTGTTGCCATGACGCCACCTGGCTTTAGACATTGATATAACCCGACATAGGTCGGTACTTTGGCATCCAGCGGCAGGTGATGAATGGTGTGTAATGAAACAATGCCATCAAATGCATTTTTTCGGAATGGCAGGCTTGAAACATCACCTACCACATAAAAACCTTTTTCTCCGAGTTTTTTCCTTGCTTCGCGCAAAGCCACGATCGACAGGTCAAAGCAGATCCTACGCTGGAATTTTTCGGAATATGTGACATATTCAGAGTACTGAACAGGCCCGGACCCGGCATCTAAAAGGTATGCGCCTTGAGCAGGCAGGTGCCTTTTGACACGCATGTGGCAGCGATGAATATATTCAGCCGAAACAGGACGCAGATCCTCGTAACTGGCATTCTGATACATGCCAGACTCATCGATCTGCCAACCGATCTTGTCATAAAAATCCCGTACTGTAGTGGTTACTTTCTTTTCATCCATGTGATTCTCTTCAATCTTACCCGACAACTAATGGTTGAAATGGTATTGGATCGGCTCACCCGCCAGGAAATCCAAAGTCTCACCAAATTGCCTCTGACCTTCTTCACCGAGCACATAAGACAGGGGTTTCTTCCGTATATCCTCTTTAAAGTACACCACGTGCCATGGGAAGCTTAACGCATACTCAAAGAAGAAGAGGTAGGCATAGCGCCAGGCCAATTCCAGTTGTTGCTCGCTCAGCCGGGAAAGCGAGTCATCTGCCAGCATGCCATCCAGCATGCTGATATATTCATCCCAGCTCGCCGGGTCATAAGTGAAACCCCGCCCGCGGTAATGGGTTTGCCCGGCAGTGATCACCGGGATGCCCGCCAGCGTCATTTCCAACCCGGCAGTCGTTGTGAATACCAGCCCCAACCTTGTCACTTCCATCAGGTCATAGGTGTTGACCTTTTCAGCCGGGCCGATAATATGGAAGTTGTCCGGCAATTGCGGGTATGCTTCTTTTATAACCTGCACCATGGAAGTCCCTTTATAAGAGACCTCATCAGGGTGCACACGGATAACCACCTGAATATCCTGTCGTTCATGCAAATGGGCAATAGTGTCCTTGATCCAATCCGCCATGGTCTGGCTGATCACCTGGCGTCCCAGCATCAGGCTGTCGCCCAACACATTGGTCGCCAGCAGCACAACCGGTCGATCATCCAGCTTTAAAACCTGTTTAACCCGTTGGGCTCCTTCGGTACCAACCTCCTGCCATTTCTTGGCATAATTACCCCACAGTTGCGCATTCTTCCGGGCATTAAAAAAGTCTGTCAAGATCTGCCGATGTTCAGCAGTTAGTGGTGAACCACCCAACCCCGCCCAAAGGTCATCCGTATTCTGGCGCATGATCTCCTGGTTTTTTGCCAGCCAGATGGTTTCGCGCATATCCCCATATTCGTAGGTCACCGCATCAATATTCATTGACCGGCACACTTTGTATAACACGCCCAGTTCCAGGATCGAGCCATTGGGAATGATCACCACATCCGGTTTGTTCTGTTCCAACCAGGCAACCATGATACGGGCTGCATTGAGATTGCGTTCATATCTCAATTGGTAAAGGGAATCATCGGGAGAGATCTCCTCGATCTGCAGTGTGTATTGGGTGTCAAAGACCGCCATCTCATGGGCGATTTTCTCAAGCTCTTCTGTCAATGGCGCAGGTTTGACGTCCAACAGGGGGACGATCTGCATGACTTCTGAGGCCGGCCGTAATAATTGGCGTGTATAAATATCCTGCCTGCGCAGATCAAAGTTACTCACCGGCTCCTGCCACTCGGCGTAGGGCAGGTAACCCAGGCTGACCTGGTGCCCTTTGCCAGCCAAGGCCAACCCCATCATAAAAACATGCTCGATCCAGTAATGCAAAGCGGAAAACAAGAATATGCGCTTACCTTGCGGAGCCTTTTGCCTGGCTGTCAGCACATCCTGTACAGCCTGGGAAACGATGGGTTTGATGTTATCTAAATTGTAATGAACCCGCCACGGTCGGTGTTGTCCAACCAGGTACCAGTACATGTTCATGATGATCGGCATGTCCCCCATACGGTTCTTCAGGAACTGCTTATAGTCCATTACTGGTATCCTCCCGGGAGATCTGCCAGTCCAGGTCCGGGCGCACCGCACCCTGGCGCGGTTCAGGCCAATGCATGCCAGGAGCGCCTGTGCCATCGACGGTGAAGGTCAGGGCTTGTTCATCCTGGAAATAGCGTTTGATGCGGTAGGAACTGGCATTGACCCCGACGATGAAGCGCCCTTCATTCATGAAATTGGCGGGAATGCGGCAGCGGCTGAAGTAGTGGCCTGCAGGCCTGCTGCGGTGGTCCTCAAACATCTCGGTCTTATCAAGGTCAAAAGTGGTGAAAACCGTCTCGCCCTGGGTGGTAAATACATAAAGGCCAACCCGTAAACCGGTGATCATTTCATTGAGGTCATACTCCACCTCGACTGAAAAACCATCCGTACTGCGTACCGTGTCAACCACATGGCCCTGGGGGTCTAAAATCCGCAATGCGATCGGTTGGAAAGGAGCAGCACTCGGAGGGATCTCACTGTCTTCCCAAAGGCGTTCACCCTGTTTGGCCAGGCCCATGTTGAGGTAATAATCCACCGCGCTGGGGGTCTCACCGCACATCAGGATGCGCCCCTTGTCCAGGACGATCGTTTCCTGGGTCAGGCGCAGGATGGCAGACATGTTATGACTGACAAACAGCACCGTCCTGCCCTGTTGGGCGACATCACCCATTTTGCCAAGGCACTTACGCTGGAAATCAGCATCGCCCACTGCCAGCACCTCATCCACCACCAGGATCTCTGGTTCAAGGTGGGCTGCCACGGCAAATGCCAGGCGCAGGTACATGCCACTGGAATACCGCTTTACCGGTGTGTCAATGAACTTTTCCACCTCGGAAAATTCCACGATTTCATCAAACTTGCGCCTGATTTCGCTGCGGTGCATGCCCAGGATCGCCCCATTGAGATAAATATTTTCACGACCGGTCAGTTCGGGGTGAAAACCGGTTCCAACTTCCAGCAGGGAACCAACCCTGCCATTGATCTCGCCATACCCTTCCGAGGGATCAGTGACCCTGGAGAGGATCTTCAACAGGGTGCTTTTTCCGGCGCCATTACGCCCGACAATACCTAAAACCTGGCCTTTTTGAACCTCAAAGCTGACATCCCGCAAAGCCCAGATATGAGTTGCCTCGTCTTTTGCCTGCCCTTTCAGGCGCTGTCCTGAGCGCTTAAACCCTGACACGATCACATCCCGCAAAGTATCGGGGCGCTCAAACATCATGCCGATGCGGTATCTTTTGGAAATGCCTTCTACTTTTATCGCCAGATCGCTCATCGATACCTACACAATATCCGCAAAGGTCTTTTCCATGCGACGGAAATAATAAAGACCGGAAATGAATAATATTAAAACTACCAGGGTGGAGATCAAAAGGGTCAGGTCAGGGGCGGAACCGCCAAAAAGTGCCCAGCGGAAGCCCTGGACCACGCCTACCATCGGGTTCAAACCATAAAGTGTTCGAAAAATGCCTGCAGGAATGATGTCAATGGAATACACCACCGGTGAGGCATACATCCAGATCTGGATGATGAAAGGGACCATGTGCTGAACATCGCGGTATTGGACGTTAAGCGCTGAAAGCCACAAACCGACCGCCAGGGCTGCCAGGACTGCCAAAAAGGTCAGCGGGATCAGCCAGAAAATATTCCAGGTAGGGTAGGTTTTATAGATCAGCATGGTGGCGATCAGTACCAGGAAAGATATCGCAAAATCCAACATCACTGCTAGGACAGAGGAGACCGGTATGATCAACCTCGGGAAATATATTTTTGTTAATAGATGGGCATTGCCCACCAGGCTTTGACTGGATTTTTGCAGCGAAGTTGAAAACAGGTGCCAGGGTAGAAGCGCTGCCATTACAAATACCGGGTAAGGCACATCGCCGGATGAAACCTTGAGCAGGTAGCCAAAAACAACCGAGGTGATCGCCATGGTTAAAACGGGCTGCAGCACAGCCCAGGCAATGCCCAACACAGCCTGCTTGTAGCGCACCTTGATATCACGCCAGGTCAGGAAGTAGATCAATTCCCGGTAGCGCCAGATCTCGGGCAGGTTGATCCCCAGCCAGCCTTTGCTGGGCTTGAGGATTACTTTCGGGTAGCTGTTTTGTCCTTGCATTTACTGAAGATCAGTCCTCTGCTGAGCGTACCACTCGATCGTCTGTTTCAAACCTTCGTCAAAATCGGTCCTGGCTTTAAAACCAAAGCGTTCCTCTGCCCGGGACGCATCCAATTTTCGCCGTGGTTGTCCGTTGGGCTTGCTGGTATCCCAGGTGATCTTTCCTTGAAAACCGGTCATGCGGGCAATCTTTTCAGTGAGATCTCTAATGCTGATCTCAAAACTGGAGCCAATATTGACCGGGTCACTGTCATTGTAGCGCTCCGCTGCCAGGCAGATGCCTTCAGCTGCGTCAGCAACATAAATAAATTCTCGGGTCGGTGAACCATCGCCCCACGCAATGATCTCCCTGTCGCCCCTGGCTTTTGCTTCCAGGCATTTGCGGATCAGGGCGGGGATCACGTGAGAACTCTGCGGGTTGAAGTTGTCACCGGGACCATACAGGTTGACCGGCAGCAGGAATATGCTGTTCCAGCCATATTGCTGGCGGTACGACTGGGATTGCACCAGCAGCATTTTCTTTGCCAGCCCATAGGGTGCATTTGTCTCTTCCGGGTATCCTTCCCACAGGTTCTCTTCCTTGAAAGGTATCGGGGTGAATTTCGGATAGGCACAGATCGTGCCGATCGCCACAAATTTTTCGACACCTTTTTTCCATGATTCGTGCATTAATTGCACACCCATCATCAGGTTGTCATAAAAGAACTCCGCCGGCTTGGCCATATTCGCACCGATTCCGCCCACATGGGCAGCCAGGTGGATGATCACATCAGGTTGGCTGTCATCCAACATGCGTTGAATGTCTGCCTGTTTGACCAGGTCATAATCTTCGATCTTGGGAATAAAAATGTGTTGAGCGCCGCGTGCTCTTAAGTTCCTGATCAAATGCGTCCCCAGGAACCCCGCTCCGCCGGTTACACAGATCTTTTTTGTCGATAGATCCAGGAAATTCTCCATCTTACCTCTTGTTTGCCTGTATATTTTCTACTTTGCGAACTCATTTGAAAACCCAGCCTGCTCCAGGCGGACTTTCAAACCATCAATTATAATGCAGGGCACATTCCCTGCCTCCACGATGTCCACTCCCTGCTCCAGGCAGGTCAGGCGGCAGACCTCTGCGATTTCACCCTCTCCATACAGACAGACCACTTTGTGTCCATCCAGTTCTGTCAACAGGTCAAGCATGCGCTGGCGGATACGCCGGTATAGGTCGAACTGGTTACGTACATAATCGACTGTCAGACGTGCTCTAAGCGCCAGTCCTTCGGGGGTAATGATATAGCGTAATTTTTTCCTTTGGGCACGTTTTACTTTGACATAGCCCTTGGCCACCAGGCGTTTGATGTGCCAGTTGATCGTTCCAACCGCCACACCCAGTTCCTGCGCCAGGGTAGCTTGCGAAATATCCGGGTTCTGCTCAATCTGGGAGAGCAGATCCATATCCTTAAATTGGTCTTCCTGAAGTATTTCGTTTTCAGTCATATATTCAATGGCTGAATTATAGCTCGAGTCAATAAAGAGTCAAGGGGTGGAAAATGACACATTTCCTGCAATCTGGCGGAAAATCGCTTAGTTTCTTAACCCTTTATCTCGTCGCCGATCCAACAACCATCCACCAAGCATTACCACCCCACTGATGCCTGTGATCAATGCCACCATGATCGGGAACGGTATTGGTCTATAGATCTCGGCATAGCGGCCGATGTACCAGTGGGTAAAGAACAGCAGGAATACGCCTTCAACCATCAGCCATCGCCAGAACCAGCGGCTTTGATGGTCCTTGCTCCATTGCAAAACATAAGCTGCAATTAAACTCATCCATGGGATCAGCATCATGCGATAGCGTGGGTTGTCCCACTGGTCGCCGCCTGCCCTCGCCGAAGAAATGAGTATCCATGCCCATATGGATATGATCAACCAGCTCAACATCACTTTTCGGCTCTTATCATCCGCTTTCCAGGTAATGAACAGGCCATAGACCAGGAACGGCAGCATGGCATACCACCCAAGTCCGCGGAAAATACCGCTGACCCGCCAGATCCAGGGTGCAGGATCAGCAATGGCTGCCGGCAGTACCGGTTGAAAAATACCATAAACGATCAGGAACGGTGCATGAAGCCACTTTGGGGTTGAATCAAAGATCAGTTCGATCCACCCCGATGCACGGTACGCCAAAAGCATATCCCAGCGCATCACATCTCTTAGCCATGCCCATGACAAACCAGCCAGCAGTATGACCACCAAGCCCAAGATCACCCAACCAGCCGCCCTTATCCATTTTTTTGACAGGTTTTGGCTGACCTCGATCCATAAAGCGATAAAAATGAAAGCCAGCAGCAAAACCGCCGAGCGGGTGGATATGGCTAGCATGAGAACCAGGCCAATGATCATTGCCAGGACTCTGAAAAATCGCTTATTTGTCCCTTTCCAGGTGATGACAGCCCAAAAACACATGATGAAAGCCGTGATCATAAATGGTTCTCGCATTTGGGTGGCACCCAGCAGGACCGCGTCCGGAAAGAATACCAGGATCCAGCCGGCGATGGTCGAGTATTTCTCCTTCAACAAGCGGTTGGCAGCGCTAAGCATAAATGGTAAACCGATTGCCGAGACTGCAGCGGTTATAATGAGTATCAAGTAAGGAGGATGAGCATCCGGGCTGAACAAACGGTAGACCAGGGCGCTTATCGCCAGCAAACCGCCATATTGATCACTGACCAGTTCACCACCAAAAGCCCTGGACAGTGGCTCGCCGCTAACCGCCAGCGACCAGGCCTGGCTGTCGCGGGTGAAGGCATCCGAATAGAAATAGCCTGCCAGTTGTCCGTCCTCCGGGTAACCAAATTTAGGCAATCCCCAGGCAAAGAAGATGCCTACCGCCAGGCGTAAGAGGAAAGCAATGAGCATCATCCAGAAAAGCTTTTTTCCCCCGCCTGCCATGCGCCATGCCAGGACTAGCATCAGCAGTATGATGACAGCCACAAATGCTGTTGCAGAAAAAGATCGGCCCAGGGGCGCATCCGAAAGGATTAGGGGGATTAAAATGCCGATTGCCAAACCAGCTATCAATA
This sequence comes from uncultured Anaerolineaceae bacterium, assembly GCA_964435475.1. Classification (GTDB taxonomy): domain Bacteria; phylum Chloroflexota; class Anaerolineae; order Anaerolineales; family Anaerolineaceae; genus CAYSZB01. The sequence goes on along the minus strand of CAYSZB010000015.1, from coordinate 15,089 downwards.
CACCGAACAAGTAAGGTATTGGTCTTTTCCAGAAAATTGATGATCGCATTCTTTCATGCCCTTTTTTGCTTGAGTATAAACCACGAATGATAGATGATCCAAAGAACCCAGAAAATCACTAAGGATTGCAGAGGCACCAGGAAACGCGGGTTATCCCCATGATCCAGCAGGGTTTGAACAATGGAAGTCGCCCAGACCGTTGCTGTCATGATCCACAACATCGGTTTTAGGTTCCAAACCTGCCTGAGTTTCTTCCATAACAACGCCAAGGCGCTGGTCACAATGAACAACAGGTTGCTGCCAAAGGAAATGGCTCTCCCCATGAACACCCATATTCTGGCAATAGGGATAAAAGCAGGCTGGAGATACGCATTTTCTGACCAGTAAACCGGTGCCAACCAGAAAAGAGTCCATCCTTTAAGAACAAATTTCATGTACTGCCAGGGATGTGTTTTTATCAGACCAATGGAAATTCGCTGCAGCTCCGCGGATAATTCAATGATATTCAACCCGGAAGCTTCCTGCATCACGGGGATCGCATCCCAGATGGTGTTGCCCTGCGTTCCATAAAGGGCAACACGCTTATCGCGGTATTGCAGGTATATATCACGCAGGATGGCATCCTCTTCCGGGACATCTTCGAAATAATACCCGGTATGCTGAACCATATGGAACCCACCCATCACAGAGAGGTTCAGGACGCCAAAGCGTGCCTTCACCCAACCCATCCAGCCTCCCACCAGTATGATCGCCGGGATGAGTACGCAGAGCAAGGGACGCCAATTAATGGTGACCTTCCTGTTTGAAAACTTGACTGCAAGAAATACGGAGAGCAACACCGGCAAAAAGATAAACAAAGGCCGCGTGAGCGCAGTTAATGAACTGGTCAATCCTGCCAGCGTAAAATACAGGAGCCTAATTTTTGCATCCTGCCTGGCACCCAGGAAAACGAACAGGAAGGTCAGTGCCAGCCAAAATGTGGTTAATGTTTCGGTCAGTACATTGGCTTCGAAAAAGATCTGACCTGTATTCAGGCTGTGCACAATACCAGCCAGCACTCCAAAAACGGTGGAACCGGTAAGTCTCTTACCCAGGGTGAACAGGACAAGGCTTATCATCAATCCCATTAATAGCTGCAGGATATAGACAACCCTTTCACTGCCGGCAATTGCCAGGAACGCCGGGTAACCCGGGGTACGTGTGCCATCATAAATTGAAAAGTTCTCGAGTAACGCCTGGGCTGAGCGCCAGTAACTGGCTGTGTCATTATAGGAAACCGGCAGGTAGGTGATAAACAGCGCAATCCTTATCGCCAGCCCGACCAAAAAGACTACCAGGAAACCTTTTAAAAATTCCCGAGTATTAGTTTGAAATTCAGATTTCTTCATAGGACAGTACTAATCTTACGGCAACCCTAATTTCGCCAGTGCTTTCGTGGCTCTTTCATTCCAGGAATATGCCTGTACATCTTTGATGGCATGTTCACCAAGTGTTTGCCTTTTGATTGGATCATTGATCAATTTTCCAAAAGCCATTTCCCACGCTTCGATATCTTGTGTTGCGCAAAAAACCGCATTTTGCTCATTCAGCACCTCACGCAAAACAGGAAGGTCACTGGTCATGATCGCCCGACCGGCTGCCATATATTCAAACATCTTCATCGGGCTGCAAATATCAGCTGTGTTGCCCCCGCCACTGCCTGCGATGGATAATTCATAAGGCATTAGTAAAATATCACAGGCGGCCTGGTAAACTGCAATTCGTTGATTGGGAATGAAACCTGTCAGGGTGACGTTGGCTACTCCCTGTTCGTGCAGTCTTTGCCTCCATTCAGCCACCGCCTTATCCTGCCCACCTACCCACAGGAAATTCACCCCAGGAAAAGAGTTCGCCAGTGACAACAACAGGTCCATCCCCCTCCCGGAATAAAAATGACCACTATAACCGGCAGTCAACCCCTCAGGCAGACCCAGCAATTTACGCGTATCCTCAGCCTGGGGAAGGTCTGCATAACGTTCCAGTTCGATCCCGCTGGGTGCAATGTGAATGAGTTTTGCAGGAATTGAAATGCTCAATTCTCTTTCGAGCACATCGACCAAAGCCCTGGTGATCGGCAGGAGCAACCTGGGTATTCGGGAATGCAAGATGGACTTAAAAAGTGTCGGTGCGATCTTGCCCCTGATGCGATCGTGCAGTTCAAGCATCACCGGGATCCTATGCCACAGGCTCAGCACTGCTGCCTGTAACATCCAGGTATAAACAAGGTCTGGTTTGAGTTGTAAAGCTTTCCTGGTTGCCTTAAGAGCAAAATCATAGCGCCGAAATGCCAGGTTTTCTTTCAACCAGATGATTTCAAAGGGGTATCTGATTCCGTACCACTCAGAAAGTTCATCCCATTTTGCAGTCGCTTCACCCGGTACGATTAATGTTACCTGGTGACCGATATCTGACAGGGCATTGGCCACCTTCATGACCTCAATGCTATTGGCAGCTGTCGATGGTACAAACGAAGCGGATATGACAACAATTCTCATGTTCAATACCTGTCCGTCATTCGCCCACACCGGCGGTTACCAACTCAGGATGAGTTTTCTCCTGCTGGCGTATATCTTTGACTCCCCGCAACAGGATGGTACCAACCGTCCCCACAAAATAAGCTGTCAATAACATCGCCTCCATAATGTATCCGAAGCGGGGCACCAAGAGAAAAGCCAGCAGTGTTTTCAAGGCCACCCCAATCGCGGCGACCTTCAGAACAAAACCCGGCTTATTGAATGATAGCAGTAGTGATCGATCCCAAAAGAAGATATTGGCCATGCCGAAACCGATCATCAGGATCAGCAATACTTCAAATGCTGGCAGGTACCCGCTCTGATACACCTGGAAGGTTCTGCCAAACAGGGTCAAGGGTGAAAAAAGCAGTTGTTTTCCCAGCAGAAGTAAACCCAGGATAACTACACTTGTCCAGGCTCCCGAGATCGCCGTAACACGCTTCAGCAGGCTTTTTAGACGAGTCCAGGCTTGAAGGGCAACATTCTTTGCCAATTCCGGGTAAGTGGTGCTGATGAACGGGGTGATCGGCATGATTGCCAGGTTGACAATTGCCAGGGCTACCTTGAAATAGCCGGCTTCCACTGTGGAGAAAAAGTAACTAACCCACAGCACCTCACTATCCCGCGCGACCAGGTTGATCGTTCCACTCAGGTTGGTACTGACAGCAAAGCGCGCCATCTCCTTAACGGGGGGTAAATATCCTTTAGAGCTTCCTTTCCACCAACCTGTGCCCCATTCCTTGTGCAGCCAGTAAAAAGCCAAGCCCACAGGACCCAGGCCCAGGATCATCTTGCCAGCCAGGTAGACCAGCATGACAGCCATCACCCCACCCTGGTTCAGAAACACCACCAGGAATAATAAGGCGGTAATGACACCCTGGATGAAATTGACCACTGCCTGGCTGCGAAAGTGGCCGGTCACCTGCAGGATGCCTGTAGACGTTTCGGTTACCAGGTTTCCAAGGATGGTCAGCCCGTATATGCGAAAGAGAACCGCTGTGGAAGGATCTTTGGCAAACTGCTCTGCAGCCCATGGCGCCAGCAGCATAAGAATTGTTAATGCAATGAGTGATGTTGTCGCCTCTGTCATTGCGGCCAACTTGATCACTGCCACCGCGCTTTTTCTTTCTTCGCGGGCGATTGCCGCCCCAACATACCTGACGATGAACTCGCTCATGCGGAATGACAAGAGACGGTTGACATTGGAGATAAAGCTGATAACAACTCCCAGCACACCAAACCCGGAAACGCCCAACAGGTTGGCGGTGAGGATACTTAAGATTGCACTGATCGCCTGGCTGGCAAAAATATAGGAAGAGTTGCGCACAACCTTCTTAAGGATGAAATCTTTGCTCCAACTCTTCAAACCCTTTTCACCCATTATGCTTCAATTATCTCCTTTACCATAAGGACATATTGAAAGATAGAAGGTTCAGTACAGGGGATCAGTACAACATGCATGTCATTTATCACTTCAGTCGGAGTTTTTCACCCGAATTTTTCTAAAACAGGCTCAATTGCGTCGCTTCTGAAGACTTATCTTCCGGTTCCTCAAGTTGTTTTTCCTGAAAGACTGTCTTTGTTTTCTCTGCCAGATCTCTCAAACCGCGCTCAATAATCGCGGGTAGTCTTTTAAAGTCATCGATCAAGACACTCTTGAGTGCCGGTTGGTGTAATGCAGCAGCGGGATGATACATCGGGACGATCAGCTTTCCGTTGATCGTCGCTGGCTTACCGTGAATAGTGCTTATTTTGCCATCGATCAGAAAATGTGCCATTGAGAAACGCCCCAGGGTCACAATGACAGGGGGATCAATGATCGTCATCTGCTCCTCAAGATATGCCCGGCATGCCGTCAATTCTTCAGGTTCCGGATCGCGGTTGCCTGGTGGACGGCATTTCACCACATTGGTGATAAAGACCTCACTTCTTTTCAAGCCCGCATGGTTCAGCAACTCATCCAGGAACATGCCTGCCTGTCCCACAAAAGGTTTACCCTGCTCATTTTCATGAAACCCGGGACCTTCACCAATGAACATCACCTGGCTGGTGACCGGACCCTCACCCGGAACTGACCGGTTCCTGGTGACACTCAGTTTGCACTTCTGGCAGGCAGCTACCTGCTGCCTTATTTCATTAAGCCTATCCATATTTTCCATAAACATTTCCTATGTGAATCTGTTCAAAACAAAGGTTTATTATAAGCGTTGGTAATGACAATTGATCCTGGGTTTACACCGCAGTCAATTGGGTCAGTTTTTCAGGATCCAAAGGATCAAGCGTTAATAATAATGCGTCTTCATGATTATCCGGATAATAACCTGGCCTGATTCCGACCGCCTCAAATCCAAAGCCATAATAGAGGTGCAGGGCATACTGATTGCTCTGGCGTGCTTCAAGGAGTGATTTTCGCGCTCCCTTTTGATACGCATCCAATAAAGCAGTAGCCATCAGGCGCCTGCCAATGCCACGGGAACGGTAATCAGGGCTGACGGCCAGTGTAGCTACATGGGCTTCGTCAACGATTAGCCAGATAATGATGCTGGCAACCACAAGCGGCTGAAAATCCTCTTCGATTTCAGCAACCCAACAAAGTGAGTTGTGGCTTTCAAGCAGTTCATACTTAAATGCCCCTTCAGGCCACGGGTTATGAAACGAAATTTTATCCAATTCCTGCACCAAAGGCAGGTCCTGTATCCCCATTATCCTGAAGTGCACTTCGCTGATCTTCTTTACCATTATCCAGGAATTGGGGTAGAGGTATGCAAGTAGATGGGAGACAGGGTTCCAATTTCTGAAGCCTGGTTACCGCTCAACCTTGATAGTGCCATCGCAGCCAATATTGCCGGCCTTCTTATACAATCAACCGGTGCTGCCACCCTGACAGTCTTATATTTTCTACCGAGGATCTGCCGCTCCTGGGAAGTCATCTCACCACAAACATATACAGGGCCTTTGACCTGTCCTTCAAGGTCTTTTGCGGAAATGACAATCGAATCTGCCTGGCGAATCCATGTACTACCCTGGTTTTCATATGGTGAAAAAGCTAAAAGACCTCTGCCGGCATGCAAGACCGCCCATAAGGGAATATCCATGATGGGTTGCCCGGTTGCCAGGATGTCCAATGAATGAAAACCAACCACGGGAATTTTGAGTGCCATCGCCAACCCTTTGGCAACTGTAACCCCGATGCGCAGGCTGGTAAATGAGCCTGGTCCCAGCGCGACGCCCAAACCACTTAACTCGGATTTTTTGACGCCAACCCGTTTTAACAGGTGATCAATGGCAGGCACCAGTTCCACAGTATGATGATTGCGAGATCGCCAAACCTGTTCAGTTACAACCTGGTCAGAGTCATACAGTGCCAGACCGACCCATTCCGTGGAAGTATCAATAGCCAGGATCATTAGACCCCTCCAAAAATGGATTGTTTAATTTGATTAAGCAATGCCTCATGCCTGGAGCCATTGCCAGAAATATGCATGTAGCGTTGCTCTGCGCTTATCCATTTCATTTTTATCCATAGATTTTCTTCAGGGAGAATTTCTTTGATCTTGTCCGCCCATTCAATGACCAACACACCATTCCTGAGCATAAGATCAAGGTCCAACATTTCCACATCCCTCAGGCTTTCCAACCTGTAGGCATCAGCATGAAAAAGTATGCCTTCGTCAGGATGGCGGTATTGATTGACGATCACGTAGGATGGGCTCGTGACCGGGTCCAAAGAGCCCCACCCCTGGGTCAAGCCCTGCACAAAAGTTGTCTTGCCAGACCCCAGGTTGCCTTCAAGGCAAATGGCATCTCCCGCCTTGATCAGCCCGCCCAGGCGGATGCCGATCCGCCGGGTCTGTTCGGGGCTGTGGCTGTAAAACTCAAATGTGCGATCATCCAGAATAGGCATTAGCGTTCTCGCTCAATCTGAATTTTTCCAGGATCCTGTTCCGAGACCATTGGTTGTGCTTGGTCTGGTTTCGAAATAACATTCTTAAATCTTTTTGCCAGGTCGCGCCGTGAAAGTAATACCTTGTGACCGCATTTTTGACAAACCAGCCCAATATCAGCACCCAGGCGGACAACTTCCCAATCAAAGCCTCCGCATGGATGAACTTTTCGCAATCGCACTTTCATTCCAATCACCAGGTCTGGTAGCATCGTTAAGATTATATCACCCCATGTTATAATGCCAGCGCAACCTTAGAAGGAGCACCTGCCTCTTTTATGCTGAATTTGAACCTGCCGACCCTGCTTTCAAGGATCATCATCCTGATGATCGCTTTCACCCTGCATGAGTTTTCTCATGCATTGGTTGCTACCTGGTTCGGGGATGAGACACCACGCCAGGCGGGTCGGTTAACGCTCAATCCTTTTTCCCATTTAGACCCGATCGGCACAGTCATGCTCCTCCTGGCGGGTTTTGGTTGGGCAAAGCCCGTGCCGGTCAACCCTTACCGCTTAAGGCAAAGGTCAAGAGCCGCCTTGATGCTGGTTTCGTTGGCAGGGCCGCTTTCCAATCTCCTCATGGCGGTAATAGCAGGCCTGATCATTCGTTTTGCCAGACTGCCCCTTTACGCCAATGCGTCAGGTGCCATCCTTCCTTCATGGGGACAATTCCTTCTAGAATTTGTGGTCATCAACCTCACCCTCTTCCTGTTCAACCTGATACCACTCGCTCCCCTGGACGGCGAAAAGGTGCTTTTGTTCTTTTTACCTCCCAGGGCCTCTGAATGGATGGAAAAAATGCGACCTTATGCGCCCATGGTCCTGCTCGCTATCGTGATCATTGGTCCATTGGTCAATTTTGACATCATCAGCATGCTCATCCGTACCCCCATGGTGCAATTGACACGCCTGCTGATCGGTGTCTATTAACTTATCAGATTAATTAAACCGACCGGGGAATTTCTTGGTTATACTTGTATCAATGGCTTTCTATTGCTACATCCTTGAGTGCTCAAACGGTTCCTACTACACAGGCTGGAGCAAAGACCCCATCAGGCGATTAAAACAACATAATGCCGGCAGAGGTGCTGCATATACACGCATGCACCTGCCTGTTAAGCTCGTTTACTTTGAAGAACAGCCCGACCAGTTGAGTGCCATGAAGCGTGAGATCCAGATCAAGAGATGGACTCATCAACGCAAACAGGATCTGATCGCCAGCAAGTCACTTGACTCAGAAATTTCCACTCCAGGAACAACCTGATGACCACCAATCCAGGAACCTTCATCACAACCGCCCCGGGCAGGGTCAACCTTTTGGGTGAACATGTTGACTACAACGATGGCATCGTCATGCCAGCCGCCATTGATCGCTATGTTCATCTCAAATGCCAGCCTATCTCAGGAAAAGTTCTCCTGTTGAATGCCCTGGATTTTTCAAGGTCTGTGACCATTCCATTGGATCATCTTGCGGAAAAGATTGATATTGAAGGACAACCTCTACCCTCATTCGCCCTTTACCCGGCTGGGGTTGCCTGGGCACTGATTGAAGAAGGTTGCGATGTGCCCGGTCTGGAAGTTGACCTGACCTCCAATGTGCCCATCGGTGCAGGACTGAGTTCTTCCGCTGCTGTGGAAGTCGCGTTTGCCATCAGCTGGCAACACATCAGCAACTCACAAATATCAAAAATGCGCCTTACCCAACTCTGCCAGAAAGCAGAAAATGACTATGTGGGTGTTCATTCGGGCCTCATGGATCAGTTTGCCAGTATGTTTGGTGAGGCAGGGCACATCCTGACCTTTGACACGCGTGATCTCTCCTGGAATTCGCATTCTTTGCCTGGAAACACTTCCATCATTGTAGCCGATTCGACCGTCCGCAGGACCCTTTCCGGGTCAGCTTACAACGATCGCCGGCACGATTGCCAGCAGGCTCTTACCATTCTGCAGCAGCACCTGCCAGGCATCAAAGCCTTGCGCGATGTTACGATCGCTGAATTCCAGTCACATGCACATCTCCTGGATCGCGGTCCCCGCTTGCGCGCTCAGCATGTGGTGGAGGAAATCGCCCGTGTAAGCCAGGCAGTGGACTATCTGGGTAATAATAATGCAGCAGCTTTTGGTCAACTGATGTTTGCCTGTCATGCAAGCCTGCGAGACCTGTATGAAGTGAGTTGCCCCGAACTCGATGCACTGGTCGAGATCGCCTCAGTACATCCCGGGTGCCTGGGTGCGCGGCTGACCGGGGCAGGCTTTGGCGGTTGCACAGTAAACCTGGTGCGTAATGATGCTGTCCAGGATTTTTTGAGTACACTTTCATCGCAGTATAAGAGACTTACCGGGAAAGATGCCAGAGTCTACCATTGTCAGGCGGTGCCAGGAGCTGCAGTGATCGACAGATAGGCATCTTGAACTTACTGCACGCGCCTTGTACTGATGATCAGTAAGGCAAGCCCCAGGATGCAAATGCCGATCAAAGCTATTCCCACGCCCATACGATCCCCACTGAAGATGCGTTGCATGACACCAGGAGTTACCTCCGCTTGGGGCGTATCAATTTGGGTTATCAACGGTGTGAAGGTTGGTCGGGGTGTTTGGGTTGGTTTCAGGGTCGGATTTGGGGTGATTCCGGTGGTAGGGGTTGGCTCTGGGGTTGATCCAACCTTTATGATCAGTATCTCATCCGGGTAAATGGCGGATTCCATTGTCAATCCATTTAAACTAAGAAGCTCATCCAGACTGATCCCATATGCCTCTGATATCGTCCATAACGTCTCACCATAGACTACTTTATGCGTGATCTGACCATTGGTACCTGGGGTTGAGGTTATAATGGGTTGGACATAAGGCTCGCTAGTCGCTCCCGGGGCTGATGTCGGCAGGGTAATAGGATTACTGCCGGTGGTATGGCCAACATTCAAAATGTAAGTCACCCTGTTTTCAGAATCGATGCTCACCCCGGCACCCACCTCGTTGTGCCACGATGCCAGCATATTACCCATGTGATCGGGATCATTCCAACTTATATAAATGCAATCGTACACTGACAGCCCATAACCGCGTGCCCAGTTTTCGTTGACCAAACCTACATAACCGGCAATCCTTGCCCGATCAACCGCATAGGTCCCATCCACACCGATATGTCCCCCCTGCCCGGTCGCGCTGATCCAGTCAGCGTGTCCCTGGGCAGCTGCCATCAACTGGGCATTGATGCTGAAAGCTGGCAATCCATTCGCTGTTCTAAGGGCATTGACTTCGTTAATCAGGTCGTAAGCGCTTCCTGCCTGGGCTTTGACATTGACAAATTGCAGTAACGCAACCACAAAAACCAACCCCAATGTCGTAAATTGAAAAAAATTTTTGGAAGCCTTTTGTATCATTTTCATATTCAATAAAAACAGGGCGTTCTTGACCCAACGCCCTGTCATTTTTGTATTTTACCTTAATTTCAATTCGCTCTTATCCACAGACCACAAAAAGGGAACTTTAATTACCCTGGAACGTCATTGCATTTGAATACATGAAAATGATTAACAGGTTTTGCGTGCAAATCAGGCGAACTGGTTGTGCATTATAATCGAAATGATATGGAAAAAACTGCTCTAATTACACCGCAAAGAAGACAAAGCTGGCTGGTTCATCTTCTCTTGGCTTTATTCTTAGGCTTTATCTTATTTGCCATCGCGGGTCTCTCCCTGGTTATGGGTTATGAGGTAAAACACCGAGATCATATCTATCCCGGGGTATATGTGGGCGGTGTGGACCTTTCGGGTCTGAACATTGAGCAGGCAAAAACAGCCCTTGATGGTCAACTGGATTACCAGACCAACGGCAAGATTCTCCTGGTTGACGGATCGCAAACCTGGCTGACCAGCCCGATGGACCTGGGCCTTTTTATGGACCTTGAATCTACCGCCCGTCAGGCATATCAAATTGGCCGCGGTCGGGGTTTTGTGCTCAATATTCTTAAACAATTCCAGGCCTGGAACCAGGGGATTCAGGTGTCTCCAATTGCCATTTATAACCAACCCCAGGCATACGCCTACCTGCAGTCACTGGCAAAACAAATCGATGTCCCGGTTTTGGAAGCTAACCTATCCTTGAATGGTGCAGAGGTGATCGTCAACTCAGGACAGGTAGGGCGCACACTCAACATTGAAAAAACTTTGCTGGCAATTGACGAGCCATTAAATAATATGAATGATGCAGTGATCACTCTTGTTGTCGAGGAGACAGCGCCTGTGATCATGGATGCAGATACAGCCGCCAAACAGGCAAAAACAATACTTTCTGCGCCGCTGGTCCTTAACTTGCCGGGTGAGAACCCGGACGCCGGTCCCTGGACGATCTCCCAGGCGGACCTGGCTAACCTGCTTGTTGTCAAGCGCGAATCTGAAGAAGACAAAGCTGGGTACACCATCGGGGTGAATCGCAACCTGCTGCAGGCTTATTTAAGCAGCCTGGCACCCGGTTTGAGGATCTACCCGGTCAATGCCCGTTTCATATTCAATGACGATACACGCAAGTTGGAGGTCATTTCTCCTGCCTTGATCGGACGCGAATTAAACATAAATGACAGTCTGGACGCGATCGATCAGGCGATCATGCAGGGGAACCATGCAGTCACCCTGGCCATGAATGTTATAGAACCTGCAGCAAAAGACACCACCACCGGCGAGGAACTGGGGATCACAGAACTGATACATGCTGAGACATCATATTTCTACGGTTCCGCAGCTTCACGTGTGCAGAATATCCAGACCGCTTCCAAGCAATTCCACGGCTTATTGATCCCACCCCACACAACTTTTTCAATGGCTGATGCTTTGGGAAATATCAGTCTTGAGAATGGCTACGCTGAAGCCTTGATCATCCTGGGCGACCAGACTATTGCCGGTGTCGGCGGTGGAGTTTGCCAGGTAAGTACAACCCTCTTCCGGGCAGCCTTTTTTGCCGGTTATCCCATCAACGAGCGCCACGCCCATGCGTACCGTGTCAGTTATTATGAAATGAAGCGGGATGGCTCGGTAGACCCCAACCTTGCAGGGCTCGACGCAACCGTTTACGTACCAATTGTTGACTTCAAGTTTACCAATGATACTGATCACTGGTTATTGATGGAAACCTATGTGGGTAATTATTATTCACTCACCTGGAAGTTTTATTCGACCAGCGACAATCGCAGTGTTCAATGGGAAACCACAGGCCCAACCAATATTATCAAAGCCCCGGAGCCTCTCTACCGTCTGAACCCGGAGCTTGATGAGGGTGAGATCAAAAAAGTGGATTTCGAAGCCGATGGTGCATACATTCGGGTGAACCGCGATGTTTACCGCGATGGCGTGATCTATTTTGAAGATAGTTTTGTCACCCAGTTTCAACCCTGGCGGGCAATATATGAATATGGTCCTGGAACCAAAGACATCCCGACACCAACGCCGTAAAATTACCAATGCCGTACATGGTAAAATAAAAATCCTGAATATTATTAAGATCACCGAATTTCAATTTGGAGGAAGTTATGGTCAGTCAAGATTTATTAGATTTATTACGATGCCCGGCTTGCGTGCAGGAAAAAGATGGTTTGCTTGAATATTTCAAGGAATGCTGGTTGATCTGCCAGGATTGTGACAGGAAATACCCCATTGTTACCGATATCCCGGTCATGCTGATTGATGAAGGTGACAAATGGCAGCAGACTGCCAAACAGGATCTACCCGTACCACCTCCCCCGATGGATTAGGTAATCGGTTTACCAAAGGAAAATTTACAAGGTTAATTCATGCGTTTTTTCGAAAAATTAAAAACCTGGCTCCCCAGGAAAAGATCGACTCGCATCATGTTGTTAATCATGTGTGTGTCTGCCATCATTCTGGCAATTGTTGGGGGCATCTTTACCAGCAACTTTGTATCCTCCATGACGATGCTGAACCTGCCAGGTGCACCAGTACCCCAACAAGGCGGTGAAACCACCGAAAAGACCGAAACTACAGCCCTTCCCCTGGTTGACTCGAGCATACCGATGCCCGATCCCTGGGATGGTGTCAGCCGCGTAAACCTGTTGTTTATGGGTCTCGATTACAGAGATTGGGAAGCTGGTGAACTGCCCCGTACGGATACGATGATCCTCTTTACCCTGGATCCATTGAATAACACGGCTGGCATTATCTCCATACCGAGGGACTTGTGGGTCAATGTTCCCGGGTTTGACTACAATAAGATCAACACTGCTTACTACCTGGGCGAAGCCTATAAAATGCCTGGTGGTGGTCCTGAGATGGCGAAGAGAACGGTTGAAGAACTGCTTGGTGTTCCGATCCACTACTATGCCCAGGTGGACTTTCAAGCCTTCATCACACTGATAGACCAGATCGGGGGAATTACCATCGATGTGCCAGAAGAGATAAAGATCGACCCGCTTGGCAAACACAACACGGTTATTCTACCTGCTGGAGAAGCTACTTTAAATGGTGAACTCGCACTTGCCTACGCCCGTGCAAGGTCAACTGAAGGTGGTGATTTTGACCGCTCAAAACGGCAACAACAAGTGATATTTGCGATCCGCGATAAGGTGATGAGCTTGAATATGATGCCAACCCTTGTCGCCAATGCCAACAGCATCTACAACAGCATCTCAAGCGGTATTCGAACAAACCTTTCCCTTGAAGAAGCCATCAAGTTAGGCTTGAAGGTCCTGGAAATACCTTCAGACTCGATAAACCAAGTCGTGATCACTGGTGAATATGTGATCATGGCACGATCTCCCAACGGATTGGACATCCTGAAGCCGATACTGGATAAGATCCGCCTGTTAAGGGATGAAGTCTTTTCCAGCGGTGTCGCGGTTGGACCCGCAGCGTTGGGAAAAGATATTCTTGAGTTGGCAGTACTTGAAGATGCGTCGATCTCGGTCCGAAATGGCTCTTCCATTTCCGGGCTGGCCGCGTCCACTGCTGAATATCTGCGCAACCAGGGATTGAACGTGGTGGAAGAAACCAATGCAGATTACACTGTTTACTCCAGTTTGGTTATGTACAACGCCAAACCTTATACCCTGAAATACCTGGCTGACCTGATGCAGCTGAAATCTGCCAGCATCACCAGCAGGTATGATCCCGCTTCACCAATCCATATTATTATGATCCTGGGAGATGACTGGTCAAGCATCAAGCCATTCCCATGATCTGGATAGAAACCTGGTAGGCCGACAGACAAAAAAATACCGCAAGGCGGTATTTTTTGTTATTAGGAGAAAGAGAGAATGTTTACTTCACAAGGCTTCTCGTGAAAAGCCATCCCTGATAAGCTCTCGAATCCGGCAGGTCAACGTCATCCAGTTCGATCATTTGTCCTGCTTTTATGGGTCGTCTGACAACCAGGTCACACGTCAATCCCAAAGGTAAATGGTTCATGGCATCTTTGATGCATAGCGCCTCACCACGTACCAGGAAACTACGGTTCGCCCTTTTGATCTGCAAGCCGGGTTTCAGATCCTGCTTGGCGATCACACACACACTGGCGCTCGGTTGCATGCTGTTATCCAACAGCACACCTTCTCCCTGTAATACCTGCCGTATCGTGTTGGGAATCTCAAGGTGGCACAGGTGGTAATTTTTAACCAGCGTATAAAAAGGGCCTTCTCCCAATTTCAGGTACTTCAGGACGGATGCCTGCCCTTGGTCATATTCAGCTGTAATAAAGACCCCGGCTGGAAACCAACCCTTGGCCTGGGGCTTGCGTAACAGGTAATCGCTGATTGGCATGCCTTTTTGCTTGGCATAGCTTGCTAAAACCTTCGAGTCCTTATATATGTCCTCGCTTTCAAGTCCGTGCATGCCTTGTTTACCAATTACAGCGCCCATGCCATTGGCGATCAAAGCCTGTTCCACTTGCACTTTCGTTCCATCGGTAGACTCGGTTACCTGTTCCAGTGAGATACCCTGGAATTTTGCCCAATATTGCATATCTTCCACGGTTGGGTTGTAATTGAGAAATCCCTTCAAGTTACCATACACCAGGGGTACAAATCCGATACTTGCCAGGCTTTTTCCCAAAGCAGATAGGGCTCCCGGTTGGTCGCCTTCTGCCTCTGTGATCAGCCCCTTCGTCGACAAGTAACTACCGGATGTGATATGCAATTCGGCATCCATGGTGACCACCGGGATTCCCGCATCCAATACCTGGGAGAGAACCTCTGTCGCATAAATTGCATCACCATTACATTCGACCACCAGGTCACTTTCTTCAATCAGCTCATCGACTGAATTGGTGTAAACCTGCTCGCCCGGAAAACTATCCAGACCCCTTTGGGTCAGGATTTTGGAAACAGAAAGATCTGGTAAAAAGGCAATGGTCTTCTTCAGCCCATCGCCGATAAAACCTGTACCGACAATTCCGATCTTAGCTTTTTCTGTTGCTTTCATGACTGCCTTCCAAGCACAAATATCTCAAAATTCGCAGATCACTCTGGTATTTCCTGCCGAATTATTATAGCCCAGAAGAAAGCCTTATGAATAATCAGCCTGTCTCCTCCGAGCGCGTTGTCAAGGCTAAGTTAAAATGTCCTAAAGTCAGCAAAGTAGAAATGTCCTAAGG